>JBBQQI010000033.1:0-26288 GCA_038216085.1 Gaiellales bacterium | reverse complement strand
GCACCACGAAGGGCGGCCGCCGTCACTCCTTTGCGCCGGTGCTTCTTGTCCACGAAGATGCAGGTGATCCGGTAGTCGGGCGACCTGTCGAGAGCGGCCTCGTACTCCTTGCGGTGGTGGATGTTCGGCAGTTCCTCCGGGATGCCGTATTGGCACCACGCCACTGCCTCATCACCGTCGAACACCAGCGCAGCGTGTGCGCGACCCTCTTTGACCAACCGCTGCTTGAGGGCACGGTTGCCATCCGCGGTGAACGTCTTCTCGGCATGGAAGGTGTGGAACCAGGTGCACCAACAGCCACCGAACACACCGTTGTGCCGCTCGACGAGCCGCGCGAACGCGTCCCACGTATTCGCGTCGAGGGGCTTGACCACGTAGTCCGTCATGGGGTCTCCTTGGCTCTCGTGCGGGCTAGCGTAACGCGGCACTTCGCAATGCGTGAGCGCCAAGGGTCGAACGGAGGAACACCCCTTCTCTCGCGCCCGTGAGAGTCGCCCAAGCAAGCGGACCGGCGCAGGTGTAGCTCGCGAGACCGGCGGGCGGCGTAGAGTCGAATCCCCTAGTGAAAGAAGAGGCAGCATGGCCGTTGGCATCCGCATCAAGCTCGCAGGGATCACTCAGGAGCATTTCGACGCCGCGCACGACCACATCAACCCCGATCGAACGCCGCCGAAAGGACTCCTCTTCCATGCATCCGGGCCGGTGGACGGTGGTTGGGGGATCATCGACTTTTGGGAATCGCGCGAGGACTTCGACGCGTTCGCGGTGCGGATTCCCGAAGGATTCGCGGCGGCCGGCATCCAGCCGCAGGGGCCGCCCGACATCAAGGAGTTCCCCGTTCACGAAATGATCCACGCCTAGCAACGCTCTCGATCATGCGGCGACTGGAGGTGAGGGTTTGGCAGTTGTAGAGGTCGATCATCTGGTTACGCGGGACCAGGTCGTCTGGGGTTTCGGCCCGGAGATGGAGGCAGTGCTCGAGGTCGAGCCTGGTGCTGTCGTCAGCTTCGAGACGAACGATTGCTTCACAGGTCAGATCCGAAGCGAGAGCGACCTCGTCACGGACATCGACTTCGATCGCGTCAACGGGGCGACCGGGCCCGTTGCGGTCCGCGGCGCCGAGCCGGGCGACTCGTTGATCGTCGAGATCCTCGATGTGAACCCTGTTGCGACCGGTGTCGCGACAATCATCCCGGGTATCGGCCAGTTGATCGACCAGGTGCGCTCGCCGCTGACGCAGGTGTTCCGTGTCGACGGCGACACCGTGCACATGAACGACCGCATCTCGTTTCCTCTGCGGCCGATGGTCGGCGTCGTGGGCGTCGCGACCGACGGCGAGACGATCTCGAACGCGTTCGCCGGCCGACACGGGGGCAACCTCGACAACCACCTGCACGGCCCCGGCGCTCGCCTCTACTTCCCTGTGCGGCAGCCCGGCGCGATGTTCGCCGTCGGCGACATGCACGCGGCGATGGGCGACGGCGAGATCTGCGGCACAGGAGTCGAGATCGCCGGCGAGGTCACAGTGCGGTTCGGCCTGCTCAAGGGCAAACAGGCCACCTGGCCCGTGACCGAGCTCGAATCGTCCTGGGTCGCACACGGCACCGCCGGCGCCGACGTTCGCGAGGCACTCCAGGAAGCATGCTCGGAAGCCGCTCGCCTGCTCGTCGAGGAATGGGCCTTCACCCCGGAGGAAGCCTTCGTGTTCCTCTCGGTCGCATGCGACGCCAACATCTGCCAGGCGTGCCAACCCTCACCATTCAGCACGATCGCGCGCGTCTCGATCCCCAAGATCAGCGCAACACCGAGACCGTTTGCCTAGAAGGCGCCGGCATAGGCGTTGAGCGCCGGCTGCCCGCCGAGGTGTGCGTAGAGGACCCGCGAGCCCGGCTCGATTCGGCCGTCTCGTACGAGGTCGATCAGCGCGGCCATCGACTTCCCCTCGTACACCGGGTCGGTGAGCATCCCTTCGAGGCCCGCGCAAAAGCGGATCGCGTCGATCGTCTTCGCGTCGGGGATGCCGTAGGTGCCCGCGTGCCATTCGTCGAGCAGCACAATCTCCTCGTCGGCAAGGTCGCGCCCGAGGCCGATCGCCTCGGCCGTGCGGCGCGCGATGCGCGCGATCTGATCCCACGTCTGCTCGACCTTCGCCGAGCCGTCGATCCCCAACACCGCGCGCTCGCGCTCCTGCACCGCGAAGCCGGCGATCATTCCCGCCTGCGTCGAACCGGTCACCGAGCACACGACGATCGTGTCGAAGAACGTGCCGAGCTCCGCCTCCTGCTCGGCCACCTCCCGCGCCCAGCGTGCAAATCCGAGCCCGCCGAGTGGATGATCCGATGCGCCGGCGGGGATCGCGTACGGCTTCCCGCCGGCCGCCTCGACCGAAGCGAGCGCCTCCTGCCAGCTCGGCCGGAACGCAATGTCGAAGCCGGCGTCCGAGAGCCGGACGTCAGCCCCCATGATCCGTGAGAGCAGGATGTTCCCGACCTTGTCGTAGACGACGTCGGGCCACTCGACCCAGTGCTCCTGGACGAGCACGCATTTCAGCCCCAGCCGCGCGGCAACCGCCGCAACCTGCCGCGTGTGGTTCGACTGCACGCCGCCGATCGAGACGAGCGTGTCGCAGCCCGTCGCCAGCGCGTCGGCGGCCAGGTACTCGAGCTTGCGCACCTTGTTGCCGCCGTAGGCGAGCCCCGAGTTGCAGTCCTCGCGCTTCGCCCAGATCTCGACGCGGCCGCCGAGCTCCTCGCTCAAGCGTTCCAGCCGGTGCACAGGCGACGGGCCAAAGAGCAGCGGAACGAATGCGTGATCGTCGATCGTCATCGTTCAACGTTCGCGCATTCTGGACGAAAACCGGTCACCGGATCATCTCGTACACTTCACTGATGTCGAGCGGTGCATGGGAGCTGATCTTCATGATGCTGATCCTGAAGATCCCGATCATCTACCTGGGGCTCGTGGTCTGGTACGCGATCCGGGCCGAGCCCGAGCCCGGTGTCGACCCGTCCGAGTACTCGACCTGGCGGCCATGGCGCAAGCCGGAGAGCCCGCGCACGCGCCGGGGCGGCCCGCACGGCACGCGCGACGGCGCACGCCCGTCGCGGGCGCGCCGGGATGCGGCTCGGGATAGAGTCACGCCCTGATGGCGGCCACACCGAATGCGAAGGCTCCCGACAACTGGCGGCCGGCCGAGGCCGTGGCGGGGATCATGGCCGCAGGCGCGGTGTTCCTCGGCGCGTTCGAGCTCGCCTACAGGCCCTTCCGTCTGGCGCCTGCTGCGCTGATCCTCCTGCTCGTCGCGACCGTGATGAGCAACCGCCAGCAGAAGCTGATCGGGCTCGGGTTCGCCGTGGTCGGGATCTGCTTCGTCGCGGGTGCGGCGATCCAGGTGCTCACGCACCACCCGCTTTTCTGACGAGGCAGAGGACAACCCGATCCTCCCTGGTACAACACAGGGGTGAGCACGCACGACGTCGACGGCCTGAATGCCGGCTACGCGCGCGCCCTGCTCGACGAGTACCTCGAGAATCCCGAGGCGGTGCCGTCCGAGTGGCGCGCGCTGTTCGAGAGCGGAGACTCCGAGCTGGTCGCGAGCCATCCCGGACTCGCGCGGCTGCTCGAATTGCTGCCGCGGCACGGCGCCGGCGACGGCAACGGCCATCAGCCGGCGACAGTCGCGCCGCCCGCAGCGCCCGCACAGCTTGCGCCGGTCGCCTTGGCACCCGCGCCCATCCCGGTCGCGGCAGCCGCTCCCGTCGCGGTCGCAGAGCCGCAGGCCCCGCCGCCGATCGACAAGCAGCTGCTCGGCGGCGTCGCGGCTGCGATGGCGCTGATCAAGGCCCATCGCACACACGGCCATCTCGCCGCACGACTCGACCCGCTCGGCTCCGAGCCGGTCGGCGACCCGTCGCTCGAGCCGCTGCGGCTCGAGCCGAAGCTCACCCCCGAGCTCCAGGCGCGCATCCCCGCGTCGGTGCTCCGCGTCGCGGCGCCCGGCGACACCCTGGCCGAAGTGCTGCCGCAGCTCGCGCAGACCTACTGCAGCACGATCGCGTACGAGATCGAGCATCTCTCCGACCACCAGCAGCGCGTCTGGTTGCGGCAGGCGATCGAGTCGGGCCGCTACCGCGGAACGCTCACCGCGGAGGAGAAGCAGGCGCTCTTCCGCCGCCTCTGCGAGGTGGAGGGGATGGAGCGCTTCCTGCGCAAGCGCTTCCTCGGGCAGAAGCAGTTCTCCGTCGAAGGCCTCGACGCGATGATCCCGATGCTCGACGAGACGATCGAGCTCGCGGCCGAGGCGGGCGCGCACGAGGTCGTGATGGGAATGGCGCACCGCGGCCGACTGAACGTGCTCGCGCACACGATCGGCATGCCGTACGAGTACATCCTCCGCGAGTTCGAGGGCGAGCGCACGATCGACGCCGTCACCGCCGACCCGGAGGGTGGCACCGGCGACGTCAAGTACCACCTGGCCGCCCACGGGACGCGCACGACGGCAAACGGCAAGGTCGGCGTCCGGCTCGTGGCGAATCCGAGCCACCTCGAAGCTGTCAACCCGGTCGTCGAGGGACGCACGCGCGCCGAGCAGACCGACCGGTCGACGCGCAACGGCGCGCACGATCCGTCGGTCGCGCTGCCCGTCCTACTCCACGGCGACGCGGCGTTCGCGGGCCAGGGCGTCGTCGCCGAGACCTTCAACCTGCACGGGCTCGAGGGCTATTCGACCGGCGGCACGCTGCACCTGATCACGAACAACCAGATCGGGTTCACGACCGAGCCCAGCGAAGGGCGCTCGACCCGCTATTCGTCCGATCTCGCCAAGGGATTCGACGTGCCGATCGTGCATGTCAACGCCGACGACCCAGAAGCGGCGATCGCCGCGGTCAGGCTGTCGATGGCCTACCGCCGCCGCTTCGCGCAGGATGTCGTGATCGATCTGGTCGGTTACCGCCGCTTCGGCCATAACGAACAGGACGAGGCCGCTTACACCCAGCCTCTGATGGTCGAACAGATCAACGCGCACCGGAGTGTCCGCGAGCTCTACCAGGAGCAGCTGATCGACGAGGGCGTGCTCACCGAGCAAGAGGCGACGGCGTTCGTCTCCGAGGTCGAGGCCGTGCTGCGTGCTGCGCACGACCGCCTCAAGGCGTCGTTCGGGGACACGGGGAAGGTCGAGCACGATGGCGCGATCCCGCGCTCGACGACGGCGGAGGTCATTACCGCAGTTGCAGCAGACAAGCTCGTCGAGCTGAACGACGCGCTGCTGCGGACACCCGAAGAGTTCAACGTGCACCCCAAGCTCGCGCGTCAGCTCGAGCGGCGCCGCACTGCGATCGTCGAAGGCGGGATCGACTGGGGCCAGGCAGAGGCGCTCGCCTACGCCTCGCTCGTGGTCGACGGCATCCCGATCCGTCTCACCGGCCAGGACTCACAGCGCGGCACGTTCTCTCAGCGCCACCTCGTTCTCCACGACGTGCAGACCGCCGAGACGTACACGCCCATGCAGCACCTGGACGACGCCTCGGCGTCGTTCGAGGTGTTCAACTCGCCACTCTCGGAGTACGCGTGCGTCGGCTTCGAGTACGGCTACTCGGCCGCCGCGCCCGAGGCGCTCGTGATCTGGGAAGCGCAATACGGGGATTTCGCAAACGGGGCACAGATTGTGATCGACCAGTTCATCGCGTCGGCGCTCTCGAAGTGGCGCGAGACCTCGCGGCTGACGCTCCTCCTGCCGCACGGCTACGAGGGAAACGGCCCGGAGCATTCGAGCGCCCGTCTCGAGCGCTTCCTGCAGCTTGCCGCGCAGGAGAACCTCCGCATCGCGAACTGCACGACCGCGGCGCAGTACTTCCATCTCTTGCGCCACCAGGCGCTCGATCCGACGGCGCGGCCGCTCGTCGTGACGACGCCGAAGGGACTCCTGCGGCTGAAGGACGCGTCCTCGACGCTCGCGGATCTTGCCGACGGCAGCTTCCAGCCGGTGCTCGACGATCCGGCGGTCGACAAGCAGTCCGTGCGGCGGCTTGTCCTCTGCGCGGGCAAGGTCTACTACGACCTGATCGGCCACGCGACGCGGCCGCAGAACGTCGCGATCGCACGCGTCGAACAGCTCTATCCGTTCCCGACCGCAGCGGCGGGCGCGCTCGTCGCGTCCTATCCGTCGCTCGCCGAGGTCGTGTGGGCGCAGGAGGAACCGCAGAACATGGGCCCCTGGCGGTCGATCAGGCATCGGCTCGAAGAGGCGTCCGCCGGCGTCCCGCTGCGCTTCGTCGGACGGCCGTGGCGCGCGAGCCCGTCGGAGGGCTATCCGACCGCGCACGGCATCGAGCAGGACCGCATCGCCCGCGACGCCCTGACTCTCTGAGGTTCTACCGCTTGCGGCGGTTGCGCTGGACGTCGAGCGCCTGCTTGGCGATCCGCGGGCCGTGGTGGCGCGCCTGCTCCATCACCCAGCGGCGCTGACGAGGCGGCAGCCGCCGCCAGATGTCGTAGAGCGTGAGTGCCGTCCCGATCGGGCCGAGACGGCGTGCGAGCCCGAAGCGCGGCATGCGCGCATCATGCCCGGTTTGCGCTACTTCCCGTTCCCCGAGCCGTGATCCGGCTCGTTGTCGTGGCTGTGGCAGTCGTTGCCGTGCCCGTTGTCGTTGCCATGCCCGTTGTCGCATTTGCTCTTGCTCTGATCGGTCGAGTCGGCAGCGCTCGCGAGCGTGTCGCTGAGGATCCGCGTTGCGGTCACGACGGTCGGCGCGGGCGTGGGCGCGGGGGGTGCGGCCGGCGCCGGTGCAGGGGTGGGCGCCGGGGTCGGCGCCGGCGTGGGAGCGGGGGTCGGGGCGGGTGCAGGGTGCTGGGCGTGAACCGCGCGGTGGGCGGCCTTCGGGGCGAGATTGCGGCGGATGGCAGCCCGGCGGGCGGACTCAGGGTAGGCCCTGACCACGGGCGCGACCACGGGGGCGATCACCGGGATCCGCTGGACGGCGAGGCTCGCCTGCTGGGGGGCCGGGCGGGTCGGCTGGGTGCGCCGTACGACCTGTGTGGCCTGCGCGTGAGTGCGGCGTGGCTCCAGCCTTGCGAGCGGGGGTGCGGCTTGCACGGCGGTCGTGTGCGTCGGCTCGGAGAGCCGGATCGGGACGATCTGGCCCTGATCGGGGCCGAGGAGCGTGCCGGGCAGCACGAGGAGACCGGCAGCGACAATCACCGCCAGGAGCCCTGCTGTGACCTGCGGGAACGAAGCTCTCATGAAATCCCCCGATTTCGCCGACAACGACTGCTACAAGGTCGTATCGGCAGCCGCGCCGAAGACTTGAATGCCTCGAATGGGAAGTTTCAAGCTCAAGCTCGTTTTGTGGTTCGCGCTCCTGGCGCTGCTGCCGCTTGCCGTTGCGTTCTACGGCTATGACTCGCTGGCAAACCGCAGCGAGACACGGCGGGCGGACGCGAGCCTCGAGGCGACCCTGCGAGCCAGCGCGGCGAGCTACCAGGGCGTGCTCGACGGCTCGGGGTACATCGCCCAGCAGCTCGCAATCAATCCGAAGCTGCAACGCGCGCTCCGCGGGCGGGATCTCCCGACCCTGCGACGGCTGATCGCCACTGCGCCGGGCACGGCCGTCGACGCGCCGGGACTGCACCTGGGCGCTTCGCATGGAATCCTGGTGCGCCGCATCGACGTCTACGACGGAGGGCACGTGCTGGGCCATGTCTCGGCCCGGCTCTCCGTCGCCGAGGTCGTCTCGACGCTGGTCGCCCGTGGCCTGCCTCCGGGCGAGCGGCTCCTCGCCGTTCGCGGCGACCAGATCGTGTCCGGGTTCGAAGTGGGCCGCACGTTGCACGTGCGCTCGGGAGGGGCGGGCGTCGTGCGTCTCGGCGGCACCGAGTTTCGTGCGCTGCGCACTGCTCCGATCGGCGGTTCGGATGGGATCGAACTCGCTGCGCTCGTCCCGCAGCGGACGATTAATTCGGCGGCCCGCTCCTCCGAGAGCCGCATCCTGACTGCGCTGCTCGCATCGCTCGCGCTCTTCGCTGTGATCACGTACCTGCTCGGGCGTTCGATCGTCGGCACCCTGCGCCGCCTGTCGGAGGCGGCGAACGGGATCGCCAACGGCCGCTTCGGCGAGCGCGTCGAGGTGCAGGGACGCGACGAGTTCGCACAGCTCGGCAACGCCTTCAACGACATGGCCGCCCAGCTCGAGCAGCGACTGGCCGAGCTCGAGACCGAGCGGAGCCGCGTGCGCGACGCCGCGGGGCGGTTCGGCGAGGCGCTGGCCGCGACCCACGACCCGGGGCAGCTCGTACGGGTGATCGTCGAGTCGGCGGTCGAGGCTTCTGGAGCCAGGGGTGGCCTCGTGTTGAACGGCGGCGCCGAGCTGGCGCGCACCGGCGATCCGGAGGCCCCCGGGGAGCGGATCGCGTTTCCGCTGCGAGCCGGCCACTCCGATTTCGGGTCGCTCGTGCTGACCGCCGAATCGTTCGACGCCGAGCAGGTCGAGATGGCTGCGTCGCTCGCCGCGCACGCCGTCGTCGCACTCGACAATGCGCGTCTCCACCGGATCGTCGAACGCCAGGCGCTCGTCGACAGCCTGACCGGGCTCGCGAATCGCCGCAGTCTCGAGGAGACGCTGCGCGCCGAGCTCGCGCGCGCGGGGCGCTTCAACGATCAGGTTTGTTTGGTGCTCGCCGACCTCGACGACTTCAAGCAGGTGAACGACAGGTACGGGCATCCCGTCGGCGACGAGATGCTGAAGGAGTTCGCACGCGCGCTTCGTTCGACCGTGCGCGAGAGCGACGTCGCAGGACGTTGGGGCGGGGAGGAGTTCGCGCTCGTGTTGACGGGAACCGATTCGACCGGAGGCGCCCGGCTTGCCGAACGCGCGCGCGCGATGATCGAGTCGCGCACGCTGAACGCCCCCGACGGTGCCGAGGTATCGGTCACGGCCAGCTTCGGAGTCGCCTCGTTTCCCGAGGCGGCAGAGCTCGGCGATCTGCTTGCTGCAGCCGATTCGGCGCTCTATGCGGCCAAGCGGGACGGCAAGAATCGTGTCGTGGTCTCGGCCGAGTCGACTCGAGCTCGAATCATCTAAACTCCGCGCGGGAGAGTATGGCGTTCGAGCAGGAGGATCTCATGGCAGTCGACACCGCGTCGATGTTTGCAGCGGTGATCCAGGAGCACCTGGAACTGAAGCGACGTAACTCAACACTCGAGCACGAAATGCCGCTCGAGAAGTACATGCACAACGATCCGTTCGAGAACCACCCCCTCTTCAAGACCGAAGAGCAGGCCCGGATCGAGGACACGATCGACGGCGTGCAGGGCATCGAGTCGCATGAGACGTCGCTCGACTGGCCGACGAACGAGGACACCTTCATCGACGAGCCACAGCAGGCGCCTATCGCGTCCGTCGACCAGGAGACGGAGGCCCACCCCGCTGTCCCGAGCGAGGAGCCGGACGACCGCTCGGACGAGAACCTCTGGTCACGCTCGCGCGACTTCGACTGGGGCGACTAGTAGCTACGGCTGGCTCAGCCTCGCCCAGAGGTTGTCGAGCATGCGTTTGACGGGCCAGAATGTCGCGGAGCCGCCGAAGTCGAGGGTGCCGGCGGCAAATACCTTCGCACCGCCGACCGTCTCGTAGTAGGACATCTGCGCGCTGATGCCGACGCCGAACAGGTCGGGGATCTGCGCCAGGACGAGCGTCCCCGGGGGTGAAGAGGCCGAGGTTGCGTCGATCTCGATCCCGTAGCCGCCGACGAACTGGCCGAACGTCGACCCGTCTGCGAGCCCCGTGCCGTCCCACAGCCACGGGGCAGAGGCCGTGCTCTGCACGGTGAAGAGGCCCTGCCGCTGGCCGTCGTCGTTGGCGCGGTACTGCACGCCGATCAGCGCTGCCTCCGGGCGCCCCGCGTCGCGCCACTTGCCGATCTTGCGCAGCACCTGACCTGTCTTGTCGACCTTCCAGAAGAAGTTGTTGGCCGAGAGGAACATCAGGTTGCCGCCGAGGTCGCGGTAGCGCGCGACGACGTCGTACTCGTGCGAGGTCACGTACTCCGTGTGCCCTTCGAAGATCACGAGGTCGTACGCGCGCGCGAGGT
Organism: Gaiellales bacterium; assembly: GCA_038216085.1. Taxonomy (GTDB): domain Bacteria; phylum Actinomycetota; class Thermoleophilia; order Gaiellales; family Gaiellaceae; genus PALSA-600. The sequence continues at coordinate 16,202 of JBBQQI010000033.1, read as the reverse complement.
CGTCGCCCGAGTTGATCTGGTCGAAGTCGGAATCGGAGATGAACTCGGCGCTCTTGCCTGACCAGTAGAGCCAGTGGAGGAACGGCAGGTCGTAGCGGTAGAACCTGGGCGGTGCGCCACGCGCGGTGTATCTGCGCGACAGGTTGACGCTGCCGTTCGGCGGCCCTGCGTACCACGTATCGCCGTAGCCGTTCCCGTCGGCGTCCTGGAAGTTGTAGGCCTGCCAGGTGTTCGTCGGGAGAACGACGAGCACCCGGCCCGTCGCGCCCAGCGTCGCTGGGCGGACGACGAACAGCGCGTACCCGACGCGCCCGTCCGGTCCGTTCAACTGGACGTAGTAGAGCCCGCTCGGAACGTCCGGGACGCGAAAGTCGATCGTTCGGGTCGTGCTGCGCCACTTCGACCAGTCGAGCGCGAGCGGCGGTGTCCCGATGTCGATGCCCGCCATCTGGTTGTCCGCGTAGGTCACGACCTGTTCCGGCCCCGAGTGGAAGACGCGCAGCTCCAGTGACGGCTCGTCCGAGGAGATATGGATCCGCGCAACCTGGCCGGGGGCGTAGCTCGGCCGGCCGAAGCCTGCATCGATCCCCTGGACGCGCACGACGACGCTCTTGGGCGCGCGCCCGACAAAGGCGTTCGGGGCGCCGTAGGTGACACGGTTTCCCGCCTCGTCGACCGCCGTCAGGCGAACGAGGAACGTTCGCGGGTTCGTCGTCGGCGCCGGCGCCCACGTGAGCGTGTGTGTGCCAGGCTCGAACCGCGCGGTCAGCGTGTAGATCACGGTCGGCGTCTTGACGGTGCGCGTGACCTCCATCGTGATCGTCGCCGCCTCACGCAGGCGGAACGTGATGTTCGCGATGTCACGGAACCCGTCGCCGTTCGGGCTGACCGTCGTCAGGAGGGCGCTGTCGCCGGCGAAGCGCGTCGATCCGTTGTTCGTGTGCAGTGCGACGAGTTGGGGTGCGTGAGCATCGATGCGCAACGACGCGGTCGCGAGGACGGACGAGCGGAAGACGAGCCGCACGACGTAGTTCCCGTCGGGCACGGCCTTGCCGGCGATGCGCCCGTCCCAGCCCACCTGGAGCTCGCGGCGCCTCGAGGGCGGCACGATCCAGCCGAGGCTTCTGCCGCCGCGGGTGACGAGGCTGACGCCGACCTGTCGGGGCACGCTCAGCTTCGCGGACAGGTTCAGGTTCGCGTGCAGCGGCGAGAAGTCGTGTGGGGCGACGCTGAGCGTCGCGGCATGCGCAGGGGCGGCGACGAAGAACGCCGCTGCGGCGAGGAGACCCATCCGGCGCACCCTGAGCAGGGTAGCCGCGCTCTAGGACGGTCCCCGTGGCGGCTTCTGAGTCAGTGCGGTGAACCCGGCTTGGAGAAAGTCGTTCGCCGCGGCGCCGGCGAGCGACCAGACGAGGAGCCGCCCGAAGCGGGGCGCGAGGATCTGAGTCGCTCCCAGCCCGCCCGCCACCCAGGTGCCGATGCAGCGGGAGCACGTGACGAGCTCGCCGATCGCCTGGCGCAGGTCGCCGGTGTCGACCGGGTCATCGTCGCCGCCGTGCGCCTCGCCTTCGACGAACGGCTCGCGAATGAAGCTCGCGACCTCCGCCCGGCTGATCGTGCGGGAAGCCTTGAAGGTCGCCGCGCCGAGCACGATCAGGTCGAGGCCGTCGCTCTCTTCGCCGTCCCGGTCGAGCAGATGCGCAAGGGCGGCGGTGGCCGCGAGACCCCCGATGTAGGTTCCCATGATCGAGGCGTATGCGCGGTAGGGCGGGCGAGTCGTCTGCGGAGCCATCGGGGTACCCTGTCCCTGTCGTGCAGCCGCTCAAAACATCGACTGCGTATGTCCCGACCGGCGACCAGCCGGGAGCGATCGCCTCGCTGGCGGACGGGCTGCGGACGGGGGAGCGCTACCAGACACTGCTCGGGGCGACCGGCACCGGCAAGACCGCGACGATGGCGTGGATCATCGAGCAGGTCCAGAAGCCCGCGCTCGTGATCGCACACAACAAGACACTTGCCGCGCAGCTCTGCAACGAGTTTCGCGAGTTCTTTCCTGACAACGCGGTCGAGTATTTCGTCTCCTACTACGACTACTACCAACCGGAGGCGTACGTCCCGCAGGCCGACCTCTACATCGAGAAGGACAGCTCGCGTAACGACGACATCGATCGTCTCCGCCATGCCGCGACCTCCAGCCTGCTCTCGCGGCGCGACACGATCGTCGTCGCTTCGGTCTCGTGCATCTACGGCCTCGGCTCGCCCGAGGAGTACGAGAATCGACTCGTCCTGCTGAACGTCGGCGAGGACGCCGACCGCGACCTGGTGCTGCGCAAACTGATCGACATCCAGTACTCGCGGAACGACACACTGCTCGGCCGCGGACGGTTCCGTGTCAAGGGTGACGTGATCGAGATCCAGCCCGCGCACTCCGAGACGGCCTACCGCGTCTCGTTCTTCGGCGACACCGTCGAGCAGATCACGCACTTCGATCCGCTGACCGGCGAGGTTCATTCGAAGCTCGACCACATCACCGTCTTTCCCGCGACCCAGTACGTGACGTCGAAGCCGACGATCGAACGTGCGGCTGTCGAGATCCGCGAGGAGCTCACGGAGCAGGTGGAGCACTTCGAGTCGAAGGGGATGATGCTCGAGGCACACCGCATCAAGCAGCGCACCGAGTACGACCTGGAGATGATGCTCGAGCTCGGATTTTGCAACGGGATCGAGAACTACTCACGCATCCTCGACGGCCGCCCGCCCGGTTCTGCGCCGCACACGCTGCTCGACTACTTCCCGTCCGACTTCATCGTGCTCGTCGATGAGTCGCACCAGACGGTGCCGCAGATCGGCGGCATGTACGAGGGAGACCGGTCGCGCAAGCAGACGCTCGTCGACTTCGGATTCCGCCTCCCGAGCGCGATCGACAACCGGCCGCTGCGCTTCGACGAGTTCCTCGAGAAGGTGCCGCAGGCGATCTTCGTCTCGGCGACACCGGGAGCGTGGGAGCTGCGGCAGTCGGCGAACGTCGCCGAGCAGTTGATCCGTCCGACCTACCTGATCGATCCCGAGATCGAGCTGCGCCCGACCAAGAACCAGATCGACGATCTCCTGAACGAGATCCGCAAGCGCGAGGAGCGGGGCGAGCGTGTGCTCGTGACGACGCTGACGAAGAAGATGTCGGAGGACCTGACCGACTACCTGCTCGAAGCGGGCGTGAAGACGCGCTACCTGCATTCGGAGATCGACACGCTCGAGCGGATCCAGATCATCCGTGAGCTGCGGCTCGGCGACTACGACGTCCTCGTCGGCGTCAACCTGCTCCGTGAGGGGCTGGACCTGCCCGAGGTGTCGCTCATCGCGATCCTCGACGCCGACAAGGAGGGCTTCCTCCGCGGCAAGACTGCGCTGATCCAGACGATCGGGAGGGCCGCGCGGAACGTCGAGGGCATGGTGCTGATGTACGCCGACAAGATGACCGAGGCGATCAAGGGAGCCCTCGACGAGACGAACCGGCGTCGGACGATTCAGATCGCCTACAACGAGGAGAACGGCACCACGCCGATCTCGATTACCAAGGGCGTCTCGGACATCGCCGAGTTCCTCGCGCTCGAGTCGCCGAATGTGCCGAGGTCGCGCCGCCGGCGCGGCGGCGAGAAGCTCGAGGGGATGTCGCGTGAGGACATCGAGAAGCTCGTGATCACCCTCGAGGAAGAGATGTACACAGCAGCGGAAGAGCTGCGGTTCGAGTATGCGGCCAAGCTTCGCGACGAGCTGAAGGAGCTCAGGCGCGACCTCGTCGCGCTGACACCGACCTCGGCATGAGCACGAATGTGATCATCGCGATCCTCCTTTCGGGGTTTCTGACAGGCGGCCTCGCCCGGTTCGCGGTTCCCGGCCCCGACCCGATGCCGATCTGGCTGACGCTCGCGATCGGCCTCACCGGCTCGATCATCGGGGCGGTTGTCGGCAATGCGATCTCGAACGACAACGGCTTCGTGATCTCGTTTCTCTCGTTCGGGATCGCGATCGGGCTCGTGATCGCCTACCGCCACTTCGTCCAGAAGCGCCCGTCGTTCGGTCCGGGCGCGCTCGAGTTTCCCGAGCGGGGCCTCGGTGTCGGTCAGCAGCGTGAGCGGCTGCAGAGACTCGGCATCGACCTGAACGCGTTGCGTCCGGATCCGAAGAAGCACGAACGCGCGAAGCTCGAGGCAATGCTGCAGGAGCTGCACCGCGCGGGTGTGCTCGACGACGACGAGCTCGCGGCGAAACGCGACGCGCTCGACGAGCGCGTCTAGCGCGTCACGTTTATTCCTGAGGCGGATCGGACACCTCTCCGATCATGCATTGGCTATGGCTCATCATCGTTGGCGCCATCGTGGGGGCTCTCGGTCGGCTGCTGCACCCCGGCAGCGACCCAATGGGTTGGATCCTCACGATCGTGCTCGGGATCGTCTCCCTGATCGTCGCGGGGGCGATCTTCAGCAGCACCGTGCTGCAGTTCGTGGTCGGGATCATCATCGCCGCTGTCTTGCTCGTGATCTGGAGCCGCATCGCGGCCGGCCGGACGCGGTCTGTCTAGACCGGATCCACGGCGAGGGGCTTGCTGCCGCGCGGAAACGTCCGGATGGCGGTGAGCCCCCAGTCGTCGTCGCGCCAGATATAGGTATCGGTCGTTAGCGTGTGCGCCTCGGCCGTGTAGACGACGCACCCGCGCGCCTCCCCGCGACGCTTCGGCCTCGGCTGGCCGAGGCCCGGCGCGATCGAGACGACGACGCCGCGTGTGTCCCCGACGATCACCTCGAACTCGTGTCGCTCCGCCACCGTTCCCTGATGGATGTGCCCGCCGACGATCAGCTCGGCGCCCGAGTCGACGAGTGCCGCGAGCACGTGGTTGCGGCGTGCGACCGGCTTCTTCCGCGTGCGCCACGGCGCGGCGATCATCTGGTGGTGCAGCACGACGACCCGCAGCGCTCCCGGTGCGCCCTGCTGCAGTCGCGTCGTCGCGCGCTCGAGCTGCGCGTCGCTGATGCCGCCCGATTGATGCCGCCACGGGCGCACGGAGTTGAGGCCGACGACGTGTGAAGCGGCAGTCTCGTAGACCGGCTCGGTCGTCTGCCAGGCACGCTCGAACTCCCGCCAGGGCGTCGTGAAGCGAGCCGGGAAGGTGTACGGGATGTCGTGGTTCCCCGGCACCGCCAGCACCGGGCGGCCGAGCCGCCGTAGGAAGCCCGAGACGCGCTCGTGCTGGTCGCGCTGCCCGCGGTGGGTCAGGTCTCCGCTCGCGATCACGAGCTCGGGGGACGTTCGTTCGATCAGGCCGGCGAGCGCGTGCTCCAGATTCGGGTCCTCGTGGGCCCCGAAATGCAGGTCAGAGACGTGGAGGATGCGAGTAACCACCGGCGAAGCAGGCTATACAGTGACCGGGATGGCCGACGAGCAATCGACGGAGATCTTCGACGATCTCTACCTCGGGCTGCGAGCCGGGGGCGCACTGCGCAAACAGCGTCGCGGCGAAGCGCTGACCGCAGAGGAGCGCGAGGCGCTCGGGCGCTGGCAGCGGCTGTCCCCGTGGCGCAAGGGGATCGCGATCGGCGGCTTCAGCGTCGGCACGTTCGGGCTCGGCTTCACCCTCGGCGGCCTGATCTTCGGCCGCTGGCGCAAGGCTTGATCGAGGTCGTTCGCGGCGACATCACGGAGGAGCGCGTCGACGCGATCGTCAACGCCGCGAACTCGAGCCTCCTTGGCGGTGGCGGCATCGACGACGCGATCCACCGAGCGGCAGGGCCCGAGTTGCTCGCCGAGGCGCGCCGGCTCCACGGCTGCGCGACGGGAGACGCGAAGGCGACAGGCGGCGGAAGGCTGGCCGCGCGCTGGGTGATCCATACGGTCGGCCCGGTCTGGCACGACGGTGACCAGCGCGAGCCGGCGTTGCTCGCCTCTTGCCACCGCCGTTCTCTCGAGGTGGCGGCCGGGCTCGGCGCGCGCTCAGTCTCGTTCCCCGCGATCTCGTGCGGGATCTACGGTTACCCGGTCGAGCGCGCGGCCGCGATCGCCGTTGGCGCCGTCGCCGAGCAGGAGGGCGGCTTCGACCTCATACGCTTCGTGCTCTTCAACGACGAGGTGTACGAGGCGTTCGTCGCCGCCGCGGCGGACTGAGACCTCTTCGACACCGCTTCGAGCCGGTGCCAGATGAGGAACGCCAAAAGGTGTCGAGGACCGGGTAGCGACGGCCGCTAGATCACGTCCTCCTTCGGCGAGAAGATCACCGCGGGCACGTCCTCCTCGGCGGGATCGACGTCGCGCAGCACGACGTCGAACAGCGTCATCACGACGGCCGCGATCGGCACCGCGAACAGCACCGCCCAGCCGCTGAAGAGGATCCCGACCGTCGTCACCGAGATCAGCACGAGCAGCGGCGAGAGCCCGACCGCCTCGCCGAGCACCTTCGGCATGATCAGGTAGTCCTCGAGCAGGCGGACGCCGAGCACGCAGGCCGCTGCGAGCAAGGCGACGTGGAGCGAGGCGGTGAAGCCGACGGCGACGGCGAGTGCGCCGGCGACGAGCGGTCCGATCACTGGAATGATCTCGACGAGCCCGGCGAACGAGCCGACGAGGATCCAGTACGGCTCGCCGATCGCCCAGAAGAGCAGCGAGAGTGTGATCCCGACCGCGACGATCAGCACAAACTGGCCGCGGACGAACGCGCCGAGGCGGAGGTCGATCAGCGTCCACGTGTCCCGGACGAGCTTGCGCCTCGGTCTCGGGATCAGCGAGCAGACGAGGTCGACGGCCTTGTCGCGCTCGAAGATCCAGTAGGCGGCCGCCGCAAATGTGAAGAAGATCCCGATGATCGCCTCGAACGCCTTCGCGCCCACCTGTGTCGCCGGCTTGATGAGCGCCGAGCGCTTGGGCAAATGCTTCAGGCGCTTCTGGAGCGCGGTCAACACCTCGTGCTTGACTCCGGTCGACTGGCTCGCCTCACGCGCGATCTCTGCCTTGCCGCTCTTGCTGAGCGCGTGATTGACCTGGTCGAGGGCGCGCGGCGCCGCGAACGAGATCGCCGCGGCGAGGACGCCGAGCAACGCCAGGTAGTTGAGGGCGAGGCCGGCCGGCTTCGGGATGCGGTGGCGCGCGAGCCAGTCGATCCCCGGCCGCATCGCCGCGGCGATGATCATTGCGGTGAAGAGGAGCGCGAGCACGAGCTTCAGCTTCCAGAGCGCGAGCGCGACGACGATGATGCCGCCGGCGACGAGAGTCGCGACGGCGGCGCGGCGGGCGGTTCCCATCAGGCGGTGAGTCTTCCACGTGCGGCGTTCTGCAATCGTCTCTGCCGCCGCAGAAGGCCCTATGCGAACAGGTGTTCGGTAGGTACAATGGCTGCGAATGGCGGTCGACGAGCTGATTGTCCACGGCGCGCGGGAGCACAATCTCAAGGACATCACCGTCCGGCTCCCGCGGAACGCCCTCATCTGCATCACCGGGCTCTCGGGCTCCGGGAAGTCGAGCCTCGCCTTCGACACGATCTACGCCGAAGGGCAACGCCGCTACGTCGAGTCCCTGAGCGCCTACGCGCGTCAGTTCCTGCAGATGATGGAGAAGCCGGATGTCGACTCGATCGACGGGCTTAGCCCAGCGATCTCGATCGACCAGAAGACCACCTCGCGCAACCCCCGCTCCACGGTCGGGACGGTGACCGAGATCTACGACTACCTGCGTCTCCTCTATGCGCGCGTCGGTCGGCCGCACTGTCCGGTCTGCGGCCGCCTGATCTCCGGGCAGTCGATCGATTCGATCGTCGAGCAGATCCTGGCGCTCCCGGTAGGGACGCGCTTCACGGTCAACGCGCCGAGCGTGCGCGACCGAAAGGGCGAGTTCAAGGATCTCTTCGAGGAGCTGCGCAACGAGGGCTTCACGCGCGTCAAAGTCGACGGCGAGCAGCACTCACTCGACGAGCCGCCGGCGCTCGACAAGAAGTTCAAGCACACGATCGAGGTGGTCGTCGATCGGCTCGTGATGAAGGACGACATTCGCACGCGGCTGACGCAGTCCGTCGAGACCGCGGCACAGCTCGCCGAAGGGCTCGTCGTGATCGACCTCGTCGATACGAACGAGAGCGCCACCTATAGCCAGAACTTCGCGTGCCCGGAGCACGGCGTCTCCCTGGCGGAGCTACAGCCGCGCATCTTCTCGTTCAACTCACCGCACGGTGCGTGCCCGCGCTGCACCGGCCTCGGCGCACAGCAGGAGATCGACCCCGACCTGCTCGTGCCCGATTCGTCGCTCTCGATCGACGACGGTGCGCTCGTGCCATGGGCGGTCGGCGGGTCCGGCTTCTACGAATCGGTGATCCAGGCGATCGCCGACCGGTACGAGATCCCCACCGACGTGCCGTGGCAGAAGCTGAGCGAGGCGGAGCAGGACTACTTCCTCTACGGCACGGGCGGCGACAAGGTCTACGTGGCCTACCGCAACCGGATGGGGCGCCGGCGCTCGTACATGGTCGACTTCGAGGGCATCGTCTCGTCGCTCCAGCGTCGGTACCGCGAAACCGACTCCTCGACGCAGCGTGAGCGCATCGAGGAGTACATGTCGTTCCGCCCGTGCCCGGTCTGCAAAGGCGCGCGGCTGAAGCCCGAGGTGCTGGCAGTCACCGTCGGCGACCAGAACATCCACCAGTTCACGAAGCTCTCGATCAATCGCGCGCTGCAGTTCATCGACCAGCTCGACCTGACCGAGACCGAGCAGCTGATCGGCGTGCGCATCGTCAAGGAGATCCGCGAGCGCCTGACCTTCCTCGACGACGTCGGCGTCGGGTACCTCAACCTTGATCGTGCAAGCGCAACCCTCTCCGGTGGCGAGGCGCAGCGGCTACGGCTCGCGACGCAGATCGGCTCGCAGCTCGTCGGCGTGCTCTACATCCTCGACGAGCCGTCGATCGGCCTCCACCAGCGCGACAACGACAAGCTGATCGGCACGCTCGAGCGCCTGCGCAACCTCGGCAACACCGTTGTCGTCGTCGAGCACGACGAGCAGATGATGCGCAGCTCGGACTGGCTCGTCGACATGGGCCCGGGGGCGGGCGAGCACGGCGGGCACGTGGTCGCCGAGGGAACGGCCGCCAAGGTGCAGCGCAACAAGAAGTCGGTCACCGGCCAGTTCCTCTCCGGCACGCGCGCGATCGCGATCCCGGAGCGACGCACCGAGGACAACGGCTGGTTCACCGTGCTCGGGGCGGCCGAGCACAACCTGAAGGGCATCGACGTCGACTTCCCGATCGGCAAGTTCATCGCCGTCACCGGCGTCTCCGGCTCCGGCAAGTCGACGCTCGTGAACGAGATCGTCTACAAGGCGCTCGCGAACCAGCTGTCGAAGATGCGCGTCCGGCCGGGCGAGCACAAGAGCGTCGTCGGCATCGATGCGTTCGACAAGGTGATCGAGATCGACCAGCGCCCGATCGGCCGGACGCCGCGGTCGAACCCTGCCACCTACACCGACCTCTTCACGCACATCCGCGAGCTCTACTCCCTGACACCGGACGCGAAGGTACGCGGCTACAAGCCCGGGCGCTTCTCGTTTAACGTCAAGGGAGGACGGTGCGAGACCTGCAAGGGCGACGGTCAGATCAAGATCGAGATGCACTTCCTGCCGGACGTGTATGTGCCGTGCGAGACGTGCCAGGGCAAGCGCTACAACCGCGAGACGCTCGAGGTTCGCTTCAAGGGCAAGACGATCGCCGACGTGCTGGAGATGTCGGTCGAGGAGGCGCTGGCGTTCTTCGCGAAGATCCCGAAGATCCAGCGTCGTCTGCAGACGCTGCACGACGTCGGCCTCGACTACATGACGCTCGGTCAGCCCGCGACGACGCTGTCGGGCGGCGAGGCTCAGCGCGTGAAGCTCGCGTCCGAGCTCTGCAAGGTGTCGACCGGGCGAACCCTCTACATCCTCGACGAGCCGACCACAGGCCTGCACTTCGCAGACATCGAGAAGCTGCTCGAGACGTTGCAACGGCTGGTCGACGCCGGCAACACGATGCTCGTGATCGAGCACAACCTCGACGTGATCAAGCAGGCGGACTACCTCGTCGATCTCGGGCCCGAGGGCGGCGAGGCGGGCGGCGAGATCGTCGCCGTCGGCACGCCCGAGGAGGTTGCCGAGGCCGATGGCTCCTACACCGGGCAGTTCCTCCGTCCACTGCTCGACCGGCAGCGGGCGAAGTCTCGTGCCCGCGCCGTCGCCGCGTGAACTTCCGCAACCGCCGCAGCGTGCTCCTGCTCGTCCTCGGCGTGTGTGCGGCACTCTTTGCCGCAGGGATTGGAGCGGCGTTCCTGAACCGTCACACGACGACGTGCAAGGACCGCAAGACGCCGGTCGCACAACGCGGAGGCATCCTCGGCCAGGTGCTTGTTCGCTGTCACGACGGCCAGATCGTCACGCTCAACAACTGATGCGCGACTGGTGGTTGAGAGCCCTGCTGGTGCTCCCGCGGCCCCGTCCCGTCTTCGTCGCCCTGCGCGACGACAGCAAGGAGTCGCTCGGCGACCGCTCGGAGCCCGTGCTCGCAATCGTCCTGCTCGCCGGGATCGCGGGCGTGCTTGCAACGGCGACCGCCGGTCGAGCGATGGACCCGCCGAACCCCTACGACGCGATCGAGGTCGGGATCTGGGCGTTCATCGCCGGCGGGCTCTACGGCGGCTTCGGCTTCTGGGCGATCGGCGGCCTCGTCGACCGCGGCTCGAAGGCGCTCGGCTCGCAGGGAACGTGGCGACGCTCCCGCCACATCGTCACGTTCGCCGCGGCCCCGATTGCACTGTCGCTCGTCCTCTGGCCGGTGAAGCTGGCGCTCTACGGCGAAGACGTCTTCCGGAGCGGCGGCAGCGACGCCGGCAAAGGCGGCCGCGTCTTCACCGCACTGACGCTCGTCTTCGTCGCCTGGGCGGCCGCCTTACTCGTCGTCGGCGTGCGCTCCGTGCACGGCTGGACGTGGGGGCGCTCGCTCGCGGCGTGCGCGCTCGCGATCGGCGCGCCGCTGCTCCTCGTGCTCGCGCTCAGCGTGCTGTAGCCGCCGCGACATAGGTCGCGACGGTTCGGATCTGGAGCGCACTCAGCTGACCCTGGAAGGACGGCATTGCGCCCTTGCCATGGGTGACGCGGTCGACGACGAGCGCAAGTGGCGGCTTGGCAGCGTCGAGGTTCGGGCCGACGGTGCCGTGAGCTCCAGCGGCCACGAGGGTGTGGCAGCCGCCGCAGCCGGCGGACGCGAAGATCGCGCGTCCTGGGGAGGGCGCCGCCTGCGCTGTCGTCGTCTTGCTGGTCGTCACCCCGCTCCCGCCGGAGGAGTGCTCGGCGGTTGCGCGTCCGAGGAAGAAGCCTGCGGCGCCGGCGCCGACCGCGAGGATGATCGCGAGGAAGGTGATCATGCCCTCGACTGCGTACAGCAGGTTGTCGCGCGGGACGGTCACCACGCGCCGTTCCGCTCCGCGCAGGGTCTGCACCATGTTGATCACAAAGAGCACCTGCGCGAACCCGATCATCGCGACGAACGGCAGCGCTGCACGCGTCGACGCCTCGTAGCCGGAGGGCAGCTCCGCGAAGCGCCGGGGCGCGCCGTTCAGGCCCTGCCAGAGCCAGAAGCCCGAGTTGACGGTCACCCCGACGAACGTCAGCCAGATGTGCCACTTGCCGAGAGCCTCGCTCCAGAGCGGCTTGTCGTAGACGTTCGGCAGCACGTAGTAGATGCCGGCGAACACGACGAACCCGATGTTGACGATCGCCATCTGGTGGAAATGGCCGACGATCCACAGGGTGTTGTGGACGACCTTGTCGAACGCGATCGTGGCGTTGACGACGCCCGAGAGGCCCGCGGTGAGCCAGGAGAACAGTCCGAGGAAGAGCGACGTTTCGACGACGCCCCACCGCCAATCAGAGCGGTAGATCGTCAAGCCGAGGGAATAAAGGGACAGCGCCGACGGGATCACGAGCGCGAACGTGATCGGCTGCATGAACACGTTGATCGTCGCCTGGTGCGAATGGTCCGGGTAGTCGATGTAGATGTGGTGCGCCCAGACCGTCACGTTCGCGATCACCGCGATCGCCCACGAGATCGCGATCACGTTGCCTGCGACGAGCCGCCGGCCGGCAAGCTTCGGCACGAGGTAGTAGTAGACGGCGACCGCCGGGAAGAGCAGCAGGTAGACGACCGGGTGCCCGAAGAACCACAGGACGTTCTTCGCGAGCAGAGGATCGACGTGCACGCCGGGCGAGAAAGCCTGCACGATCATCTCGACGAGCAGCACCGCGAGCGGCAGCGTCGCGATGATCATGTCGATCCCGATCACCGTCAGCGGGATGACGGGATAGGCGACGGGAGTGGGGTTCGTCGCAAAACGCTTTGGCCAGAGATACCCGAGACCGAGCGCGACCCCGAGGCGGTTGGCGAGCGAGCTCTTCACCGCGTGCAGGGTGGGGCCGACCACCGTGTGCAGGATCGCGAGGCACCATGTGACGATCGAGAGCCCCGCTAGCAGGACGGAGAAGGAGAACACCGCCGTTGCCCAGCGCCCCCACTGCTGCGCCCCGTGGAACGGCAGCGGGTAGAGGAAGACCCATGAGCCGGCGAAGTGCATGGCGATCGTCGAGATGAGCACGCCGGCGACACCTGTCACCATCAGCCACCACGTGGCCTGCGCGAGCACGCGTCCGGCGCGGCGCAGCTCGTAGCCGAGCTCGTCGAGCACCCAGAGCGCGAGGCCCATGACGGCGAAGCCCGCCCAGCCGACGAACGCACCAAGCCCGTGGGCGGTCATCAGCGCGTACCAGGTGTTGTCGTCGAGCTTCCCGACGCCTGCCTGGCTCCCTCGGATCAGGACGCCGAGGAAGCCTGAGACGAGGAGGATCACGGTCGAGGCGATCAGGTAGCGCGCGAGGAGGCGCCGCATCGTCACTTCGTCACCTCGAATGTCGTCCGCATCCCCGCATGCCCGAGCCCGCAGTACTCGAGACAGAGCACGGTGTAGACCCCTGTCTCGTGGAACGTCTGCACGAGCGTCGAGCTCTTGCCGGGGACGACCTGGATCTGTGCGACGAGCCTGTGGCCCTTGTAGATCCCGAAGCCGTGGTTGACGTCGCTCGAACGGGTCACGAAAGCTACCGGTCGGTCGACCCGGACACGAGCCGGGTTGACCTGCCAGAAGAACTGCCGTGCGCCGACGGTGACAACCTGGGCGTTCGCCGGCGTCGACTTGCCGTACGGGGTGAACCAGATCGTCGCGGCGAGCAGGGCCACGAGGATCGCGACGACGATCAGGAGCCAGCGCTTCTCGAACTCGGCGAGGCGATGTGCGTCGACCGGCCGCTTGCTGCGCGTCGAGATCCAGACGCCGAGTGTGGCCACGGTCGCGACGACGACGGTCGCTCCGTACGCGATCAGGATCGTGAGATCCGTGCCCGACATTCGGTCGAGACTACAGACCGGCGGCTCGGAGGTTCACCAGTGGTTTCTACGCAGGATCCTTCGGCTGCTGGACGGAGCGCACGAACTCGGCGAGCTCGTCTGCCGAGATCCCGTAGGTGTGCTGCTCCTCGGGGAACGCCCCCGTCCGGACGTCGGCGGCGTACTGCGCCACCGCCTCGCCGATCTCCTCGGCGATCTCGGCGTAGCGCTTGACAAAGCGCGGTGTGTGTCCGGCGTACATCCCGAGCATGTCGTGCCAGACGAGCACCTGGCCGTCCGTTCCGCCGCCGGCTCCGATCCCGATCGTCGGCACCTGCAGCGCCGCCGAGACGTGGGCTGCGACCGCCGCCGGCACGGCCTCGAGCACGACCGCGAACGCGCCGGCATCCTGCAGCGCGAGTGCGTCGTCGTAGAGTTGCTTGGCCGTGTCGGCGGTGCGCCCCTGCGCCTTGAAGCCACCGAGCTTGGTCGCCGACTGCGGCGTCAGCCCGACGTGTCCCATGACGCCGATGTTCGAGTCGGCAATCGCGCGGACGCGCGAGACCATCCGTCCCGCCCCTTCGAGCTTGACCACGTCGGCGCCGCCCTCCTTGACCATCCGGATCGCGCTTGCCACGGCCTGTTCGTCGGAGACCTCGTAGGTGCCGAATGGCAGATCGCCGATCACGAGCGGGCCGCGGGCCGCGCGCGTGACCGCGCGCGTCAGGAAGATCATCTCGTCGAGCGTCACCGGCAGCGTCGACTCGTGGCCGAGCATCACCATCGCCGCCGTGTCGCCGACGAGGATCAGCTCGACACCTGCCTCGTCTGCGATCCGAGCTGCGGGGGCGTCGTAGGCTGTGATCATCACGATCTTGTCGCCACGTCGCTTCATCTGGACAAGCTCCGGCAGCGGCAGCTTTCCCGGGGCGGGAGTGGACGGAGCGGGTGTGCGCGGGCGGGTGCTCATGACGCTCCTTTCAGGAGGACGTTGTCGATCAGGCGGGTCGCTCCGATGCGTGCAGCAAGAGCGAGGGTGGGGCCGTCGAGGTCGGCGACGGCGACGTAGTCGAGCTCGAGGCCTGCGGCGACGAGCACGTCGCGGGCCTGGTCGGGATCCTTCGTCGCCAGGGCCTGCGGGATGGCGCTCGCGCGGTCGCGGTCTTCGGGTGAGAGGCGGGCATTCCGGGAGGAGACAGCCAGGCCGTCCGGCTCGCGCACCGTGTCGACGACGCGGATCTCGAGCTCGAGGTTCAGGTCGCGCACCATCTGCTTGAGCACGGCGACCTGCTGTGCGTCCTTGCGCCCGAACCAGGCGAGCTGGGGACGGACGATGTTGAAGAGCTTCAGGCACACGGTCGCGACGCCCTGGAAATGGCTGGGACGGTGGAGCGACTCGAGACCTTCGGCGGCGCCGCCGGGCATGACCCACGTCGCGAAGCCGGGCGGGTACATCTCCGCGGCCGACGGCGCGAGGAGGAGGTCGACGCCGCAGCTCTTGGCAAACGCCGTGTCGCGCTCGAGGTCACGCGGGTAAGCGGCCAGGTCGCCGGCGTCGGAGAACTGTGTTGGGTTGACGAAGATGCTCGCGACGACGACGTCGCATTCGTCGCGGGCTGCGCCGAAGAGCGCCGCATGGCCGTCGTGTAGCGCGCCCATCGTCGGGACGAGGCCGACGACCCCGCGCCGCGGCACGTCCAACTCGTTCAGCGAGCGCACGACGATCACCGCCGCGTCGCCTCCGCGAGCGCCGCGTACAGCTCTTCGATCTCCGACCCGCGCAACGCTGCTCGATGGCGCTCGACCGTCTCCGCGTCGCCGCGCGCGATCGGACCGGTCAACTCGAAGCCGTTATCGATCGTTCGCTGCATCAGCGGCACAAGCGCCTCCTCGGGCGCGCCCGCCTCGTCGAAGAGTTGGGCTGCGGCTCGGTGGAGCGTGACGAGGAAGTTGGAGGCCATCGCCGCGCCGGCGTGGTAGAGCGCCCGCCGGTCGTCTGCGAGCAGGAACGGGTGCAGCCCGAGCGTCTCGGCGAGCCAGAGCCCACGCACCTCAGCGTCCGCGTTCTCGCCGGTCACGGCGGCGAACGCGCCGTCGAGCTGCTCGGGCCCTCGGGCGAGGGTCAGCGTCTGCAGCGGGTGCACCGAGAAGCGGCGCGCGTGCGGATCGAGTGCGGCGAGCGGCGTGCCGCCCGAGACATGAGCGACCCACGGGCCAGGCTCGATCGCGGCCGCGACTCCCGCGATCTCGCGGTCGGGCACGCAGATCAGGCGCAGCTCGCCGTCAGCGGCCACGGCAAGGCCGCGCTCGCGCAGTCGCGCGGCAATCGCAGAGCCGGCGCGGCCGGCACCGATGACGGTGATCGTCGTGAACATGGGCTCCAGTTCCGAGAGTTCGGATACCGGGCACCCGTAGCGTACTCGTTCGATCCGTCCGCAGCGAGCGGCAAGATGCCCCCTTGGTAAGGTCTCCCTGGTGCCGATCTACGAATACGTCTGCATGAGCTGCGAGTCCCATTTCGAGGAGCTCGTCGGCATGTCGGATCCCGATCCGGCCTGTCCCGACTGCGGCAAGTCGAAGGTCGCCAAGCAGTTCAGCAGGTCGTTCGCCGCACACGGCGTCACCGGGCAGCCCTCCTGCGGCGGCACTGGTGGCGGTTGTTGTGGCGGCTCCTGGGGCAGCTGCTGACGCGCACTGGCCGGCGCCGATAGCGCCGGCGACGCCCCAGAGCACGTCAGGGGAGCTCTCGCTGATCGCGTTCGGCGACGCGGTC
>JBBQQI010000032.1:0-26290 GCA_038216085.1 Gaiellales bacterium | reverse complement strand
CCACCACTGAACGGGCGGGAAGGTACGACAGCGGGTCGAGGTAGCCCTGTGCCTCCGCGGTCACGCGGATGCCGAGATGCACGTAGGGCTGCGGGACCTCCGCGTCGCCACTCTGCCCGATCGTGCCGACGACAGTGCCCTCGGCGAGCATGCTGTCCTTCGCGACACCGAGCGTTCCAAGATGGGTGAGCGTCACGGAGAGGCCGTCGGCGGTCTCGATCGTGACGCTCTTGCCCGAAGCCGGGACGGTGCCCGCGAACGTCACCGTCCCGGCCACGGGCGCAACGACGCGCGCGCCTGGCTCACCGCCGAGATCGACGCCCCGGTGCGCTCCGGCGACATACGGATGCGCCGGGTCGAAGACGAACGGCTGCAGGACCGGGCCGTCAGCCGGCCAGGTCCAGGCGCCCGCAGCGGGCGCAAGCAGTAGCGCGGCCAGCAAGGCCGCCAACAGGATTCGACGCACGACTTACCCCTTCCCCCGACTTTCGCTGGTCTGAAAGATCTCTGTTTGTCCGACGTGAGAACGTCTTCGAACACGGTAGGCGTGGGCAGACGCTGTTGTCAAACGAGATTACAAAGTTGTCACAGAGTTGCTCTGTAGAGGTCGTTTCGAGGCACGTCCGTCAGGCGCGCGACCACTTCGGCCGCGATCTTGCGCGGCGTGCCCGCAGTGACGAGCTGCGCGACCGCCGCGAGGGCAGCGGACGGATCGGAGTCGGTCGCGCCGGCGCCGATCACGAGCGTCACCTCCCCTTTCGGCTGCTCAGTCGAAAACCGAGCGGCGAGCTCCTCCGCCGTGCCGCGTGCGACCTCCTCGAATCGTTTCGTCAGCTCGCGGCACACGGCCACCTCGCGCGTCGAGTCGAACGCGGCCAGTGAGCGCAGCGAGGCACCGACACGGTGCGGGGATTCGAACGCGACAACCGGCCACGGCCACGCTGCGAGCTCACGCCACAGCGCATCGAGCTCTCCCGCCTTGCGTGGCAGGAACCCGATGAACGCGTGGCGCTGGGTGGCAAGACCGCTCGCAACGAGCGCTGTCTCGACCGCTGAGGGACCGGGCAGAACGGTCACGTCGATGCCGGCGTCGAGCGCGGCGCGAACGAGGCGCGCGCCCGGGTCCGAGATCGCGGGCATGCCGGCATCGGTGACGAGAGCCAGCCGCTCCCCGGCCGCGAGCCGCGGCAGCAGCTCGGCGATCCGCGCTGCCTCGTTGTGCTCGTGGTAGGAGAGGAGCCTTGCGGTGATCTCGTGGCGCTCTAGCAAGCCGCGCGTGTGTCGCGTGTCCTCGGCGAGCACCACGTCGGCCGAGCGGAGCTCCGCGAGGACGCGGAGGGTGATGTCTTCGAGGTTCCCGATCGGTGTGGCGCAGACCGCGAGCGGCACTAGTCGAGCGCCTCGAAGGCCACGAGCGCAGCTCCGATCAGGCCGGCCTGCGAACCGAGGCTCGCAGGCGCAATCTCGAGCTCCTGGCCTGCGGGCGCGAGTGCTTCGGTCAAAACGGCGAGCCGCGCCGCAGGCAGCAGCAGGTCGAACGCGGCGACGCCAAAGCCGCCGCCGATCACGACCATGTCCGGATTGAAGACGTTGACGAGTGAGCCGATCGCGACGCCGAGGTGATGCCCGACCTCGTCCAGCGAATCGTGCTGCGCCGCGACGAGGTCGTGTGCCGTCGCACCCGGCCCGAGCTCCCGCCGAGCGAGCTTGTCCGCAGCCCGGCCGGAGCAGTAGGCCTCGACGTGGCCGCGCCCCGAGCAGGCTCCCTGGCACGGCTCTCCGTCCTCGACGATCACGATGTGGCCGAGCTCCGCCCAGCCACGGAAGAGCCGACCGTCGATCACAATCCCCCCGCCCACTCCGGTGCCGAGGGTCAACATGACGAGGTCGCTGGCCTTGCGTCCAGCCCCGAGCACGAACTCTGCAAGCGCCGCGGCATTGCCGTCGTTCTCGATCCCGATCGGCAAATCGATGCGTTCTGCGAGCTCGCTGCGGAACCTCAAGTCCCGCAGGGGGATGTTGACGGCGCCGAGCGTGACGCCTTTCTTCTGGTCGACGCGTGCAGGAACGCCAAAGCCCACCGCCTCGACCCCGTCCTGCGGTAACGCCCGCACGAGGTCGGCGAGCTCGTCAAGCAGCGCAGCCTGCGAGGTCGTGACCGTCGGCCGCTCGAGGGTCTCGTGCACGAGACCCTCGCGATCGACGATGCCGGCGAGGATCTTGGTCCCGCCGAGATCGACGCCGATGACTCGCTTCGCGCTCACCTGAGGTGGGTAACCTACCCCGCCGGATGGCGCGCGAAGAGAAGCCGTATCGCGTCTATCGGGGCGGCCGCGCCAAAGGGAAGGTTCCCACGCCGGCCTCGCGCTCCGGGCGCCAGCAACCTGCGGCGCCCGCCACGAAGGGCGAGAAGCGCGCGGAGTACCGCGGGCCTGGCGCACGGACGAGCGTCCGCGGCCCCCGGTGGGGACGGCGGATCGGGATCGGGGTCGGGGTCGTCTTCGTGCTCGTGATCGTCTGGGCGGTCGCAAGCTGGTTCGCGTTCACGGGCGGTGTCTCCGACGCGAACAAACGGCTCGATCAGGATGCGAAGCTCGCGCTCTCGTCCCAGAGCGGGCTGCTGCTCTCCCACTCGACGACGATCCTGTTGCTCGGGACAGACAACG
Organism: Gaiellales bacterium; assembly: GCA_038216085.1. Classification (GTDB taxonomy): domain Bacteria; phylum Actinomycetota; class Thermoleophilia; order Gaiellales; family Gaiellaceae; genus PALSA-600. The sequence continues at coordinate 23,624 of JBBQQI010000032.1, read as the reverse complement.
CTCAGGTCGGCGGCAGAACGGGTGACCGCCACTCGGACTCGATCATGCTGCTGCGCACCGACCCGTCGCACCACCGTCTGTATTACCTGTCGATCCCGCGGGACCTCGAAGTGCCGATCCCCGGCTCCTCGACGCAGAAGATCAACGCCGCGTTCCAGATCGGCGGCCCCGCGCTCGCCATCAAGACGGTGCGGCAGTTCACCGGCATCGACATCGACCACGTGATCGTCGTCAACTTCGCGGACTTCAAGGACCTGATCGACGCGCTCGGCGGCATCACGGTCGACGTGCCGAAGCCGATCCGCTCCAACCGCTTCGACTGCCCGTTCCCGACGCAGGCCCGTTGCGAGAAATGGCAAGGCTGGCGCTTTCGCAAGGGCAGCCAGCACATGAGCGGTCAGCGGGCGTTGATCTACTCGCGGATCCGCGAGAACATGCTCGACCCTTCGGAGAGCGACATCACGCGTGGCGCGCGGCAACAGTCCGTGATGGACGCGGTCGCCGCCAAGTTCACCTCACCGACGGTGCTTGCGACGATGCCGTTCTCCGGCGGCTCGCTCGCGAAGCCGCTGACGACCGACCTGACCGGCGGCCAGCTCGTGCAGCTCGGCTGGGTGAAGTTCCGCGCCTCCGACGGCGGATCTGTCCACTGCCGGCTCGGCGGCGATCTGGGCGGGAACGGCACCGGCAGCCCGAGCGAGGACAACCCTGCGACGATCGCGATGTTCCTCGGCAAGTCCGCGCCGCAGCCGCCGACCGACCCGTTCGGCCCCGGCTGTGTCACGGGCCACGTGCTGCAGTAGTGGCGTAAGGTCTCGCTCGTGGGAATCCTCTCGTTCATCCTCTTCGGCCTCATCGCCGGGCTCGTCGCGCGCGCGGTCACGCCCGGCCGCCAGGCGATCGGCTGCCTGCCGACGGTTGCGGTCGGCATCGTCGGGGCGTTCCTCGGCGGCCTGATGGGCGACGTGCTGTTCGGCCACAAGGTGCGGGTCGGCTGGCACCTGAGCTCGTTCCTGCTCTCGGTCGCAGGCGCTGTGATCCTCCTGCTCGTGCTCGAGCGGCTGGCAGGCAAGCGCCGCTTCCGCACCCCTTGGTAAGCGCACTCGCCGCTCAGCCGTCGTTGGAGGAACCGCCGCTGCCGCTCGAGCTGCTGCTCGAGCCGCCGGACTTGCTGCCGCCGGAATCGCCAGAACCGGTGGAACCGCCGGAGCTGTCGGAACCGCCTGATGTGCCGGTGCCTCCTTCCGAGGACGAACCACCGTCCGACGAGGACGACGAGGATTCGCCGGAGCCGCCGTCCTTGGACGACTGCTTGGACTTTCGCCCGTAGTCCGTCGAGTAGAAGCCCGAGCCCTTGTAGTGCACCGCAACCGGATGCAGCACCGTTTGCAGCGGCCCCTCGCCGCAGACCTCACACACAGCGGGCGACGGCTCGGTCATGCCGTGGAACACCTCGAACAGGTGCCCGTTCGGGCATTTGTACTCGTAGACCGGCATCAGGGCGGCAAGGCTACCAGCGCCCTCCCGCTACCCTCGCACGCGGTGAAACGCGTCGCCGCCCTGGTTGCCCTGGCCGCCCTCGTGGCTCCCGCCGCGGCTTCCGCGCACGCGACCCTGATCCGCACCGTGCCCGCGAACGGTGCCGTTCTGGACACGTCACCGCGCCGCGTGCGGGTCGTGTTCGACGACACGATCCATCTGGCGAGCGGCAACGCCGCCGTCGCGAACGCCACGCACGCCTCCGTGCTCGCCGGCCGGGCGAGCGTTCACGCTCGCGAGCTGTCGATCCCGCTACGGGCGAACCTGCCCGACGGCGACTACAGCGTTCGCTGGAGCATGGTTTCGGAGGACGGACACCCCGCCAAGGGCGTGCTGGCCTTCGGCGTCGGTGCCGGACGGAGCCCACCGACAGCGGTCCTCGGTGCAGCCACCCCGCTCGGCGGGAGCGACATCGTGCTCCGGACGGTCTATTACCTCGGCCTGCTCGCGGGCGCAGGCGGCGCGGCGTTCGCGCTTCTCTGCCGGCGGGTGATCGGGAGTCGCATTATCCGCCCGATGTCGCACCTGATCTTCTTCTCGATGCTGGCTGTCTTTCTCGGTGACAGCGCCCTCGCCCATTCGGCGGCGCCGGGAACGCGTTACGCGCTCGTCCTGAAGGTCGTCGTAACCCTCGCGCTCGTCGGGGGCGCAGCGGCAGCGCTCGCGCCCATGTACGAACGACTCCTGCTCGTCGCCGGTGTCTGCAGTCTCGCGATCGTCGCCGCCCCGACGCTTAGCGGGCACGCGCTCGACCGCGACCAGCCGCGCTTTCTCTCGATCCCGGTCGACCTCGCGCACACCGCCTCGGCGGCCGTCTGGTTCGGTGGCCTGCTCTCCCTCGTTTTCGTCCTGCCACGGACGAGCGCCGAGGACGACGAACGGTCGGCGGTCGTACGCCGTTTCTCGACCGTCGCTCTGACAGCGGTGGCGGTGCTCGCCGGCAGCGGGCTCGTCCGGGCGCTCACCGAGCTCAGTGCCGTCTCGCAGATCTGGTCGACGAGTTACGGCCGCGTGCTCGCCGCGAAGTCGATTCTCTTCCTGCCGCTGCTCGGTCTCGGCTGGTTGAACCGCACGACGCTGCTCGGAGCGTTCGCACGACTGCGCAGGTCGGCGCTGGTCGAGGTGATGGTGATCCTCGCGATCGTCGTCGTCGTCGCGGTGCTGACGGAGTTGCGGCCGGGCAAGGCGCAAGCGCGCCTCGACGCCACCCCGACTGCTCCGTTGCAGGCAGCCAGGCCCGCCGCTCGCACGGATGTCCGCGTGATCGCGCCGAACGAGATCACATTCCTCGATCGCAGCGTCCCGGAGTGGTTCCGCATCGAGCTCGGCGCGAAGCGGCCGACGCGGCTCAGCATGACCGCCGCAGCGCACTTCATGGTCGACCGCTAGGTCGGTTTCGACGACCCGATGACAATCTCGCCGCCCTCGCGGTAGTGCTGCGCCTCTTCGCCGACAACCTCGAGGAAGCACGGAGCGTCCTCGAAAGCTGCGAGACCACCGGGCGCATCCCGTGGGCGGCGCGAGCGTCCCGAGGCGCGGCGGGCCGTCGCGATCGCACCGACGGCTCCGACGAGCCCGCCGACCGCGAACGTGCGAAGCCTGCTCCCGCGGCCTGCGGTTTCCATGCGACGATTCTACTCGTGCGGCTCGTGACTCTCGGCGACCTCCTCCTCGACGTGATCGTGCGGCTCGCTGCACCGCTCGTCCCCGGCGATGATCAGGTCGCCGTGACGCGGACGGGTGCCGGCGGCCAGGCCGCGAATGTCGCTGCCTGGGCGAGCACCCTCGGCGCCGAGGCTCGCTATGTCGGTCGGCGCGGCGACGACCTTGCAGGCTCGCTCGTCTATCGGGAGCTACGCGAGCGGGGTGTCGAGGTGGTCGGGCCCGAGGGCGGGCGCACCGGCGTCGTCGTGTCGCTCGCCTCTGCCGGCGACCGCACAATGGCGTCGGATCGCGGCGCGGCGGTCGACCTCACCACGCAGGATCTCAACGCCGCGTGGTTCGATTGCGACGTGCTGCATATCTCCGGGTACTCGCTGCTCCGCGACCCACTCTCGACCGCGACGGTCCGTGCGGCTCAGCTCGCGCGCGAACACGGCGCGGTCGTCGCGCTCGACGTCTCGACCTGGACGCTCGTCGACGACGCGTTTCGAGCGCGCGTGCGCGACGTTGCTCCCGACCTGGTGTTCGCCACCGAACGCGAGCGCGACACACTCGGCGAGGTCGACGCGAGGTGGGTGGTCAAGCGCGGGGCCGACGGGATGAGCGCCGACGGCGTCGATCACCCGGCTCTCCCGGGTGAGATTCTCGACACCACCGGCGCCGGGGACGCGCTCGCAGCAGGCTTTCTCGTCGGCGGCCCGCACCTCGGGCTCGAAGCTGCTGCCCGCTGCTGCGCACAGCTGGGGTCGATGCCGTGATCCGCGTCTCCGACGAGATCCTCGAGGCACAACGTGCCGGCCTGGGTGTCGTCGCGCTCGAGACGACACTCATTGCCCACGGGTTTCCACCCGGAGAAGGTGTCGAGGTCGGGCTCGCGTCCGAGCGCGCGGTTCGCGCCGGTGGGTCGGTGCCGGCAACGATCGGGGTGCTCGACGGGAAGATCGTGGTCGGCTTGACGGAGGCGGAGCTCTCGCGGTTCGACGCAGCCGCGCGGAAACTCGGGCCCCGCGACCTCGCCGCGTCAGTTGTCCAGCGGGCGCCGGGCGCGACGACGGTGGGCGGCACGCTCGCCGTGTGCAACGCGTGCGGGATCAAGTTCATGGCCACCGGCGGCCTAGGCGGCGTGCATCGCGGCTGGCCGACGCCGCCCGACGTCTCCGCCGACCTGCAGGCGCTCGCTCACACGCGCGCGCTCGTCGTCTCGTCGGGGATCAAGTCGCTGCTCGACGTACCGGCGACATCGGAGCTGCTCGAGACGCTCGGCGTGCCGGTGCTCGGCTGGCAGACCGACACGCTCCCGCTCTTCTATTCGGCGCACGGCGGGCCAGCCGTTTCGGCCAGGGTCGACTCGCCCGCCGAAGCGACGCGAATCGCCGCGGCGCACTGGAGCCTGCTCGGGGGCGGGCTGTTGCTCGGCCGACCACCCGACGCGAGCCTCGATGACGTGGAGCCGCTGATCGAGCGCGCCCTCGCCGAAGCGAACGCACGGGACGTCCACGGGCAGGAGGTGACGCCCTTCGTGCTCGCCTACCTGCACCGCGAGAGCGACGGCCGGACGCTCCGTGCAAACCGCGACCTGATCGTCGGCAACGCTCGGCTCGCCGGTGAGATCGCCGCTGTCGATCTGGTCGCAGCCGGCGGGTGACAGTGTCTTTGAGCGCGCGCACGCGCGCGCGACGTTCCCATCCCTAACCCCCACCCACCCTGGGGAACGACGGGAACGCGGCGTCCCCGACGCTACCCCGTCATGTGCAGCGTGTCCGTGTCAATTGTGCGCCGATTGCGCAAGATGCCGCGCTCAGATCAGCCAGCGGCCGTTCTCCTGCACGAGGCGGCCGTCGGAGTAGATCTGACCACCGGCGCGTAGGTCCTTGACGATGTCCCAGTGGATCGCACTCAGGTTCGTCCCACCCGTGAACGAGTACGAATTGCCGACGGCGAGGTGCACGGTGCCGTCGATCTTCTCGTCGAACGCGACGTTCTTCATGAACCGTTGGATCCCCGGGTTGCAGCCGATGCCGAGCTCGCCGAGCCGACGCGCGCCCTCGTCGGTGTCGAGCGTCCGGATCAGGAACTCCTCCCCCGCTCTCGCAGTCGCATCGACGATGCGTCCGCTCTCGAACGCGAGACGCACCCTGTCCACCTCGCTGCCGTAGTAGACCGCAGGGAACTCCGAGAACTCGATCACGCCCTCGGCGGAATCCTCGATCGGCGAGTAGAAGACCTCGCCGCCCGGCATGTTCACGTGCCCGTCGTCGACCGCGCCGCTCCGTCCGGCGAGTGACAGGGTGAGGTCTGTGCCCGGACCGACGATGCGCACCTCGTCGGTCTCGTCGAACAGCTCCGCAATGACGGCCATTCGCGTCGCTTCGGCATCCCAATCAAGCAGACAGGCGTCGAAGACGAACTGCTCGAACTCTGCCAGCGTCATCCCGGCCTCCTGCGCGCTCGCCACGACGGGATATTCGGCGATCACCCACGGGACGGACATGGACATCGTCCGCTCGCGCATCACCGTCGAGGCCTGCTGGAGCGCCGACCGGCGCTCCTCCGACAGATCCGAGCCCTCGCGGGTGTTCTCCGGCGCCCAGATCGAGATGAACGCGTCGGCCTCCTCCCACACCCGTCGCTGCAACGGTGCCGGCTCGCGTAGAAGGTCGAGCGGAGCCTCCCGCGCGAAAGGCCCGCCGATCTGCTCGAACGAGAGCTGCAGGAACGGATAGGCGCCGCGGCGCGCTACCTGCGCGACGACCGCCTCGATCAGAGGACGCGCGAGCGGCGTGCCGCGCACAACCACCTGCCAGCCCGGCTCGACGGCGACCGAGCGGTCGACCAGGAGCCGTGCGTACTCGTCGATTCTCGGATCACGCACGTCGTTGAGTGTTACCGGGAGGCACGTCGCAGCACAACTGTCCCTTTCGGACTACTCGAGCGTCCGCAGGAAGTCCTCGATCTCGAGGGCGGGCAACGTCTCGATCTTCGTCGAACCGCGCGCACCGAGCGTCACGGAGACCTTCGCGACCGCTGCGATGTCGGGAGCTTCGACGACGTTCACGAAATCGAAGCTGCCAAGGGTCGCCCACTGGTGGAGCACCTTGCACCCGAGCTCCTCGACGTCCTTGTTCACCTGCAGGAGCCGTTCAGGGTTCGACTTGAGGGTCTGGACGCCCTGCTGGCTCAGCGTCGACAGGAGGATGAAGATCGGCATCGCGTCGTCTCCTTCGGAGTGGTCGGCCGGAGCCTACCCTTGCCGCCTGGTCGACATAAAGGAGTGCACCGCCGAGGAAGAGCAGCGGGCCGATGATGATGTCGGCGAGGGCGTGGGCGATGCGCTGGCCGTTATCGCCCTGCGACCGAAGGAGCGCGATCAGCGTCAGCTCCGAGACGGCGACGACGATCACGAGCGCGGCGAGCGATCCGAGTGCATGCACGTAGTCGGCGAGCGCCAGCCGCCGTCCTCGCTCGAGTGCCGCGCGAAATTCAAGCCGCTCGACCATCGCAGCCGGGACCGCCATCCCGAACAGCGCGAGCCACGCGACGGCCGGAAGCACGACCAGCCGCACAAGAAACGGCACCGGTGCGAACACGAGCACTGCGCACGCATACGCCTCGAACGTCGGGCGCACGCCGTGCATGATCGAGCAGGCCCACACGAACGACCCCGCGATCAGCGGCCCGAACGCGAAGAGCGCGATCGTCTGCAGATTCGCCGAGCGACCGAGCGAGATCTGAGTCGATGCGGCGATCGGCAGCCCGAGGGGCAGCGCACGCCAGAAGTTGCCGCCGTACCCGCGAATCGTCTCGGCGATCAGCTGTCCGACGGTTCTCTCCGCCGGCGGCAGCGGCGGCGGCAGCTCAGCCACGGCCGAGCTCCTCGAGAAGCGGCGGCAAGGCAGCGCCGAGCGCTGCGAGCGCATCGTCGATGCCCCAACGCGTACGGTCCTGCTCGGCGACCCGGTTTGAGATCGACCGGAGCTCGAGCGCCGACACTCCGGCGAGCGCGGCGGCACGCAGCACGCCGAAGCCCTCCATTGCCTCGACCTCGCACGCTGCTCCGCCGCCGACCTTGCCGGTCGTCCCGATCGGCAGCACATGCGCGGCGGGCAGCGCGCGGCGGGCGGCAGCGAGCAGGTTGGCATCCGCCGCGACGCGCGAGACGCGCGCGATTTGCGCACCGGGATCGAGCACGTCGCAGTAGACAGCCTCCGAACCGAGGGCGATCGAACCGTTCGGCAGTGTCTGCGCCCCTGCGATGCCGATCTGGATCACCGCGTCGGGCGGTTGCTCGGCGATCGACCGGGCGGTCGCGAGCGCTGCCTCGACAGGCCCGACCCCGCAGATGAGAACGTGCGCCGCACCGGGCGCGACGAGGGCACCTTCGAAGTCTGTCGCTGCGACGACCAGGATCACGCGGCCACCGTATCCGCCGCACGCACCCGACATGAGATAATTGGGGCGTGGGCTACCGCGTCGCCGAGATCTCGTCGCACGAATGGGTCGAGCGCCCGCCGAAGCCCGGCGAGGCCGCGCGGCTCACAGCGGACATCACGACGGCCGCCGGCCTGCAGCAGTCCCGGGCACGCGTCTGGCGCTACCCGCCGCACTCGACGGGCCGCCGTCATGCCGATCACGCGCAAGAAGAGGTGTTCGTCGTCATCTCCGGCAGGCTGACGATGCTGCTCGGCGAGAAAGGCGAGCGCGTCGATGTCGGTGCCGGCAGCGTGATCGCCGTCGATGCGATGACGCCGCTCCAGATGCGGAACGAAACCGACGACGAGCTCGTCTGCTTCGTCTACGGCGCACCGCCGCTGCAGGAGGGCGCCGACTTCCTCGACGACGTCGACCTGCCTGCACGCGCTTCCTGACCGGCCGGACACCGGGCTCGAAGCACGGCCTCGTCGGTGCGGCCGCCAAGACGTCGGGGTCGGTACAGCCGTTCATGCGGAAAGCAGCTGCCCCCCGCGCCGGCGCGGGTCAGGTCCGATCCATACAGGTGCCGAGACGAGCTCGAACGCCGGGCACAGGACGGGCATCCCGCCCGCAGGACCCGTAGCGTCGCATCAACAAAGACAAACCGCGACCCTGTGGGCGAGAAGTCACACTTTCGACACGCGGCTTTGCCGGGCCGAAAGCCGGTGCCAGGCACCGTACGGGGGCCCTCACGATTCGCTCGGAACCGGGCCGTCCCGCTCGCGGCGCAGGCGGTACGCTCGACCCGATTTGGGGCCGCCTGTGATCTTCGTTACCGGTTCGCCCGCAAGCGGGAAAACACCCACCGCGAACGCGCTGGCTGCTGATCTCCAACTGCCCCTGATTGCCAGAGACGAGATCAAAGAGCTTCTGCTCGAGACGCTCGGAACGCGGGACGTCCCGTGGTCGAAGTTGCTCGGCAGCGCGTCCTTCGAACTGCTGTACCAGTCGATCGAGGCGCAGCTACGCGCACGTCGGTCGTTCATCGCCGAGTCCAACTTTCCCGCGGCTCGCTCCGCACCTCGCCTACTGGCCCTCCAAGACGACTACGGCTTTGAGCCGTTCGAGATTCATTGCACCGCATCTCGGCAGACAATCATTGCGAGGTACATCGCTCGCGCACCGCTGCGTCACCCGGGGCATCACGACGCGGCGCGCGTGAGGACGTTGCCGCGGCGCTCGCACAGCAGACGCACGCCCCTCTGAATCTCGGCGGCACGTTGCTGGTCGTCGACACCACCGATTTCGAGGCGGTTGATCTCGACGCGGTCGTTGCTGCCGGTCGCGACCACATCGATCGCTTCGCAAATCCCTCCTAGACGACAGTCGCTGCGCCGGCCTTCGCGAACACGAAGTCGCCGTGCTGGGCGTCGACGCGGATCGTGTCGCCGTCTCCGAAGTCGCCTTCGAGCATCCGCACGGCGAGCGGGTTCTCGAGCAGACGCTGAATCGCACGCTTGAGCGGCCGGGCGCCGTAGGCCGGATCCCAGCCGGCGTCGGCGAGCACGAGCTTCGCCTCGTCGGTCAGCTCGATCGCAATCCCCCGGTCTGCGAGCCGTGAGCGCAACCGCTCGAGCTGGTGGTCGACGATCACCGCGATCTGCTCGCGCGTCAACGACTTGAACTCGATGATCTCGTCGATTCGGTTCAGGAACTCGGGCCGGAAGTGGTCGCGCGTCGCCTCGGCGCTGCGGATGTTCGAGGTCATGATCAGCACGACGTTGCGGAAGTCGACCGTGCGGCCCTGGCCGTCGGTCAGCCGGCCGTCGTCGATTACCTGCAGCAACACGTCGAACACCTCGGTGTGCGCCTTCTCGATTTCGTCGAGCAGAACGACGCTGTAGGGCCGCCGGCGAACGACCTCGGTCAGCTGTCCACCTTCGTCGTAACCGACGTAGCCGGGGGGCGCACCGACGAGCCGCGACACCGTGTGCCGCTCCTGATACTCGCTCATGTCGATGCGCACCATCGCCTTCTCGTCGTCGAACATGAGCTCGGCGAGCGCGCGCGCGAGCTCGGTCTTGCCGACGCCCGTCGGGCCGAGGAAGACGAACGACCCGATTGGCCGGTCGGGATCCTGGAGCCCGGTGCGCGCGCGGCGAAGCGCGTTTGCGACGGCTTCGACGGCCTCGTCCTGGCCGACGACCCGGTCGTGCAGCCGTTCCTCGAGGTGCAGCAGCTTCTCGGTCTCGCTCTCGAGCAGCCTGTCGACGGGAATACCCGTCCAGCGCGCGACCGTCAGCGCGATGTCGTCCTCGTCGACCTCTTCCTTGACCATGGGCTCCGCCTGCGGCTCAGCCCGAGCCTCGAGCTCCTTCTCGAGCGCGGGCAACTCGCCGTAGCGGATCTCGGCGACACGCTGCAGATTCGCCTCACGCTCGGCGCGCTCGGCCTCCATGCGCAGCTCGTCGATCTTCCTCGTGATCTCCTTGACACGTTCGAGCGCTTCCTTCTCCTTTGCCCAGCGCGCGGCGAGCGCGTCACGCTCCTCCTTAGCATCGGCGAGCGCCCTCTCGAGCGGATTCCGCACGGCGGAATCCTCGTTCGCCATCGCAGCGAGCTCGATCTCGAGCTGCATGACCCGCCGGTTCGCCTCGTCGAGCTCGAGCGGGCTCGAGTCGATCTCCATCCGCAGGCGCGCGCCGGCCTCGTCGACGAGGTCGATCGCCTTGTCGGGGAGGAACCGATCGGCGATGTAGCGGTGGCTGAGGACCGCGGCGGCGACGAGCGCCGCGTCGCGGATGCGCACACCGTGATGCGCCTCGTAGCGCTCTTTCAGCCCGCGCAGGATCGCGATCGTGTCGGCGACCGACGGCTCACCGACGTGCACGGGCGCGAAGCGGCGTTCGAGCGCCGCGTCCTTCTCGATGTGCTTGCGGTACTCGTCGAGCGTCGTCGCGCCGATGCAGCGGAGCTCACCGCGCGCGAGCAACGGCTTCAAGATGTTCGCGGCGTCGACCGCGCCTTCGGCTGCTCCCGCACCGACGATCGTGTGCAACTCGTCGATGAAGAGGACGACGCGCCCGTCCGAGTTCTTGATCTCGGCGAGCACGGCCTTCAGCCGCTCCTCGAACTCGCCCCGGTACTTCGCGCCCGCGAGCAGCGACCCGATGTCGAGCGCCCAGACGCGGCGATCCTTCAGGCCCTCGGGAACGTCGCCCGCGACGATCCGCTGTGCGAGCCCTTCGGCGATCGCGGTCTTGCCGACCCCGGGCTCACCGATCAGCACCGGATTGTTCTTCGTGCGGCGCGAGAGAATCTGGATCGTGCGGCGGATCTCCTCGTCCCGCCCGATCACCGGGTCGAGCTTCCCGTCCTCGGCCGCCTCGGTCAGGTCGCGGCCGAACTTCGCGAGCGCCTGGTAGGTGCCTTCCGGGTCCTGCGACGTGACGCGCTGGCCGCCGCGAATCTTCTCGATCCACGCTTCGATCTCTCCGCGCGGGACCGGCTCGAGCGCGAGGAACAGATGCTCGGTCGAGACGAAGTCGTCGCCCATTGCCGCACGCTCCTTGTCGGCACGATCGAGTGCGCGCGAGAACGCGGCTGAGGCGTTCGGCTGCGCCAACCCGCCCTGCACCGACGGGAGCGCGGCGACGTTGCGCTCTGCGTCGGCGCGCAGACCCTGCCAGTCGGCGAACAGCTCCTGGTCGAGCAGCGCGAGCAGCAGGTGATCGGTCGTCAGCTCCGGGTTGCCGTTTCGCCGCGCCAGATCCTGCGCAGCGGCGATCGCCTCGCTGCTCTTGATCGTCAGCTTGCCGAAATCCATGCTCACATCCTCCGCGCTGGTGGTTGCGGCGGCCGGTAGACAACGAGGTCGCGCCGATAGGTGCGGTGCACCTCGTCGAGCGCGCGGCGCATCTCGTTCTCCATCCGCTCGAGCCTGCGCTGCAGTCGGTGCAGCTCGTCCTCCATGTGCAGGACGCGTGCGACGCCTGCGAGGTTGAGCCCGAGCTCCGAGGTCAACTGCTGGATCAGGCGCACCCGCTCGACGTCCGCATCCGAGTAGAGGCGGGTGTTCCCGGCGGTGCGCTGCGGGTGCACAAGGCCTTTCTGCTCGTAGATCCGCAGGGTCTGCGGATGCGTGCCGACGAGCTCCGCGGCGACCGAGATCATGTAGCGCGGGCTGTCGGTCACGACCCCGTCACCTTCTGCAGCTCCTCGAGTAGCTCGCGCTGCTTCTTCGATACGCGCTTCGGCACCTCGATGCGGATGCGTGCGAGCACGTCGCCGTTGCCGGATCCCTTCAGACGCGGCGCGCCGCGGCCCTTGATGCGCAGGAGCTTCCCGTCTTCGGTGCCCGCGGGCACCTTCAGGTCGACCGCGCCCTCCGGCGTCGGCACCTCGACGGTACCGCCGAGGGTCGCAGTCGGAAACGAGACCGGCACGTTGACGACGAGGTCGTCTCCGCGGCGCTCGTAGACCTTCGACGGCTCGACACGCGTGACGACATAGAGGTCACCTGCGGGCGCGCCGCCGTAACCGGCCTCCCCCTTGCCCTTCAGCTTGATTCGCGTGCCGTCCTTGACGCCTGCCGGGATCTTGACTGTGTAGCGCTTGGTGCGCCGCTCGCGGCCGGAACCGCGGCACGTCGTGCACGGCGTCTCGACGATCGAGCCCATGCCACGGCAACGCGGGCACGGCTGCTGCAGGGCGAACAGTCCCTGCGAGGTAGCGACGACGCCGCTGCCCTTGCACTCCGGGCATGTGATCGGTGCCGTGCCGGGCTCAGCGCCTGTGCCGTGACAGGTGTGGCACGCGAGCTCGAGCTGCACCGGCACCGTCGTCTGAACGCCGCGGATCGCGTCCTCGAATGAGAAGCGCACCTCGAGCTCGACGTCGTTCCCGCGCTGGCCGCGCTGCGGCTTCTGCTGCGAGCCGCCGCCGCGATTGAAGAGCCCGCCGAAGATGTCGCCGAGATCGAAGTCGCCGAAGTCGTACGTCGTGCCGCCGGGGGGCGTGCGGCCGTTCGTCGTCCCGATCGTGTCGTACTGCTTCCGCTTCTTGGGATCAGAGAGCACGTCGTAGGCCGACTGCACCTCCTTGAAGCGCGCCTCGGCCTCGACGTTCCCCGGGTTCTTGTCCGGATGCACCTCGCGCACGAGCTTGCGGTAGGCCTTCTTCAGCTCGTCCTGCGAGGCGTTCTTCGAGACACCGATCGACTCGTAGAGGCTCTTAGCCATCGGGCTCCGTGCGGTTTGCGCCGGCGCTGATCGCGACCCGGGCGGGCCGCAGAACCCGGTCGCCAAGGCGATAGCCCTTCTGGAGCACCTGGATGACGGAGCCTTCGGCCTGGTCGGACGGCTGCGAGAGCAGCGCCTCCTGCGTGTGCGGGTCGAAGACACCGTCGGTCTCGATTTCGGTCAGCCCCTCCCTCGTGAGCGCATCGGCGAGCGACCGGTGCACGAGGCGAACGCCCTCCTCGAGCTTCGCCTCCTCGTGGTCGGAAGCAGCTTCGAGCGCGCGCTCGAGGTCGTCGAGCACCGGCACGAGCTGCTTCATCAGCCGCTCGTGGGCGCGCGCGGCCAGCTCGTGCTGGTCGCGCGCAACCCGCTTGCGGTAGTTGTCGAACTCCGCCTTCAGCCGCTGCAGGGCGTCGAGGTAGTCGTCGCGCTCCTTCGCGATCGCGTCGGTCGGATCGACGACGACCTCCTCCTGCTGCTGCTCCGCGAGTGGTTCCACCGGCTCGTCAGTCAATTCTCGTCGACCACCTCGTACTCGGCGTCCTCGACGACCTCGTCGTCGGAGGCCGAGCCTGCCGAGTCGCTGCTTGCTGCGCCTGCGGGCTGCTCGGACGAGGCCTGCGCGTAGAGCGCCGATGCGGCCCCCGTCCACGCCTCCTGCAGCGCGTCGGTCTTCGTCTTGATCTCCGCGACGTCACTCGACTCGAGCACTCCGCGGAGCTCCATGATGCGGCCTTCAACCGTCGAGGCGACGCTCTCGTCGATCTTCTCGCGGTTCTCCTGGAGCGACTTCTCGACTTGGTAGGCGAGCGACTCCGCGTTGTTGCGGGTGTCGACGAGCTCGCGCAGCTTGTGCGCCTCCTCGCTGTGTGCCTCGGCCTCCTTGATCATCCGGTCGACCTCGTCGGGCTTCAGCCCCGAGCCGCCCTCGATGCGGATCTGCTGCTCGTTGCCGGTCGCGTTGTCCTTGGCCGAGACGTTGATGATCCCGTTTGCGTCGATGTCGAAGGAGACCTCGACCTGCGGCACGCCGCGCTGCGCCGGCGGGATGCCGACGAGCTCGAACTTGCCGAGCGTCTTGTTGTAGGTCGCCATCTCCGACTCACCCTGCAGCACGTGCACGAGCACCGACGGCTGATTGTCCTCGGCGGTCGAGAAGACCTCCGACTTGCGCGTCGGGATCGTCGTGTTGCGCTCGATCAGCGTCGTCATGACGCCGCCCTTCGTCTCGATGCCGAGCGAAAGCGGTGTCACGTCGAGTAGGAGGACGTCCTTGACCTCACCCTTGAGCACACCGCCCTGAATCGCGGCGCCGACGGCGACGACCTCGTCCGGGTTGACGCCCTTGTGTGGGTCCTTGCCGACGATCTCCTTGACCTTCGCCTGGGTCGCAGGCATGCGGGTCATGCCGCCGACGAGCACGACGTGGTCGATCTTCGAGGCGTCGAGCCCCGCGTCGGCCAGTGCCTTCTTCGTCGGGCCGACGGTGCGCTCGAGCAACGCGTGCGTGAGCTCTTCGAGCTTCGCCCGCGTCAACTGCAGGTCGAGGTGCTTGGGGCCGTCCTGCGTCGCGGTGATGAACGGCAGGTTGATCTGCGTCGTCATCGTCGAGGAGAGCTCGATCTTCGCCTTCTCCGCCGCCTCGTAGAGACGCTGCAGCGCCATCGGGTCGATCGAAAGGTCGATGCCCTGGTCACGCTTGAACTCGGCAACCATCCAGTCGACGATCGCCTTGTCGAAGTTGTCGCCGCCGAGGTGGTTGTCGCCGTTCGTCGACTTGACCTCGAACACGCCGTCGCCGAGCTCGAGCACGGACACGTCGAACGTGCCACCGCCGAGGTCGAAAACGAGGATCGTCTGGTCGCCGCCTTCCTTGTCGAGGCCGTAGGCGAGCGCCGCTGCGGTCGGCTCGTTGACGATCCGCAGGACGTTGAGACCGGCGATCTTGCCGGCGTCCTTTGTCGCCTCGCGCTGGGCGTTGTTGAAGTAGGCCGGGACGGTGACCACCGCGTCGGTGACGGTCTCGCCGAGGTAGGCCTCCGCGTCGGCCTTCAGCTTCTGCAGGATCATCGCGCTGATCTCCGGCGGGGCGTACTGCTTGCCCTCGACGTCGACGCGCACGTCGTCGTTTCCGCCCTTCACGACCTGGTACGGGACGATGGTCATCTCCTCGCTGACCTCGTCGAACTTCCGCCCCATGAACCGCTTGATCGAGAAGACCGTGTTCTGGGGGTTCGTCACCTGCTGGCGCCGGGCCGGCGCACCGACGAGGCGCTGACCGTCCTTCGTGAACGCGACCACGGACGGGGTCGTGCGACCACCCTCCGCGTTCGGGATCACGGTCGGCTCGCCACCCTCGAGGGTGGCCATGCACGAATTCGTCGTGCCGAGATCGATACCGATCGTCTTTGCCACTGGGTTTGCTCCTTAGTCTGGTACAGAGAGAAAATCTAAGTCTTGTTATATCAGATCATCATCTTGGCGCGATCACCTTGTCGCACCGATCAGCGCCCCGCCCGCGACGACGAGCAGCGCTCCGAGCGCAAGCCGCTTCCCCATCCCCTCCGTCTGCCGGATCAGGAGCGCGGAGAGCCCGACGCCCCAGAGCGACTCGGTCGCGACGAGTGGCGAGACGACGCTCACCCGGCCGCGGAAGTACGCCTCGAAGAGGCAGACGTAGGAGAGCCCGAAGAGCACGCCGGCCGGAGCGAGGCGCTTCAGCTCACGGCCGGTCGGCGCCCGCCGCGTCCAGACGGCTGCAGCCAGCGTCCCCGCGACGAGCGTCGCGGCGGCTGCGGTTCCCGGGCTCGCATGCGTGTGCAGAGCGCGCGCCAGGTTGTCGCGGATCGCAAACAGCACGGCGGCAGCGGCCGCAAAGGCGAGACCGCGTCCCCGGAGGTGGCCGGGCCGGTCGCGCTCGGCCGCGAGCAGGACGCCGCCGGCAACGATGCCGACCGCACCGAGGACAAGTGGCAGGCGAAGCGGCTCGGAGAGGAAGACGAGCGCGATCGCGACGGCAGCGAGCGGCGCGCCCCCGACCACCACTGACGTCCGCGACGAGCCCACCTCTCGGACGGCCAGGGTGAAGAGGATCTGCGACCCGCCTGGCGCGAGCAGGCCCGCGAGCAGGAACGGCCACGCCCCGTGCAGGTCGGGATGGAAGGCTGCGGCTACGAGAGCGACCACGAGCGCCGGAATCACCGTCGCGAGCGCCGCCCCGCCGGCATCGTCGAGCCCGCGCAGCGCGAGCCGCAGTGCGACGGTCATCCCGCCGAAGAGCGCTGCGGAGGCGAGCGCGAGGAGGACGGCCGTCATGCGGTCGCTTCCCGCCGCACGAGTCGCGCGAGCACGCCGGCGGCAGCGGGCTCCGCGAGAACGATGCCGGCCATGATCACGACGCAGCTGATCCAGCCCAGGCCGCGGAGCCGGTCACCGGCAAGCGTGAAACCGAAGAACGCAGCCCAGACGGGCTCGAGCGAGAAGGCGAGCGCGGTCTGCGTCGCGCTCGTGCGCCGCTGCGCCCAGGTCTGCGCGAGGAACGCGAGCGCGCTCGCAAAGACGCCCGTGACGAGCAGCGCTCCCCACACGGTCCAGCCGTGCGGCACGCTCAACTGCCGCGCCGCGACGGCGATCACGATCAGCCCCGCGAACGCGGCCACCATCTCGACGAACGTGAACGCGAGTGCGTCGTACCGCGGTGCGTAGCGCTCCAGCAGCACGATCTGCAGCGAGTAGACCGCCGCGCCGGCGAGGACGAGCAGGTCGCCCACGGCCGAGCCGCCATGGAAACCCGAGAGCAGCGCGAGCCCCAGGGTCGCCAGCGCGACTCCGCTCCACGCCGCCGCGCCGACGTGCGTCCGAAGGAGCGCGAGCGCGAGCAGCGGCGTCAGGACGACGTAGGTGCCGGTGATGAAGCCGGTCGAGGAGACCGACGTGCGCTCGAGCCCTGCCGTCTGCAGTACGTAGCCGCTCCCGAGCAGGGCGCCGGCCAGCGTCCCGGCCGCGACGCCGCTGCGACCGAGTGAACGGAGGCGCGTGACCGCGGGCACGGCGAGCGCGCAGCTCGCGATCGCGAACCGCAGCGCGAGGAATGCGAACAGCGGATAGATCGCGACTGCGTCCTTGACCTGGACGAACGTCACGCCCCAGACAGCCGTGACGGCAACGAGCACGAGCAGCGGCTTCATGCCGCGCGCTTCGCGACCTGCGCCAGCCAGCGACGGCGGATCAGCGCGGAGAACGGCCCCACGACCCGCCAGTAACGCAGGAAGCGGCGACGTGCCACCTCATCCGTCGCAGCGATGCGGGTCTCCGTGGTCAGCTGCGTGCCGTCAGAGCGGAAGTCGATCGCAATCCGGACGCAGCGCTCCGGTGCGTCGTGGAACGCGTGAATCGGTGCCGCGGGACGCCAAGGAGTGCCCGCTCCCCCGTAGACGACCTCGGCCTCGCGCCGCTCGAGCTCGACAAGACCGAGCTTCGCGAGCGCCTCGCCGATCGTCCCGTGCGCGCGCAGCCCGCGCAGCCGGAAGAGCGCGCGGACGAGCGGATCTGCGCCCACGGGAGTCGCGAGCGCGAGCGCGATCGCCTCAGCCGCAGGCAGGTCAAGCGACAAAGAGTGCACCTCGCGTGCGTCAAACCGGGGCAGGACATCGTCGATCGCGGCCACCCGCGCGATTCAACAGCAAACCGCGCCGGGCACCCGCAGGTGCCCGGCGCCGCGAAGAGCTACGAGGTCAGTCCTTCAGATCGTCGGCCTTGTCCTTGGCCGCATCCTTCAGGTCACCGGCTGCATCCTTCGCCTTCCCGAGGCCGCCCTGCGCCTTCCCTTCGGCCTCGGTTCCCTTGTCGCCGGTCAGCTTGCCTTCGGCCTCCTTCAGCTTGCCTTTCGCCCGATCGTCCACATCGACCCCTTTCGCTCGAATGTGTTGCCTTGTCACGCGCCGCACGTCGCTCGGCCCGCAGGGGCTACCGTTCCCAGAATGGACGCGCTCGACACCTTCGGACGGCCGCTGCGCGACCTGCGCATCTCGGTCACCGACCGCTGCAACTTTCGCTGCACCTACTGCATGCCGAAGGAGGTCTACGGTCGCGACCATCGCTTCCTCGACCGGCGCGAACTGCTCACCTTCGAGGAGATCGCCCGCGTCGCCCGAACGTTCGTCTCGCTCGGCACGCGCAAGATCCGCATCACCGGAGGAGAGCCGCTCGTGCGCCGCGACCTCGAGCGCCTCGTCGAGCAGCTCTCCAGGCTCGGAACCGACCTGACGTTGACGACGAACGCCTCCCTCCTCGCAGCCAAGGCGCAGAAGCTCGCCGACGCGGGGCTGAACCGGATCACCGTCAGCCTCGACGCACTCGACGACGCGACCTTCCGCGCGCTGAACGACGTCGACTTTCCGGTCGAACGCGTGCTCGAAGGGATCGATGCCGCCACCTCGGCCGGTTTGCCGGTGAAGGTGAACGCCGTGATCAAGCGCGGCGTCAACGACGACCAGATCGTGCCGATGGCCGCGTTCTTCCGTAAACGCGGACTGACGCTTCGCTTCATCGAGTTCATGGACGTCGGCCACACGAACGGGTGGCGCCTCGACGACGTTGTGCCCGCGAAGGAGATCGTCGGCCTGCTCGACGCGAAATTCGGGGTCGAGCCGGTCGACCCGTCCTACCGCGGCGAGGTCGCGCAGCGCTGGCGCTATCGCGACGGCCTCGGCGAGGTCGGCGTGATCGCCTCCGTCTCGCAGCCGTTCTGCGGCGATTGCACCCGGGCACGGCTCTCGGCGGAGGGGAAAGTCTTCACCTGCCTGTTCGCGGTTCGCGGCACCGATCTGCGCGCCGCGGTGCGCAGCGGCGCATCCGACGAGGAGCTCGCAACGGCCGTTCGCTCGATCTGGGGCGCCCGAACCGATCGCTACTCGGAGCTGCGCTCGTCGGCCACAGAGGGGCTGCAAAAGGTCGAAATGAGCTACATCGGCGGGTAAATGGTTCGTGGCCGAGGGCAACAGTCGTGCGATGAGCACCTTTTAGGGGCCTGACCGCCCCCGCCCGGGCGGTTACAATCGCTGGGCCATGTCGAGCGTTATCGCAGCAGGTCGGCGTCATTTGCCGCAAGGGTGGTCGGACCTCGGGCGCCAGCTCGGCATCTGGTTCGGCTTCGCGGTGCTCTACCAACTCGCGCGCGGAGTCGCCGATCGCAAGCCCGCGTCCGTCGCGTTCGCGAACGGCCGGGCGGTCGTCAACTTCGAGACGCGCGTCACGCATCGCCTCTACGAGTTGACACTCCAGAACTTCGTCGACCAGCGCCACCTGCTCGAGACCGCGGTCTCCTGGACGTACTGGAACTCCGAGTTCACTGTCGTCGGGCTGTCCGTCCTCTGGGTCTACCTGCGCCGCCACGAGGCGTTCACCGCCTTCCGCAACTCGATCCTGCTCGCGAACCTGATCGGCCTCGTCGGCTATGTGTTCGTCCCCACCGCCCCGCCGCGACTGCTCGGTGTCGGCTTCGTCGACCAGCACCGGGACGGGCTCGTCAGCCTCGCCGGCAACCCGTATGCAGCCATGCCGAGCCTCCACGCCGCAGACGCGCTGATCGTCGGCATCGTCATGTTCTCGCTCTGCCGGAGCCGGTGGGCGAAGGCGCTCTGGGCCGCCTGGCCGGCCTGGGTCTGGTTCGCCGTCATGGCGACCGGCAACCACTTCTGGCTTGACTGCATCGCGGGCGTCGCGGTCGCGCTGGTCGCGATGGCGGCGGTCTACAACGGCAGCATTCGCGCCACGTTTGCCGCTCGTCGGGCGTAACCGACCGCCTGCCGACCCGCAGGAGGCCCTGGACGAGAGCGCTGCTACGGTCCGGCCCATGAGCAGAGCCGCTGCGATCAAACACGGCTACACGACCGGGGCCCGCGGGCTCGCGTCGCGCTCGGTCGTCGGCCTCACCCGCACCCGGGTGACCCCGAACGCCCTGACGGTAAGCGGCGTCGCGCTCTGCGCAACGGCCTCGATCCTCGTCCTCTTCGAGGGACGCGGCGAGCTCCTCTTCTACTGGCTCGCGGCCGCTGTCTTCGTCGCGGGCTCGCTACTCGACATCCTGGACGGCGCACTCGCGCGGGCGGGCGGCAAGACCACCCCGTTCGGCGCGTACCTCGACTCGACAACCGACCGCGTCAGCGAGGGCTTCATGCTGACTGCGATCGCCTACGTGCTGGCGACGCACCATCACCCGGTGTTCGTCGCCGTCGCGATGGCCTGCGTCGCAGGCTCGTTTCTCGTTTCCTACACACGCGCGAAGGCCGAGGCGCTCGGCCTGCGCGGCGACGTGGGCATCGGCTCACGCGCCGAGCGTGTCGTCGTGATCACCGCGGGGCTCGTCCTCGCACCATGGGGCGTGCTCCCGTGGTCGCTCGTTCTCCTCGCCGCGACAGCGTGGATCACGGTCGGCCAGCGCGTCCTGCACGTCCGCAAGCAACTTATGGAGGCTGAATCCACGTGAACGAACAGAACGGTGCAGGCAGCGGGCGGCAGCAGGAGAAAGTCCGCATCGCGATCATCGGTGTCGGCAACTGCGCGAACTCGTTCATGCAGGGCCTGACGTACTACAAGGATGCCAAGGTGGACGAGTTCGTCCCAGGCTTGATGCATGTCGACCTCGGCGGCTACCACATCAGTGACGTCGAAGTCGTTGCTGCGTTCGACGTCGTCAAGGGCAAGGTCGGCGTCGACCTCGCCGACGCGATCTGGGCGCACCCGAACGACACGATCAAGTTCGCCGACGTCGCGAAGACCGGCATCACCGTCAACCGCGGGATGACGCTCGACGGCATCGGCAAGTATCTCTCCGAGATCGTCGAGAAGGACGATGGGCCCACCGACGACATCGTCGGGATCCTCAAGGAGCGCAACGTCGACGTCGTCGTCTGTTACCTCCCGGTCGGGTCCGAGGACGCCGTCAAGTGGTACGCGGAGCAGATCATGGCCGCGGGCTGCGCAATGGTCAACTGCATGCCGGTGTTCATCGCCCGCGAGGACTACTGGAACAAGCGGTTCCAGGAGGCCGGTGTGCCGATCATCGGCGACGACATCAAGTCGCAGGTCGGAGCAACGATCACCCACCGCGTGCTCACCTCGCTCTTCCGCGAGCGCGGCGTGCATCTCGACAAGACGATGCAGCTGAACGTCGGTGGCAACTCGGACTTCCTGAACATGCTCGAGCGCGACCGTCTCGAGTCGAAGAAGATCTCGAAGACGAACGCCGTCACGTCGATGCTCGACTACGACCTGGGCGCGAAGAACGTCCACGTCGGCCCGTCGGACTACGTGCCGTGGCTGACCGACCGCAAGTGGGCCTACATCCGCCTCGAGGGGTCGAGCTTCGGCGACGTGCCGCTGAACGTCGAGCTGAAGCTCGAGGTGTGGGACTCGCCGAACTCGGCCGGCATCGTGATCGACGCCGTCCGGCTCGCGAAGCTCGCCCTCAACAAGGGCATCTCCGGCTCGCTCGAGGGCCCGAGCTCCTACCTGATGAAGTCGCCGCCGCGGCAGATCCAGGACGACGACGCTGCAGAGCTCGTCGAGGAGTTCATCGAGCGCAACCGGCGCCAGATCACCGCGCCGGCGCCCGCTCAGATCTAAGAAAGATCGAGGGGCCCGCTCGCGCGGGCCCCTCTCCTTCACTTCGCTTCCCTTACTTGTTGGAGACGCGCTGTGCGTCCCAGATGCTCGAGAGGTCGCTCACCTGAGCGTCACGCGTCGCGAGCGGCGCGAGCCCGAAGCGGTGCTCGATCGTCGCGAGAATCGACGTCGTGTCATGCTCGGTGCTGTCGACCGAGAACCCGTTTCGGAGGTGCGGAGCGAGGATCAGCGTCGGCACCCGGGTCCCAGGCCCGAACTGGTCGTGCGGGCCGTTGTTGTTGCCCTGGCCCGGCGGGGAGACGTGATCCCACTGTCCGCCGAACTCGTCGTAGGTGACGATGACCATCGTGTTCTTGGCGCAGCCGCCGTCCTCGATCGACTTGAGGATGCGGGCGAGCTTGCCGTCGCTGTTCGGCGTGCTCGAGTAACCGGGATGCTCGTTCTCCTCGCCGATCGGCTTGTAGAACGACACCGGCTTGAGCGCGCAGGTGTTGCCCTGCCTTGGCGAGTCCGCAATCTGCTGGAGCAGGTCGGCCTCGTCCTGCAGGTGAGCACGTCCCGGCATGCCCGGGGCCTGGTTCGCGTAATAGTTGAAGGGCTGGTGGTGGTACTGGAAGACCGCGTCCGGGCAGTTCGGATACACGAACTTCGCGGCCGGGTCGTGGTTCGGGTTCGAGCACGTCGGGCCGGGCCCGTTCGAGTACCCGGGATCGTTCTTCAGGCCGGCCGCATCGGCCCACCCGCCCGCGTACCACGCCCAGTCGATGCCCTTCGCGCTCAACCGGTCGCCGATCGTCGGGTTCGTCTGCACGACGAGCTTGTCGCCGAAGGTGCCCGAGGGCTCGAAAGCGGGCTGCATCGTGTTGACCGCGTAGTTGCCGCACGCGAGATTGGCCAGCGGCGCCGGGCACGTCACGGTGAAGTCGCTGTCCTTGTAGGTCGCGGTCAGCTGCGGAATGTAGAGCTGGTAGGTCTTGTTCGGGAAGCCGGCCGTGTCGAGCAGCGAGTGCTGGGCTGCCGGCGCGTTCGGGTCACTCGGCGGCTGCGCCGCGATCAGGTACTGGTGGTTGAGGAACGACCCGCCGAATGCTCCCTGGAAGAAATCGTCTGCGATCACGTAGTCCGGGTGACCCTTCTCGTGCAGCCACTTGTAGACAGGCAACTGCGTCGTGTCGTACTGCCCCATCGACAGTCCGATCGCGTCGCTGCCGACCATGTAGCGGTTCTGCGCCCCGCCGTTCAGCTGGTACTGCTCCTGGTAGAACTTGTGCACCAGGTCACGCGTGCAGCCTCCCGGCAGCCCCTGACCGTTCAGCACGCCGTTCGGGAACGCAAATGCCTTGAGCGGCGGTGGGCACGTCGTTGCCGTCGGCGGGATCAGCGGATCGATCATGAACCAGGTGTTCGCAAACGCGCTCGAGATCCCGTGCGCCGCGTCGGTGCACGTCGAGGGCAGCGCGGCCAGGTTCACGTCGTCCTGCTTCAGACAGCCGTACGGGTTGCCTTGCTGGTCGACCTGCGTCGTGTGCGTCAGATCCGCGTTCTGACGGCCGTTGACACCCTCCCAGCCGCCGTACAGGTTGTCGAAGCTGTGGTTCTCCTCGTAGACGACGAGGATGTGGTCGACCTTGTCGAGCGCGGTGCTCTTCGCGCTCGGACGGGCCGAGCCGGCGAAGGCCGCAGCGGCCACGACCGCCAGTGCAAGCACGGCGGCAATTCCCGCCAACCTGAATCTCTTCGTCATGAAGTTCTCCCCTTTGTTTCGGACAGCGGTGATTCTTGTCCATCTCGGCGATCCACGCCAGGTGAAGCGGGTACCCCTATCCTTGAGTGGATGAGGATCTGCCTCGTGACGCCGTTCGCGTGGTCTCAGCCCCACGACGTCAACGAGCACGTCGCGGGAGTCGCCCAGGGGCTGCGCGCGCTCGGGCACGGCGTGACGGTGCTCGCGCCGTCGACCCGCGGCGCCGACCTGCTTGCGGGGCGGCGGGCGCTGCAGCAAGGCGAGCGCGCAGACGTGATCGCGGTCGGGCCCGCGGTGCCGATCTCGGGCCGTTCTCAGATGGGGGTGCCGGTGGGCGTGCAGGCCAACCTTGCACTGGCGCTCGCGCAGGGCGCATTCGACGTCGTGCACGGCTTCGAGCCCGG
>JBBQQI010000031.1:0-26814 GCA_038216085.1 Gaiellales bacterium | reverse complement strand
CGAGAGCCGGCTCTCGACGCCGTCAACACGAATCTGGGCGCCACCGTCGCGGCGCAGCGCATCGCCCGGGACCTGGGCAAGCGAGTCGCCCGCTACCCACACGTGCAGCGGCTGTTTTCGCGAGATGACGGGCAGCTGCGGGTCGCGGTGCGGTGTCGGCCGCTGCACGGCGGTGTGTGGGCCTGCACGCGCGGGCGTCGGCGGCGCGAGATGCACGCCCGGATCGATCGTGTCGTCTCCCGTTCTCCCGATCGCCACCTGCAGCTCGTGACGAGGCGCGGTCAGATGCAGCGCGCTGCTGATGCGCACGAGCGGCTCGGTGAAGTCGAGCGCCACGCGACGCTGGATGCCGCCGGGTTGGGTCTCCGCCTGCTTGCGCAATCCCTCGGCATCGAGCAGCGCGGCGAGCGCGAGCGAGACGGCGAGCAGGATCGTCCCGCGTCCGGCGGCGGTGCGCAGGAAGCTCATCAGAAGCGGAAGTAGATGAAGGGGGCGACGCCCTCGGGACCGAGGGTGTTGATGAGCATGAGGCAGATCGCGACGGTGGCCGCCTGGAGCGGCACGGGTAGCCGATCGAAGCCGCCGAGCACGGCGCGTAGGGCGTCGACGCGCACGTACTGGACGAGCAGCCCGGCGAGGATCGCCAGCAGGACGCCGGACGAGACGAGCGGCGAGGGCTCGCCCCAACCGCTGAAGAGGCGCCCGATCACCTCACCGGCGCGGGCAAGCGAGTCGGCGCGGAAGAAGATCCACCCGAGGCAGACGAGGTGGAAGGTAAGCAGCCGTCCGCACCAACGTGCGAGCGGCGTCACCGGGCGCCACCCGAGCGCACGCTCGGCCGCGAGCCCGGCGCCGTGGATGCTGCCCCAGACGACAAACGTCCAGGAGGCGCCGTGCCAGAACCCGCCGAGCAGCATCGTCAGGAGCAGGTTGCGGTAGGTGAGGAGCCGCCCTTTGCGGTTGCCGCCGAGCGGGATGTAGACGTAGTCGCGGAGCCAGCGCGAGAGGGTCATGTGCCAGCGACGCCAGAAGTCTTGCAGCGAGACGGCCGTGTACGGTGCGTCGAAGTTCTGTGGGAAGTGGAAGCCGAGGAGCAGCGCGAGGCCGATCGCGATGTTCGTGTAGCCACAGAAGTCGGCGAAGATTTGGATCGCGTAGCCGTAGACACCGACGAGGACCTCGAGCGACGAGTGGGCGCGAGGAGCCGAGAACACAGCGTCGACGATCCCGACGGCGAGCTCGTTGGCGATCACGACCTTCAGGAAGAGGCCGCTGACGATCAGGAAGAACGCGCGCGGGACATCGACGCGGCGCGGGTCGCGAGGAGTCTCGAGCTGGGGCAGCAGCTCGCTCGCCCGCACGATCGGCCCGGCGACGAGGTGCGGGAAGAAAGCCTGGAACACCGCGAAGCGCGCGAGCGAGGGCGGGACGAGCTCACCGCGGTAAGTGTCGACGATGTACGAGATCGCCATGAACGTGAAGAAGGAGATCCCGATCGGCAGGACGACGTTCGCGATCCACGAGGTGCCGACCGCGTTGTCGGCAGAGGTGAGGAAGAAGTTCGCGTACTTGAACCACGCGAGCAGCCCGAGATCGAAGGCGAGCGCGCCGGCCAGCAGCATCTTGCGGTACCGCCGGCGGCGGACGCGGAAGATCGCGACCGCGAATCCGTGATTGACGATGGTCGAGCCCGCGAGGAGGAACACGAACCGCCAGTCCCACCAGCCGTAGAACACGTAGCTCGCGAGCAGCATCCAGCCGGCCCAGAGGGAGCGATAGGGCATGAGCGCCCACGACACAGGCAGGACAACGAGGAAGAAGACCGCGAAGGTGACGGTCGGGAAGAGCACGGCGCTCGTTCAGCGCGCGACGACGAGCGTCTCGTACCGCACCGTCGAGCGTCCTCGCGCGTCGGACTCGCGCAACTCGAGCAACGCGCGCCCGACGCGCGCCGGCGTGCCGACGATCAGCCCGTCGGGCTGCAGCTTCAGGCCACGCGGCAGCGCGCCACCGACCAGCTGGAAGCGATACGGCCGTACACCGTTGGAGGCGTAGAGCCGAACGACGTACGGCCTGGCGACGCGCGCCACGGGCAGCGGCTGCGGTGCGAGGCCGAGGGCGAGTGGCCGGCTGAATGCGGTCATGATCGCGGTGTGCAAGAAGGTCGCGAGCGCCGTGCCTCCGTCGCCCTGGAGGTGAATGCCGTCGTTCTGGAACCAGTCCGGATGGCTCCGGGAGTACTCGTTCCAGTCGACGACCGTCAGCTCGGGGTGCTGCTTCGCCGCCGCGCGAACGATGTTGTTCATGTGGACATACGGATGACGCGCCTCGCGCAGAGTCGCCCAGATGATCCGCGTCACGCCCTGATGGAGGAGCGCTTGCACCGATGCTTCGACGCTGCGCGCGAAAGTGTCCTCGTAGTCGTTGTAGCCCATGACGACAACCACGGTGGGCCCGAGGTCGTGCCCCAGCGATGAGGTGACCTGCAGCAGGTTCGGCGGCGTGACCCCCTGGAACGTGCAGCCGACGCCGGTGAGCCGCCGGCACACGGCGACCTGGAAGCGCACGTCGAGGTTCTGCTCGAGGATCGCCGTCGCCTGCGAGTACCAGAGCACGCCGGTCAGCACCGAGTCGCCGATCACGGTCACCTTGGGCACCGCTGTGCGCGTGCCGGACGCGCCCGAGACAGCGGCCACGAGCGCGACGATCACGGTCACCGCCTGCACGAGCGCCTTAGCCCTCACGACACCGAGAGTAACAACGTTTACGGGTTACAGTCGTCAACGACGGGCTCCGTGCCGCGACGATCGCCGGGCTCGGCAGAGCGAGACTTTACATCGTCGGTCGCGGCCCGGATGCACTTCTCGACACCGACGGCCCCTCGGTGCGGATGAATCCCTACCACTCCGAACCTGTGCAACCATTTTCATCGAGATGCAACAACTTTCGTCTCAGCAAGAGCGAGCGATCGAGTTGATCACCGCCGGCGTTCGTGAGAGCGACGTTGCGCGCCAGATCGAAGTCAACAGGACGACGATTTGGAGGTGGCGGACTGAGGACTCGACGTTTCAGGCTGCTCTGAACGCTCGTCGTCGAGAGTTGTGGGATGCCTCCGCTGAGCATCTGCGATCGCTGTCCCTGTGGCGCTTGACGCGCTGGAAGAGGAGCTTCGGGGGCCGCGGAAGCTTCGCGCGGCCGCTGCGGTGCTTCAGCTCGCCGGATTCAAAGCGAACAGCAATGCCTCGGTGCAAGTTCAGCCGTTTGGTGCGACGACAGCCGCCGGCGTGGAGCAGCAGCGGAGGCAGGGTGAGGACCTTGCGGAACTGTTGAACCCGACGTTGCAATGGTAGGGCGGTACGACGGCGCGGAAGCTGGATCTGGTCAAGGAGCTTGTGCTCCCAGCACGTCAGCCGCGAACCGTGGGACATGATGCCGGGTCTACGGCCGCTTTCGGTGATTGAGGCGGTTTAATCGACGTGAACTCCGACCTGCGGGTCCCGGCACAGGAGGCTGATGGAAAGCGCCTGGAAGCACGACGGAGGGCGACTGGTTGCCTGCACCGACACAGCCAACTACGCTCGCCTCCATGGGCACACCCGCGCCGCAACCTCCTTCCCCGGCTCGTCACCGTTTCGAGGACGGCCCTGCGATCGCACGGAGCTGGCCGATCGCGCGTCTGAGCGTGTCGGCGTCGAACAGGTAGGGCGTCGCGTTCGCGACGTCGTGCGTCGGCGCGTCGAGCTGGTCGGACCCGGCCGCCGCATTCGCGATGTACCGGACGGGGATCTCGTGGCAGACGCAGAGAATCGTTTCCGCGTCGCGCGCAAGCAGGCGTTCGTAGGCGGCGGCATACCGGCGCGCGGCGTCGTGCAGGCTCTCGCCACAGGGGAACGGCTCGTCGAGGCTGTGGCCGTGCTTCCACGTGCGGTAATCGGCAAGGGTCCGTCCTTCAAGCTCGCCGACCCGGATGTCGTCCAGCTCGGCATCGATTTCGTGGGGGACGTCGCGCGTCCGCTCCCCGAGCGCCAGCTGCGCCGTCTGCTGCGCTCGCGGAAAGCAGGACGTCACACGGAGCTCGATCTGGATCCCAGCCACCTGCCCGCCAAGCCGCCGCGCATCGTCCTGCCCCCGAGCAGACAGCCCGAGATCGCGCCCGGGATCACCGTTCACGACGCCATCGACGTTGAACACCGACTGCCCGTGCCGAGCGAGCAACAGCAACCGCAACCGCATGTCCGGAACGTACACGGCCTCCCGACACATGGAGGGGTCTGACGGGTCGGCCTCGGGTCAGCAACGGGTCAGCGAACTGCCGACAGAGATGGGAAAACACGGTCAATAGTGGGCATCGAGAATGGCTTAACGAGCCGCTTTGAGCACCAGCGGGCACGTTTCTCCGGGACTTGCCATGGAGAAGGTCGAGAGTTCGAGTCTCTTCATCCGCTTCACGAGGTGCTGTCGCGGGAGCCGTTCCTACTGGCTCACCCGCGGTGACTCAGCCGCGGCACCCCACCGGTAGAGATGCTCGGGGCGGCCGGCCGCCCCGTAGCGGAGCGTCAACTCCACGGGGCCGACCGTCGCGAGGTAGTCGAGGTATCGACGCGCCGTCCCGCGGCTGATCCCCGCCTGCTCGGCGATCTCGAGCGCGGCGAGCGCGCGGTCGGCGTCCCGTAGGGCGCGCACCACGAGCTCGAGGGTCGGGGCCGAGATTCCCTTCGGAAGACCGTCGTCCCCATCGGCCCGAAGCAGCGAGAACAGGCGATCAACGTCGTGCTGGTTGGCTTCGCGCATCTTCCCGAGCCGTGACTTCAGGGTCGCGTAGCGCTCGAGCCGCTCGCGGAACGTCTCGAACAGGAACGGCTTCACCAGGTAGTGCAGCACGCCGCCCTGCATCGCGCTGCGCAGTGTCTCGACGTCCTTCGCCGCTGTGACGGCGATGATGTCGACCGGCGCGTTGCTCCCACGTAGGCGACGAATCACTTCGAGCCCGCTGAAATCCGGCAGATAGATGTCGAGGAGCACCAGGTCGGGCTCGGTCCGGGCTACGAGATCGATCGCCTCGGCGCCGGTGTGCGCCTCTCCGACGACCTGGAACCCCTGGAGCCGTTCGGTGTACGATCGATGAACCGACGCGGACATGAAGTCGTCGTCGACGATCAGCGTGCGGATCGCCGTCATGCGACCAACTCGCGCTCTCGGGCGAGAAACGCCGTGAAGACCGCTCCGTCGTCGTGCTCGACACGCACGTACCCGCCCGGCCGGCGGCGCACCGTCTGGCTGACGAGCGCGAGGCCGAGGCCGCGGCGTCCCGCGCCCGTAGCGACCTTCGTCGTGAACCCGTCGCGGAAGATCTCGTCGACGAGTGCGGGATCGACACCTGGCCCGGAGTCGCGCACGCGCACGAGCACGCCCGCTTCGTCCTCGCGGATCGTCACCTCGACGACGCCGCCCTCCAGTTGCGCGACCGAGTCGAGCGCGTTGTCGACGAGGTTGCCCACCACGGTGACGAGCTCGCGGGTGTCGCGGTTCTCCTCGAGCAGGGACGTCCCCTTACCGATGCGCAGGTCGATCCCCCGTTCGGACGCGACGGCCGCCTTGCCGAGCAGCAGCGCGACGAGGGTCGGCTCGCCGATCGATTCGACGATCGATTCGACGAGCGCCTGGTGGACGAGCGACGATTGGGCGATGAAGGCGAGCGCCTCGGTCTTCCGGCCGAGCTCGATCAGGCCGGCGAGTACGTGCAGGCGGTGGGAGAACTCGTGCTCGGCCGCGCGTAGCGCGTCGGCGAGGCTGCGCACGTCGTTCAGCTCACGCAACAGGCCTTCGAGCTCCGTGCGGTCACGGAGCGTGACGACGGCGCCGATCTCTCGGCCGCGCAGGCTCACCGGCATCCGGTTCACCACGAGCACCCGGTCGCCCACGAGCACGACCTGATCCGGGCCGGCCGCGGTGCCCGCGAGCACTTCGCGCACGTGGCCGGGTGGAACGGCGTCGACGAGGGTGCGTCCGACGACGTGCTCGTCGAGGTCGAGCAGCCGCCGTGCCTCATCATTGACGAGGGTCACGCGGCCCGCGGTGTCGGTTGCGACTGTCCCTTCGCGGATGCCGTGCAACATCGCCTCGCGCTGCTCCAGCAGGCCTGCGATCTCGTTGGGCTCGAGGCCGAAGGTCTGCCGCTTCACGCGGCGGGCGAGCAGCACCGACCCGATTGCACCGAGCAGCAGGCCGAGGAGTGGGGGGATGAGCACGACCGGCAAGTCGGCGACCAGGGCGTCGCTGATTTTCCGTTCGAGGACGCCGACCGAGACGAGACCGACGATCCGGCCCCGTGCGTCGCGCAACGCAACCTTGGCCCGCACGGAGCGGCCGATGCTCCCGTTCTGCACACCGATGAAGTCGTGGCCGGCGAGCACAGGCCCGATCGGCTCGCCCGGGTCGTCGGCGAGCGACGTGCCGATCTTCGCCCTGATCGGGTGCGAGTACCGAATCCCGCGCCGGTTCGCGACGACGACGAACGACGCATCGGTCGCCATCCGAATCCGCTCGGCGATCGGGTCGATCGTGCGCTCGGGGTGGGGCAGGGTGAAGGCGCGCCCGATCTCCGGAATCGACGCGACCGTCCGGGCGATCACGAGCGAGCGCCGGCCGGCGGAGGTGTCGAGTTGCTTGCGGACCTCGACCACCGAGACGACGAAGCCGACTCCCACGGTCAGGACGATGATCGACAGCTGCAGCAGCAGGATCTGCGTCGACAACCGGGGACGCCGGATCAGCCTCCGCCACGCGTTCACACCTCAACTCTAGGACAGGTGAGCGTGGACAGAATGGACATAACAGCTCGAATGGCGTAAATGCCGACAACGTCCCTAACGGCAATGAACAGACAGAATCGTGACAGCGACGGGTGTCTTCCGCATGCTTCCCTCGCGGTGGGCGGCACTCCGACGGCGAAAGGAACCCGCTGAAAATCGCGATCCTGGATGACTACTTCGACACGGTCCGCACGCTGGACTGCTTTGAGAAGCTGGCGCGCCACGATGTGGCCGTCTGGAACGACCAGGAGCAGGAGACCGACGCCCTGGCTCGGCGGCTTCACGATCGGGACGTGCTCGTGCTGATTCGGGAGCGCACGGAGATCCGCGCACCGCTGCTCGAGCGACTGCCCGCGCTCCGGCTGATCAGCCAACGCAGTGTCTACCCACACATCGACGTCGAGACCTGTACGCGCCTCGGCATCGTCGTCTCGTCCGACCGTCACACGGGGATTCCGTCGTACGCCGCCGCGGAGCTCACGTGGGCACTCGTCCTCGCCGGCATGCGTCGGCTCCCGCAGCAGATGGCCTCGCTCCAGGCCGGCACCTGGCAGACGGGCGTCGGGCGCTCGCTGCGCGGGAACACGCTCGGGATCTTCGGCTACGGCCGGATCGGCGAGGTGGTCGCCGGGTACGGACGGTCTTTCGGGATGAACGTCGTCGTCTGGGGGCGAGAGGAGTCGTGCGCCCGCGCCCGCGCCGACGGCTGGGCAGTTGCGGAGAGCAAGGAGGCGCTCTTCGAGATGTGCGACGTTCTCTCGTTGCACATGCGGCTGGTCGAGGCGACCAGAGGGATCGTCACGGCGCCTGACCTCGCGCGGATGAAGCCTTCGTCGTTGCTCGTCAACACGAGCCGCGCGGGCCTCATCGAGTTGGGCGCGCTCGCCTCGGCGCTTGCGGCAGGGCGGCCCAGCGGCGCAGCGGTCGACGTCTTCGAGACTGAGCCGCTCCTCGACACCGGCGATCCGCTGCTCACGTCGCCGAACGTCGTCTGCACGCCGCACATCGGATACGTGACACGTGAGGAATGGGAGCTCCAGTTCGCGGACATCTTCGACCAGATCGAGGCCTACGCCGCGGGGACGCCGACGAACGTCGTCAATCCCGACGTGCTGGCTCGCGCCCGTCCCCGCCCGGTCGGCTGAGACTGACACCCGGTCGCGCGACTCCCGGCCGCGCGGCCACAAAGCACACAAAGCCGCGAACGGTGCAAACGCTGTCAATGCCCTGAATGCCAATGAACGGTCACAACCGTGACTTCTGGTGCAGCGTGTCGCACCATCACCGCGCTCGGCAACGCAGACGAGCATCACCTCGACGAAGAGGAAGCGATGGCGCAAATGGTTTCCGAACGGACGGTCACGCCGTCGCCGATCGCCGAGGGTCGTTCGCCGGCCATCGAGCTACGCAACGTCACGAAGCGCTTCCGAACCCCTTCCGGCGACATCTACACCGCGTTGCGCGACCTCGACATCACCGTGGGTACCGGCGAGTTCCTCTCGATCGTCGGACCGACGGGCTGCGGTAAGTCGACCACACTCGCACTGATCTCTGGGCTGACGCCGGCGTCGAATGGCGAGGTCGTCGTGCAGGGGAGAACGGTGAACGGCATCGGGGACAACCTCGGCTACGTCTTCCAGGGCGATGTTCTCTTCCCGTGGAAGAGCGTGCTCGGCAACGTCTCGTCCGGCCTGCGCTTTCGCGGGGTCGCGAAGAAGGAGGCGATCGCGCGCGCGATGGAGTGGATCGCGAAGGTCGGGCTCAGCGGCTTCGAGGATCACTACCCGCATCAGCTCTCCGGCGGCATGCGCAAGCGCACCGCGCTCGCCCAGAGCCTGATCACCGCTCCCGAGATCATTCTTATGGACGAGCCGTTCAGTGCGCTCGACGTCCAGACACGAGCGCTGATGGAGGACGAGTTGCTCGATCTCTGGTCCGCGACCTCTGCGTCAGTCGTGTTCGTCACGCACGATCTCGAAGAGGCGATTGCCCTCTCTGATCGCGTCTGCGTAATCACGGCCGGGCCGGGAACCGTGAAGGGGATCTACGAGATCGACCTTCCGCGGCCGCGGCACGTCGCCGAGATTCGCTTCGACCCGCGGTTCGTCGAGTTGTACAAGGACATTTGGGAGGACCTCCGTGACGAGGTGCTCGTGAGCTACGAACGGGCGAAGCAGAATGTCTGAGCTCACATCCACCGCCGAGCTCGACGAGAACGTCGCGGCCGCGAAAAAAAAGGTTCGTCGCCACCGGGAGCTTGTGGTCGCGCTGCGGATCGCGTTCGGTGTTGGGATGCTCGGGAGCTGGCAGCTCCTGTCGAGCACGAAGACGATCGACCCGTTCTTCTTTGGCAAGCCCTCCGGCGTCGCGCAGGTGATCTGGCGGTGGATCACCGTCGGCACGCCCGACGGCCCGCTCTTCGACCAGGTCTGGGTGACGCTCGAGGAGGCGTTGCTCGGATTCCTGTTCGGAGTTGTCGGCGGCATCATCTTCGGCCTGGCGCTCGGACGGATTCGGATCCTCGCCGAGGTGCTTGGCCCCTACATCAAGGCCGCAAACTCGATCCCCCGTGTCGTCCTCGGGTCGATCTTCATCATCTGGCTGGGGCTTGGCTTGCCGTCGAAGGTCGCACTCGCATTCGTGCTCGTGTTCTTCGTCGTCTTCTTCAATGCGTTCCAGGGCGTTCGCGAAGTCAACGAGGACGTGATCGCGAATGCGCGGATCCTCGGCGCGAACCGGCGCAAGGTCACGACGCAAGTCGTGCTGCCGTCTGCCCTGACGTGGATCATCGCGAGCCTGCACACGAGCTTCGGCTTCGCCCTTGTCGGCGCAGTCGTCGGGGAGTTCATCGGGTCGATCCACGGCCTCGGGCACCTGATCGCGTTCGCCCAGGGGACGTTCGACACGAATGCCGTATTCGCGGCGATGTTCATCCTCGCCGTGATCGCGCTCGTCGCGGAGTTCTTGATCACGACTCTCGAGAACCGCCTCATCACCTGGCGGCCAAGCCGTCGAGACGAAGTTGCCCTGTAACACCCACAGGAGGGAAGCTGCATGAAGCGCACGTATCTGGCGATGCTCGCCGCGATCGTTGTACTCGGTGCCGTGCTCGTCGGAACCACGACGGCGTCCGCTCACACGGACTCAAAGCGCACACGCATCACGATGATGATCGGCGGGATCAACAAGGTGATCTACGCAACCGCGACACTGGCCAAGAGCCTTGGCTACTACGAGAAGGCAGGCGTCGACATCTATCCGCTCGACTCGCCCGCGGGCGTGGAGGAAGCGGATGCGCTCGTCGCCGGTCAGATCGACGCGGCGATGGGCTACTACAACCACACGATCGACCTCGCGGGTAAGGGCAAGGCGACGGAGTGCGTCGTCCAGATCGGCCTGACGCCCGGCCACGCAATCCTCGTTCCGACCAACAGCTCGATCAAGACTCTCGCCGACATGAAGGGCAAGGTCATGGGGATCACCGGGACCGGGTCGTCGACGGACTTCGAGCTGCGGTATCTCGGAATCCGGAACGGCGTCAAGCCCGAGCAGTTCACCCGCCTGCCTGTGGGCGCGGGAGCGACGTTCATCGCGGCGTTCCAGCACGGTCAGATCGACGGCGGTATCACGTCCCAGCCGACGATCGGGCGGCTGCTCTCGAGCGGCCAGGCCCGCGTTCTCGTCGACCTGCAGGACAACGCCCAGTCGAAGAAGGCGTTCGGCGGGACGTTCCCGTCGACGTGCATCTACATGCGGACGGACTATGTGAACAAGCACAAGGAAGCCGTGCAGAAGCTCGTGAATGCCGTCGTCTGGACGCTCAAGTGGATCCACACCCACTCGGCGGCTCAGATCGCGGCGAAGATGCCTGCCGACTACGCCGGCACCGACATGAGCCTCTACACGTCTGGCTGGCAGCAGACGCTCGGGTTCTATTCCCCCGACGGGATCATGCCGAAGGACGGTCCGGCCACCCAGTACAAGATCCTGGCGGCGTTCGAGCCGGACCTACCGGGGAAGCACGTGAACCTGAAGGCGACGTACACCAACGCGTTCGCTCTCAGGGCGGACAACACGAAGCGCCCGAACGCACGCTAGGCGTCCGATGTGACGGCCGAGGCCCTACAGCGCGCTCGCAGGGCCTCGGCCGGCCCCGAACGACTCCGATGAGTCGCCGCCTCGTCCTCGTACTCGCTGCCGCGGGCGCCGGCCAGGCGGCGCAGTACCTAGCCCAACCGATGACGCGACCTGCTGTTGATCGCGCTCGTCGCGGTTGACCGATGCTGCCTATGGAGCGTCGCTGCGCCGGTCGGCCTCGGGTCAGCAACGGGTCAGCGAACTACCGACATAGACGGGAAACACGATCAATGGACGGCATCGAGAATGGCTTAACGAGGCTCACTGAGCACCAGCGGGCACGTTTCTCCGGGACTTGCCATGGAGAGGGTCGAGAGTTCGAGTCTCTTCATCCGCTCTCGCGAAAGCCCCGTAGTCGGGGCTTACGCGTATTCTGACAATTCCTTCCAGTCCACCCGGATGCACCGGGTCAGCTGTGGGAAAGACGACGTGTTCGTCTGCGATCACGGAATGACAGCAGGCGCTGGTACGCGCGCGTGACAAGCGTTAGCGTCCCCAACAACGCCAGCTTGGGCTTGCATGCTTGAGCGAAGCTTTGAAAGCGGTCAGTTTGCGCTTGCGGCGGCCCGTCAAGACCTCCTGCACCAGATCACAGCGGCAGGCGTGCGAGCTATCTGGGGCGGCAACTGGGGCCGCCCCGGTGTGCTTACCTCTTCTTAGGCGCGTGCGCGCTCGTTGATGCCGGTCTTGAACATTCCGCCGGTTGCGATCTTCGTCAGCAGAGTGTCCGCATTGCTCTCCTCGTCAAGCGTGCGATCAAGCAGATCCTTCGCCTCGCTGAGATCGAGGTGATTGGCAAGAGTTTTCACCGTGCCGTATCCGGCGATCTCGTAGTGCTCGACACGCTGGGCTGCTGCGATCAGCGCCGCGTCGATCACCGTCGCGTCACCCTTCTGCGAGAGAATCTCTTCGCCCTCCTTGATCAGACCGGCCATGCCCTCGCAGTTCTCGCCGCCGGGGCTCGTGCCGATCTCGGTGAAGATCTGCTCGAGACGTGTGACGTGGTCGCGTGTTTCCGCCAGGTGCTGCTCGAAAGCGTCGCGTAGCTCCTCGGCGGAGGCTGCGTTCGCCATCTTCGGCAGCGCTTTAACAAGCTGTGTCTCAGCGCTGTAGAGATCCTGCAACTGCTCGATGAAAAGGTCGTTCAGCGTCTGAAGTTCCATAACTCACTCCTTTGTTTCCGGCCAGGGAAGAACCACACGCGGACACGCATGGCAAGCTCACCCGACCTGCGTTGGTTGAACGGTCGTGATCTGGTGCTAGAAGCGTCCGCGGCCAAAGAAGCCGAGCAGCGCAAGCACCAAGATGACGATCAAGATGATCCAGAGAATGCTCATCACCTTCTTCTCCCCGGCATTTGTCAGTTTAAACGGTTAGGTGCTGGCGCCGCCTGACACCTGCTCCTTCACCTGCTCCACACCAGACTCCGAACACCATTCGTGCTTGTCATGCTTGACATCCGATCCTCCTTCGATTGGCTTTGCGGAGCCAACTGCATCGGCATCGGCGGCGGCATTAGCGAACGGCCGCCGTAAAAGCAGGCGGACGCGAACGCGTGAGTGAAGGCATTCGCTTCTCGCGTGAAACTGATGCGCACCACTGACCACTTACCCCTGGTTCCTCATCCGTCGTGCTTGCGAAAAAATGTTCTCACCCCGGCGTTGGCGCAATGAAACTTGCGCAAGCGAAGCCGCCGCTGCGCCCGCTGGCGGGCAGCGGGCTTGCACCCACTGGTTCGGGCCAGGGAGCCGTTTGTATTCGTATCGCCGCGGCTCGTTCAGGCGTTCCAAATGCATGGCCAAGAAGCCCGAGCGCGCACCGTGGAGCGACTCTCTCCCGGGTGAAGCGATCCGGCGACGCTCGTGGAGGGTCTTCCAGCGGGCGATCGACCCACTCGCAAAGCCAAAGCCGCTCCCCGAACCGAAGGTTCGAGATCGGCTAGCTAGCTCTGATGTCGCTCCTGAGGAAGATCCCGGTCGA
Source organism: Gaiellales bacterium (assembly GCA_038216085.1). Taxonomy (GTDB): domain Bacteria; phylum Actinomycetota; class Thermoleophilia; order Gaiellales; family Gaiellaceae; genus PALSA-600. Next base: position 13,885 of record JBBQQI010000031.1, on the reverse strand, counting down.
TCTGCTCGCGCGCCTCCCCGATCTTCTCGACCACTCTAAAGGCCTCCTGCTCCTCAACAACCCGCTCCACCCGCGGATCCTCATGCCCGGCAATCACAATGAACCAGTAACGCTCCTTCACTACGCGCCTATAGTCGCTCGGTAAAACCTGCACCGTCTCCACGCACGAAGCTTGCGCACACTCGCAGTGAAACGGCAGCGGCGTCTGGACATTGTGCTGCTCAGCCCCCGCGCCGATACCCCGATTGACATCGCGGAAGACCTCCTCGTTCCGGGCAGCCCGCTCCGCGAAATCCATGGTTGTGATCATCTCACGGCGCAGCCCCGAGCAGGCGGAACCCACATCTCTGGCCTCGGAGATCTTCTCACGGCTCGTCAGTGACGATGTGCGTGACCGGCAGGCCAAAGCGTTCGCGCGCGCCGCTTTGCCAAATCCTGATTCCAGCCAGCTTGCCTTCTCACCCAACGCTGTGAGAACGACGATCTCATCGGCCGGAGAGCCCCGCAGCGCATCCTCGATCGCCTGAAGCGGATCAACGTCCCCACAACCCGTGGCTCATCCTGGGAACCGGCAGCTCATCTGCCGCGGCGCCAGCCCGGTTCGCGGTACCAGCGGGTTGTCGATCTCAATGGCTTCGAGTCTCTTCATCCGCTCTACCAGCCCCGGCAGACGCAACGATGCGCCGGTACCTCGATCTGGATCCAGAGATGTTTCGGCGTCCGACCCGCCAGTGATGATGCCGGTGGACGCTTCGAGACGATGGAATCTGACGAGCTCATCTACGACACCGACTCGTTTCCTCCGGGATGCATCTGCATGGACTGCCGACGCCCGTTCGGGGATGGCGAGCGTTACTCCCAGCGGCTGACGTCCCTCGCTGACGGTGTGACGTTCGTCGAGATCGTCTGTCTGCGCTGCGCGCTGGCGGCTCTCGAGGACACTGGTTAGAGGACACCGGTTAGAGGACACTGGTTAGCCGGTTTCGCGGGCCCCCCGGCGCCGAGGCGCCGGGGGATCACCCGGCGATCAGGCTCTGATCTGGATGTACTTGACGAGGTTGAAGGTGGTCGCCGGCGTGTGCGGTGGCTCACCGACCGTCAGCTCGTCGGAATCGACGCCGACCTCGATACCACTCCCAGAGCTGGCTGCAGCTTTGAGTTTGGCGGCCATGTAGTCAGCGCGCTCGAGCATGTCCTCGCCGGTGTACTCGATCCGGAACCACTTGTCCTGGCCTTGCACCCGGAAGTAGGTCAACTCCTTTGCGGCTTCCTGGGCCCGCCAGACCTCGCCAATCACATTGCCTTCGAGTTCGTTGTGTGCCATGACCTCACTCCTGTAGACGGGATCACTCCGGTAGATGGGTCAAACGAGTGACCGCAAAGGGGCGGGGCACGCGAACGTGCTCTCCGATCGCCGCAGCAACGAATGAGGCATTGCGCGCTGACGGCGTCCTCACCTTCGTGGCTTTGTCAGTTCTCAAGAGAACCTACTCCTCCCGTTCCGACCCTGTCAATCACGTCACGGCTTGACGCCCGTTCTCGGGTGTGAGATAAGCATCCCGAAACCTGAACCGGGTGTCAGGTTCATCATCGAACGGGGGAGGACGCATGGGGAGCAACTGGAGAAGGGGCGCCGCGCTGGCCGTGGTTGTCCTTGGGCTGATCGGGAGCGCCTCGAGCGCCGCGGCCGCTGGCGCGATCGGCACATCGTTCCCGGCCGGGTTCCCGACGATCGACGACGCCTCACTCGGGACACCCCTGATCGGCTTCGGCGCATCCGGTCCCGTGCGCCGCACCCCGGTGATCTTCCTGCACGGCAACAACGACACGCCCTTCGCGACCGCGTGCAATCCGTACGGCCAGGTCCACGCGATCGCCCAGTATCTCGCGGACAACGGGTACGCGCCGAGCGAGCTCTGGGGGCTCGGCTACCAGGGCGACCAGTGCGACACGATCGCAACGCCGACGAACAAGTCCGGCTCGGCGCACTCGACGGTTGCGAACATCCCCGACCTCGACCGCTTCGTCGGCGCCGTGCTCGACTACACCGGCGCAAAGCGCGTCGACATTGTCGGCCACAGCCTCGGCGTGACGCTCGCGCGGTCCTGGATGAAGCTCGGGCACGCACACCTCGTGCGCCGGCTCGTCGCAATCGACGGGCCGAACCACGGCATCGTCGACTGCTCGCCTTCCCCGCTGAACTACTTCCAGCTTCCGGCCTTCGGCGGCTTCACGCCCGACAGCGCTATCTGTCAGGAGTACGGGTCCGCCGACTCCGCGTTCTTGACCTGGCTGAACGCGGGGAGTGAGACGCCGGGCCCGACGCGGTTCCTCGTGATCCGCAATCTCGGGCCGGACTTCGTCTACGTCTCGGCCGCCGACGGGTTCTTCCCGGCGGTTCCGGCGGAGGACAGCCTCGGCCGGCCGCACGACTTCTCGGACAGCGCCGCGCTGAGCGGCGCGAAAGAGGTGACGCTGACCGGCCAGGGCGTCTACGACCCGTTCCTCGGGACGAGCCACCTCGGGATCGTCGCCTCGCCGGCGACGTGGGCGGCGACGCTCTCGTTCCTGACGACCGGGCACCCGTGAAGAAGAACGACTTCGACTTCGCGGAGGCGCTCCGGTCGATGCTCCGCAGCGGCTCCGCCGAATCCTGGTCTAGTCGTCAGGAAGCGCGCTGATGTAGTTCGTGTGCAGCACGTGCAGCGCGTCTGCGAGGTCGGGTGAGGTGAGCGCGTCCTTGTGCAAGAACCCGCCGGCGCCTGCAGCGTCGGCGCGCGCGACGTCCTCGTACTCGCCGGAGCCTGTGTAGATGACGACGTGCTGGCCCGAGTCGCGCTGATGGATCACGCGCGTCGCGTCGATCCCGTCGCGGCCCGGCATGCCGATGTCCATCAGCACGATGTCGGGGGCGTGCTCCTCGACGAGCCTCACGGCCTGGTCGCCGTCAGAGGCTCGCCCGACGACGATGAACCTGCCGTCACCGTCGAGAATCTGCTCGACCAGCGTGGCGAGTCGTTCGTCGTCCTCGGCGATCACGATGCGGAGCGGTGTCTCGGCCATGAAGCGAGGAGCCTGCCACACCCGCCCGTAGGATGCGCCGGTGATCCTCGACGGGCACAACGACCTCGTGCTGCATCGGTGGCGCGAGGAGCCGACGCAGCACATGGATCTCGAAGCGGCCCGGGCGGCCGGGTTCGGCGGCGGGTTCTTCGCGCTCTACGTCCCGTCGCCGCACCCGCCGGACCCGACCGAGACGCCGTACGCCGTCCCACTGCCGCCGCGGATCCCGCAGGCCGAAGCGGCGCGCATCGCGGAGGAGCTCTTCGCCGCCCTGTGCGAGCTGCCGGTTGCGCGGGCGAGCTCGACTGCTGATTTCGCCGAAGGGATCGTGACGGCGATCGTGCACCTGGAGGGCGCCGAGCCGATCGCCGAGGATCTCTCGAACCTCGAGGAGTGGTACGACCGCGGACTGCGCTCGATCGGGCTCACCTGGTCGCGTCCGAACCAGTTCGCCGAAGGGGTTCCGTTTCGGTTTCCCTCCTCGTCCGACACCGGCGGTGGCCTGACCGACGCGGGTCGCGAGCTCGTGCGCGCGTGCAACCGGCTCGGGATCCTCGTCGACCTGTCGCACCTCAACTGGGAGGGGTTCTGGGACGTTGCGCGGCTCTCCGACGCGCCGCTCGTCGCGACACATTCGAATGCGCACGCCCTGTGCGAATCGTCTCGAAACCTGACCGACGAGCAGCTCGAGGCGGTTCGCGACTCGGGTGGTGTCGTCGGCGTCAACTTTGCGGTCAGGTTCCTGCGAGCGGACGGACGCGAGGTGCCCGACACGCCGATCACGGAGATCGTGCGTCACATCGCCTACTACGTCGAGCACATGGGGATCGACCACGTTGCCTTCGGGTCGGACTTCGACGGCGCCGTCGTTCCGGAGGCGCTCGGAGGGGTGGCGGGGCTCCCGATGCTCGTCGACGCGCTGCGAGCCTCGGGCCACGACGACGACGCGGTCGCGAAGATCACCCACGGCAACTGGCTGCGCGTCCTCGGCGCCACCTGGAGGTAGCGTGCGCGGGATGCGCACGAGACAACTCGGACCGCTCGAGGTGCCCGTGGTCGGCCTCGGCTGCAACAACTTCGGCGGCCGGATCGACGAGTCAGCGAGTCATGCCGTGATCGACGCGGCGATCGAGGCGGGCGTGACTTTCTTCGACACTGCCGACGTCTACGGCAACAAGGGTGGCAGCGAGACGATCATCGGTGAGGCGCTGCTGGGACGGCGCGACGAGGTCGTCCTCGCAACGAAGTTCGGCGGCGTCATGGGTGACGGCGTTGACCGGCACGGTGCGCGCGACTACATCCGGTCGGCGCTCGAGGCCTCGCTCCGGCGCCTGCAGACGGATCGCGTCGACCTCTACCAGCATCATCGGGAGGACGAGGGGACGCCGCTCGAGGAGACGTTCGGTGCGCTGCAGGAGCTCGTCGACGAAGGGCGGGTGCGCGCAGTCGGCACCTCCAACTATGCGCCTGAGCGGATCGAACGAGCCGTCGCGATCGCCGCCGAGCTCGGGGTGCCGTACGTGTCGGAGCAGAGCCAGTACTCGTGGCTCCAGCGTTCCGCCGAGGAAGAGCTGCTGCCGGCCTGCGAGCGCCTCGGCGTCGGCTTCATCCCCTACTTCCCGCTCGGCAGCGGCTTGCTCACCGGCAAGGTCTCGCGCGACAACCCGCCTGCGCCGGGCACGCGGCTGCATCAGAGAGAGATTGCCGAGGCCGACCTCGACCGGGTCGAGCGTCTGCGCGCCTGGGGCGACGCGCATGGCGTGACGTTGCTCGAGGTGGCAATCGGCGGCCTTGCCGCCGTCTCGCCGGTCGCCTCGGTGATCGCCGGCGCCACGAAGCCCGAGCAGGTGCGCGCAAACGCAGCGGCGGGCGCCTGGGTGCCGAGCGCCGACGAGCTCGCCGAGCTGCGCGCCATCATCTAACTAGGTCTTCGACACCTTCGAAATCCGACCCGGCGCCGAGGCTCGACAAGTGTCGAAGACCTTCGGTTGGGCTGCCTCAGTGCATCAGCTCGACACGGTTGCCGTCCGGGTCGGCCACGACCGCCTCGTAGTAGCCGTCCCCGGTCGCGCGCGGCTCGCCGAGGACAGGGACGCCCGCGGCGCGCAGCTGCTCGACGAGTGCATCGACGTCGCCGACGGCGAACGCGACGTGGGCGCGTAGGCCCAGCTCCTCGCCCGCGCGCTGCATCAGCTCGAGCCGCGCGCCGCCCGCGAACGAGAGGAAATACGACGAGAAGCCGGTCTCCCGGTTCTCGTACCGCTCGCCGGCCACGGCGCCGAGCCAGCGCTCGTACCACGCCCGCAGCCGCTCGAGGTCGGCGGTCCAGAGGCCGAGGTGCTCGAGCGACGAAGCGCTCATGACTGCGCGCTCATGCGAGCTTCGCGACGACGTGCTTGATCTGGGTGTACTCCTCCATCGAGTAGGCCGACATGTCCTTGCCGTACCCCGAGCCCTTGTAGCCGCCGTGCGGCATCTCGGAGGTGATCGGGACGAGATGGTCGTTGATCCAGACGGTTCCGAACTGCAGCTTGCGCGCCGCGTTGAGCGCACGGCCGATGTCGCGTGTCCAGACCGAGGCCGCGAGGCCGTAGCGCACGTCGTTTGCCCAGGCGATTGCCTGCGCGTCGTCGGCGAAGCGCTGCACCGTGATCACTGGGCCGAAGACTTCGTCCTGGACGATCTCGTCGTCCTGTGAGACATCGGCGACGATCGTCGGCTTCACGAACCACCCGCGGTCCCCGAGTGCCGCGCCGCCGGTCAGCACTGTCGCTGTCTTCGCCCGGTCAAGGAAGCCGAGGACGCGCTCCTGCTGATCCTGCGAGATCAGCGGGCCCATCTCGACGTCGTCGCCGTCGGCGGGATCGCCGACCTTCAGCGACTCGATCGCCGGCACGAGCACCTCGAGCAGGGAGTCGTAGATCTTCGGCCCGGCGATGATGCGGGTCCCGGCGGTGCAGTCCTGCCCGGAGTTCCAGAAGCCGGCGATCTTGATGCCTTCCGCGACCTGCTCGGGGTCAGCGTCGTCGAAGACGACCATCGGTGCCTTGCCGCCGAGCTCGAGGTGAACGCGCTTCAGCGAATCGGCGGCGTTGCGCGCGATCAGCTTGCCGGTTGCGACGTCGCCCGTCAGCGAGACGAGGCCGATGTCGGGATGCTTGACCAGACGGTCACCGGTCGGCATGCCGTCACCCGTGACGACCTGCAGCACGCCTGCCGGGATGATGTCCTTCGCGAGCTCGACGAACCGCAGCAGCGAGAGCGGTGTCTGCTCAGCCGGCTTCAGGATCTGCACGTTGCCTGCGGCGAGCGCCGGACCGAGCTTCCAGATCGCCATCATCAGCGGGTAGTTCCACGGGCAGATGCCTGCGACGATCCCGATCGGCTCGCGGCGGATCATCGAGGTGTAGCCCTTGATGTACTCGCCCGCAGACTTTCCTTCCAGGTTGCGCGCGGCGCCCGCGAAGAACCGGAGGTTGTCGGCTGAGAACGGCATCTCGTCGCGCGAGACCATCAGCGGCTTGCCGACGTTCTGCGACTCGAGCTGCGCGAGCTCCTCGGCGTTGTCCGAGATCAGGTCGGCGAGCTTCAGGAGCAGCTCGGCGCGCTCGCCGGGGGTTGCGTCGAGCCACTCGGGCAGCGCCTGCTTGGCGCGGTCGACCGCCTCGTCGACCTCGTCGGCCGACATGTTCGGGACGGTGGTGATCGACTCGCCGGTTGCGGGGTTCTGGACGTCGAGTGGAGCAGTGGACAAAGGAAACCTCCTATTCGGTGCGCAGGATCCCGCTCTCGCGGGTGAGTCGCTGCGCGAGCGCGACGGGGATGATCGTGAGCAGCACGATCAGGAACACGACGACGTTCACCTGCGGCAGTTCCTGGCCGCGCTGGATCTCGCTGAAGATCCAGGTCGGCAGGGTGTTCCTCGCGCCGACGGTGAACGTGGTGACGATCACCTCGTCGAACGACAGCGCGAAGGCGAGCAGGCCGCCGGAGATGAGCGCCGTCGAGATCGACGGGAACGTGACGTAGCGAAAGGTCTGGAAGCCGTCCGCCCCGAGGTCCATCGACGCCTCCGTGAGCGAGCCCGGCACACGCCGCAGGCGCGCGATCACGTTGTTGTAGACGACAACGACGCAGAAGGTCGAATGCGCAATCACGACCGTCCAGAGCCCGAAGTTGAAATTCCAGTACGTGAAGTACGAGTTGAGCGCCATTCCCGTGATGATCCCTGGAAGCGCGATCGGCAGCACGAGCAGGAACGAGATCGCCTCACGGCCGAAGAAACGGAACCGGTGGACACCGAAGGACGCCGCCGAGCCGAGCACGAGCGCGATCACCGTTGCGAGCCCGGCCGCCTTCAACGAGAGCCACAGCGCCTGCTGCATGTCGCCGTTGTGAATCGTCGGCGAGAACCACTTCGTCGTCAGCCCGGCAATCGGCCAGCTCTGGATCGTCGAGGAATTGAACGCGTAGAGGCAGATCACTGCGATCGGGATGTAGAGGAACGCGAGCACGAGGGCGACCCAGACGCCGAGCGCGATCCGTGTGCCGCGGCGCTCGCTCACAGCGCCTCGAACGCACCGAGCCGGCGCGCGATAACGAGGTAGGCGCCCATCACGAGGACCGGCACCGCCGCGAACGCAGCGGCGAAGGGCAGGTTGCCGCCGCGGAGCGCAGAGTCGGCGACGACGTTGCCGATGAACTGGCCCGAGGCGCCGCCGATCAACGTCGGGGTGATGTAGTCGCCGAGGGTCAGCGAGAACGTGAAGATCGAGCCCGCGACGACCCCCGGCAGGGCGAGGGGCAGGATCACGCTTCGCAACGTGCGCGAGCCCTTGGCGCCGAGGTCACGCGACGCCTCGATGTAGGAGTGTGGGATGCGCTCGAGCGCCGCATAGATCGGGAGGATCATGAACGGCAGCCACACGTAGGAGAAGACGATCCAGGTCGCGGTGTTCGTATACGCGAGGCTCGGGGCCGGCAGGCCCAGCTTGTGCAGCGACCAGCTGAGCAGGCCGTTCGAGTTGAGGATCAGCTTCCACGAGTAGATGCGCGCGATGTAGGACGCCCACAGCGGCAGCAGCACGAGGACAAAGAGGATCGCGCGCAGCCGCGGCGTCGCGAGGCGCGCCATGAAGTAGGCGAACGGGAACGCGATTATCGCGTCGGTGGTCGTCACAGCTGCGGCAATTGCGATCGTCCGTAGCGCGACGTGCCGGTAGGCCGACTCGTTCCAGAGCGTGCGGAAGTTGTCGAGCGACCACGTGTGGATCAGCTTCGATGTGAAGACGTCGACGCCCCAGAACGCCGAGACGAACAGCGCGACCAGCGCCGCGATGTAGACGAGCAGGAACGCGAGCACCGAGGGAGAGAGGAGCGTGAGCCCCCGCAGCCACGGCCGGCGCCAGAGCGCGCCGCCGAGACGGCGGCGCGCTCCGAGCCGGTCGCTCGAGCTCAGCCCTTGAGCTGGGTCCAGGCCTGCTGCCACTTGGTGTAGTCCATGCAGTCCTTCTTGCCGTTGCCGCAGTCGGCGATCGGCGTCTTCCAGAAGTGGATCTGCTTGAAGTACTTGAGCGGAGCATTCGCGTGGTATTGCGCGCACGAGCCCTTGGACAACTGGTCCATGATCGCGCACGCCTTCGAGTTGACCGGGGTCTCTCCGAAGTAGATCGCCTGCTGTGCCTGCACCTTGGGTGTGGAGATCCACGACAGCCACTTCATGGCGCAGTCGAGGTTCTTCGTCTTCGCCGAGACCATCCACGTGTCGAGCCAGCCCGTCGCGCCTTCGCGCGGGATGACGTCCTTCACGGGCGCCTTCGCCCCGATCAGCGTGTTGGTCTGGTACGGCCACGAGGCGCCGATCACGGCGTCACCGTTCTTGAACAGGTCGATCTCGTCCGATGCGAGTGCCCAGTACTTCTTGATCAACGGCTTCTGCTTCTTCAGCAGCGAGATCACCGCCTTGAACTGGGAGCTGTTGAGCTCGTACGGGTCGTTGATGCCGAGCGACGGCTGCGTCCTCATCAGGTACAGCGCCGCGTCGGCGATCTGGATCGGATTGTCCGGGACGGTGACCTTGCCCTTGTACTTCGAGTCGTAGATCGACGACCACGACGTCGGGGCAGGCTTCACCTTCTTCGTGTTGTAGAGCAGCGTGTTCGGGCCCCACTGCAGCGAGATGCCGTAGTGCTTGCCGCCCACCGTGTTGTTGCCCGGGTTCTTGAAGGCGCCGCCGAAGTTCTTGTAGTCGGGGATCTTCGACGGATCGACCGTCTGGACGTCCTTGCCGTAGATCAGGCGAAGCGACGCGTCGCCGGAGGCCGAAACCATGTCGTACTTGCTGCCGCCGCCCGACCGCATGAGCGTCACCATCTCGTCCGACGAGCCCGCGTACTTGGCGTGGATCGTGCATCCGGTTTTTGTCTGGAACGGCTTGACCCACTGAGGCTGGGTGTAGCCCTCCCACGCAATCATGTTGAGCGTGCCGCCGTGCTGCTTGGACACGCCGGAGGCGGGGAACGCCAATCCGACGCTGAGCACTGCGACGAGCGCCCATGTGCGCTTCGTCATCTGACCTCCTGCTGGTCGTTGTGTTCGGGGGGTTGGTGAATCTCGTAGGCGTCCTCGTCGCGCCAGGCGACGTGAACGCGCTTACCCTGCTCGGTGTGCGAGCCGCCGCTCTGCTCGATCACGGTCAGGCGGTCGCCGGCATCGGTGTCGACCAGGTAGCGCGTGAACGAGCCGACGAAGACGACGTCGGCGATCGTTCCGGCTTCACCGGACCCGTTCAGCGAGATCCGCTCGGGACGCACGCTGAAGCGCTTGCCGCCGCGTTCGAGGATGTTCGAGGTGCCGACGAAGTCTGCGACGAACTCGGTTGCGGGCCGGTCGTAGACGTCCTTCGGGGATCCGACCTGCTCGATGCGTCCCTCGTTGAAGACCGCGACGTGATCGCTCATCGTCAGCGCCTCTTCCTGGTCGTGCGTGACGTAGATGAACGTCATCCCGAGGTCGCGCTGCAGCGCCTTCAGGAAGACCTGCATCTCCTGGCGCAGCTTCAGGTCGAGCGCGCCGAGCGGCTCGTCGAGCAGCAGCACCTTGGGGCGGTTGACGATTGAGCGGGCGAGCGCGACCCGCTGCCGCTGGCCGCCGGAGAGCTGCACCGGCTTGCGCCCGCCGTAGCTGTCGAGGCGCACCATGCGCAGCACTTCGTCGACCTGGCCGGTGCGCTCGCGGCGCGAGACGCCCTTGACCTTCAGCCCGTAGCCGACATTCTCGGCGACCGTCATGTGCGGGAAGAGCGCGTAGTCCTGGAACACGGTGTTGACGTCGCGCGCGTAGGGCGGGCGGCGCGTGATGTCCTCACCGCCGAGCGTGACGCGGCCGGCATCGGGCTGCTCGAAGCCGGCGATGATCCGCAGCGTCGTCGTCTTCCCCGAGCCGGACGGGCCGAGCAGCGTGAAGAACTCGCCGTCGGCAACTGTCAGGTCGACGTTGTCCACCGCCACTACGTCTCCGTAGGTCTTGCGTGCTCCTTCGACATTGACGTCAGCGGCCAATGGATGCCTCGAGGATGTCGAGCCCTTTCTCGAGGTCGTCGTCCGAGATGGCGAACGGGACGAGAATCCGGATCACGTTGCCGTAGAGGCCGCACGAGAGGAGGAGCAGGCCCTGGTCGCGCGCGACGCTCGTGATGCGCGCCGTCTCCTCGCCGGTCTGCTCGGGCAGCTCGATCGCGAGCATCGGGCCGAGCCCGCGCACCTCCGAGCCCGCGGGCGCCATCGCCTCGAGGCGCGTCCGCAGCTTCGCTGCGATTTCCTCGGCGCGCGGCCGCGCGCCCGCGAGGGCGTCGAGGATCGCGATCGCCGCCGCGCACGAAAGAGGGTTGCCGCCGAAGGTGCCACCGAGGCCGCCCGCAGGAACCGCGTCCATCAGCTCGGCGCGGCCGGTGACGGCAGCGAGCGGCAGCCCGCCGCCGAGCGTCTTGCCGCTCACCAGCAGATCGGGCTCGACACCCGCTGCATCTGAAGCTCTGTAGTGCTCGATCGCCCAGACGGGGCCGGTGCGGCCGCAGCCGCTCTGCACCTCGTCGTTGACATAGAGGATCCCGTCGTAGTCGAGCAGCTCCTGGAGGCGCTTCGGGAAGTCCGGCGTCATCGGGATGAAGCCGCCCTCGCCCTGGACGGGCTCGAGCACCGCGCACGCCACCGACTGCGGGTCAACATCGCCCTTGAACAGCCGCTTCAGCGCGTCGATCGCGTCGTCCTCGGTGATGCCGCGGAACGGGTAGGGCGCCGGGGTGCGGTACACCTCGGGCGCGAACGGGCCGAAGCCCTGCTTGTAGGGGACGACCTTCGAGGTCATCGTCATCGAGAGCAGCGTGCGGCCGTGGAAGGCGTTGTCGAAGACGATCACGGCAGGGCGGCCGGTTGCGACGCGCGCGATCTTGACCGCGTTCTCGACTGCTTCCGCGCCGCTGTTCAGCAGAACAGATTTCTGCTGCGTCCCGCGGCAGGGGGAGAGCTCGGCGAGCCGCCGGCAGACCTCGACGTAGGGCTCGTACATCCCGACCATGAAGCACTGGTGGAGGTAGCGGTCGACCTGCTCGTGCAGCGCGTCGACGACGGCCGGCAGCGAGTGGCCGAGGTTGGCGCAGCCCAGGCCGCCGGCGAAGTCGACGTACTCGCGGCCCTCGGCATCCCAGATCCGCGCGCCCTCGGCGCCTGAGACGACGAGCGACGGCGTCGAGATCCCGCGCGCGACGTAGCGCTCGCGGGCCTCCTGAACCTGCGCCGTCGAGCTCACCTTCTGCAACGAGTGTTCTTGCAAGGACACGGTATGCGCGACTGTATACGGCTCATTCAGGCGGAGCCAATGAAATCGCAGACGCGCCACCGCTACGATGCGGCCCGCGCGGCGCCTTGGCCGAGTGGTTAGGCAGAGGCCTGCAAAGCCTCGTACAGCGGTTCGAATCCGCTAGGCGCCTCTACAGCTGTGGATCCGAACCGGCGGCCCCAGGAGAAATCCTTGACGCGCTCCATCGCGCGCTCGGAATCGAGCCGCCGAAGGTAGATCTGGGTCGTCTCGATCTTCGAGTGACCCATCAGCCGCTGCAACGCTTCCAGCTCGCCTGGGTGGGTCTCCAGGAACTGGACAGCGAATGCCGCGCGGAGCGAGTGGGGATGTACCTCCACGCCCCAGTGACCTACCCGAACGGCCGCCCACGCCAGTGACTTCGACCATCTACATATTTCTGTAGGTACCCCGGGTATTACAGACCCGGGGTACAGCATCGGGCGTAAGCACGGTCGCCCAGCCGAGCCCGTGCGCTCAGGAAGAGGGCGAGCCGATTCGCAAGAGGTTGCCGCTCGGGTCGACGAGTGCGAACTCCCGCAACCCGTACTCGGTGTCGCTTGGGGGCATTAGACGGCTCCCGGTCGCCGCGTCCGTCGCGACGCCGATTCGGTTCCAGTCGTCCTAGAGCGCATCGGCGTCTCGGACGTGGATGTAGCACATGGAATCAGTGGTTAACGGGTCGATGTTCGGCGCGTCCCAGAAGTGCAGCTCCACGGTTCCACGGCCGACGATAAAATGGCGGAAGCGCTCGATCGGTGCTCCGCGAAGCTCGAAACCGAGGCGCTCGTAGAACGCCTGCGTCCCAGAGAGATCGCGACTCGGCAAAATCGGAACGGCGAACTCGTTCACCGGCGGACACGCTACCGACGAACAGTCGGCCACACAGCACCTTCAGGAGTCATTCACTGGCCCAAGCGAGGAGGTTGTTACCTGATGTCTACTGGCTGCGGTCGTTTCCGATCGCCGACGCAGCCAGTCGATGACGTGGTCGCCCAGCTTGCGGTCGGTCGTTCGCGACGTTCAAGTCGGACACGAACCGACCAAGCAGATTCTCGAACTTGCCCCATGATCCCTCGAAGCCCAGGCTTCTACTTCTTCGTCAAACAGCGGTTCGAATCCGCCAGGCGCCTTCCCGCACTGTTCCACGCAAACCCGCATGGTCGAGCCGTTCACGGCCACCTGCGGGCTGCTCGTTGATCCGCTGAAAACCGCTCGTCGGGGTGTGTCACTGGCGCGCAACCGGCGCGCACCGAGTACTCGTCGAGACGTGCGGCGGTGTCCTGCTCCGAGTTCGGCATCAGGTGTCCGTAACGGTCGAGCGTGATCTTGGCCGACGCGTGCCCGATGTACGTCGAGATCGCCTTCACGTTGACGCCGGCCGCGATCGTCAGCGACGCGAATGTGTGCCGAGCCTCGTGGAACCCGATCGGCGTCAGCTTCGCTTTCTTCCATGCCGTCACCGACCGGGAATGCACGTTGTTCCCGAGGAACGGCAGGTCGGCCTCCCGGCCGAACACCAACCCCGAGTCGCGAACGCCGTCGAGCTTGTGGGCGAGCAGATGGTCACGTGAAGAGGCGCGCCTGCGGGTCGTAGGACGCCTCGACACGGATCACCCCGGCTGCGAGGTCAACCGACTCCCACCGGACCGCCTGGAGCTCGCCTCACGCTTCGACATTGCCGAGGTTCGCTTCGACCCGCGCTACCTGCAAGCATCGATGGACGCGCTTGTCGGCCGTCTGCCGACGTCGGCGATCGCCGCAGTCGAGCCTTACAGCGGCGCCCACCGGCTCGCCCTCGTGCGCGTTCGAGCGGGCGGTGATCGACGGGACGGTGCGCCACCGCGGCGACCGCGCCCTCGGCGAGCAGCTCGCCTGGACGGCCGTCGACCGGTTCGAAAACGGCGACCCGCGCCGGCTGCGGAAACTCGACCGGACAAGGCCGATCGACGCGGTCATCGCGATGTCG
>JBBQQI010000030.1:0-27434 GCA_038216085.1 Gaiellales bacterium | reverse complement strand
CGTAGCGTACTCGTTCGATCCGTCCGCAGCGAGCGGCAAGATGTCCCCTTGGTAAGGTCTCCCTGGTGCCGATCTACGAATACGTCTGCATGAGCTGCGAGTCCCATTTCGAGGAGCTCGTCGGCATGTCGGATCCCGATCCGGCGTGTCCCGACTGCGGCAAGTCGAAGGTCGCCAAGCAGTTCAGCAGGTCGTTCGCCGCACACGGCGTCACCGGGCAGCCCTCCTTCGGCGGCACTGGTGGCGGTTGTTGTGGCGGCTCCTGTGGCAGCTGCTGACGCGCACTGGCCGGCGCCGATAGCGCCGGCGACGCCCCAGAGCACGTCAGGGGAGCTCTCGCTGATCGCGTTCGGCGACGCGGTCGCCGGCTGCGAGCGCTGCGTGCTCTCCGAGATGCGCACGCAGGTTGTCTTCGGCTCCGGCTCGCCCACCGCCGAGCTGATGTTCGTCGGCGAGGCGCCCGGTTTTCACGAGGATCAGGGCGGCGTCCCGTTCGTCGGAGCGGCCGGCAAGCTGCTCTCGAAGCTGCTCGCCGGAATCGGGATGTCACGCGAAGAGGTCTATATCGCGAACGTTTTGAAATGCAGACCTCCAGGAAACCGCGACCCGCGGCCGGAGGAGATCGAGGCTTGCGAAGGTCACCTCTTCCGCCAGATCGAATTGATCCGCCCGAAGCTCGTCGCGACCCTCGGCAACTTCTCGACGAAGCTGCTCTCGGGCAAGCCGACCGGCATCACGCAGGTGCACGGCCGCGAGCAGCAGGTCGTGCTCGGCGGCAATCCGGTGACGCTCTACCCGATCTTCCACCCGGCGGCGGCGCTCTACACACCCCGGATGCTGCAGGTGCTCGAAAACGACTTCCGCCGCATCCCCGAGCTGCTCGGTCGCGGGGCGGCTCCGGCACCTGCGCCGGTGGCTGCCCCGGCTCCGCCGGTTGCCGTCCCACAGCCGGCACAGCTCGGGCTCTTCTAGCCGCTCGTCGTGGAGGTGGTGACAGCGTCCCCGGAGGAGACGGAGGCGCTCGCCGGGCGGCTCGCAGCACGCCTGCAAGCGGGTGACGTCGTCGCTGTCTCGGGCGAGCTCGGGGCGGGGAAGACGACCTTCGTTCGTGGTGCGGCCCGCGCGCTCGGCGTACAGGGCGTCGTCTCGAGCCCGACCTTCACGATCGGCCATCGCTACGACGCGCCGATCGCGGTCGCACATCTCGACCTGTACCGGCTCGCCGGGCTGGGCTCCGAGGAGTGGGGCGACCTCGAACCGTACTTCGAGGGAACGATCGCATTCGTCGAATGGCCCGAGCACGGCGGCGACTGGCTCCCGGCACCGCGCGCCGCGGTTACGCTCACTCATGTCGACGAGTCGCACCGCCGCGTGCGCATCCAGAGCGATGACGATCCTGGCCTTTGATACCGCGACGTCCTTCGGCGCCGTGTGCGGAGTGACCTCGGGCGCGCGTGCGCACGAGGCGCGGGCGGGCGATCTGCTCGCCGCGGTCGACGGTCTAGTCGACGACCCGGCCGCGATCGAGGCGATCGTCGTCGGACGCGGCCCCGGCAGCTTCACGAGCATTCGGATCGGCCTTGCGATCGCCCGCTCGCTCGCGCTGGCGCTCGACGTCCCGGTGGCGGGTGCGTCGACCCTGGACGCGTACGCGGCCGGTGTGCCGGTGCTCGACGCGCGCCGCGGCGAGGTGTTCACGACCGGCCCGCGCGTTTGCCGCCCCGAGGAGCTCGACGTCGCAGGGCAGACGCTCGTCGGCGACGGCGCGGTGCGTTATCGGGATCTCTTCGAGCGGGCCGGAGCGAGCATCCCTCCGGACGACGACCCGGCCCACGTCCCTGACCCGCTCGCGCTCGTCGAGCGCGCAGGCGCGTTCGGCAACGCAGAGCTCGTCGAACCGCTCTATGTGCGCGAGCCCGACGCGAGGCAGCAGCAGTGACGGCCGTGATGATCAAGATCCGCGCGCTCGAGCTCGTCGACCTGAGCGCAATCGAGGCGATCGAGCAGCGCGCGTATCCGACGCCCTGGTCGCGTTCGATGTTCGCATCCGAGCTCGCGAAGCCGACGTCGATCTGCCTGGGCGCGTTCGAGGGTCCCGATCTCGTCGGCTACGTGGTCAATTCGCGCTACGTGGACGCTTGGCACATCATGAACGTCGCCGTCGCGCCGGATCACCAGCGCCGAGGGATCGCCACCGGCCTCCTGCAGCGGTTGTTCGAGCTGACACGCGAAGACGAACGCCGCGGCTACACGCTCGAGGTGCGCGTCTCGAACGAGGAGGCGATCGGCCTCTACGAGAAGCTCGGCTTCGAGTCGCGCGGAATCCGCCGCGGCTACTACACCGACAACCGCGAAGACGCGCTGATCATGTGGCGCGATGCGCGCCGGCTAACCGTGTGATTTTGGGAGTCGAAACCTCCTGCGACGAAACGGCGGCGTCGCTCGTCACAGGCGACGGTGAGATTCGCTCAAGTGTGGTTGCGTCGCAGGCCGAGCTGCATGCGCGGTTTGGTGGGGTTGTGCCGGAGGTTGCATCCCGCCGTCACCTGGAGCTCGTCAACCCGGTGATTCGCGAGGCGCTCGGCGAGGCGGGCGCGACGCTCGATGATGTGAGTGCGGTCGCTGTTACCGCGTATCCGGGCCTGATCGGCGCTCTGCTCGTCGGCGTGTCGGCGGCGAAGGCGCTCGCCTGGGCAAAGCGGCTGCCGCTGATCGCCGTCAACCACCTGCACGGGCACGTCGCCTCGCTCTACCTGAAGCCGCTCGACCTCGAGCCGCCGTTCACCTGCCTGCTCGCGAGCGGTGGCCACACGATGCTGCTCGACGTCCAGGACCGCAGCGGCTACCGCGTGCTCGGCACCACGCTCGACGATGCCGCCGGCGAGGCCTTCGACAAGGGGGCGCGGCTGCTCGGCCTCGGCTACCCCGGAGGCAAGGAGATCGACGTCCTCGCCCGGCAGGGCGATCCCACCGCCTACGACTTCCCGGTCGCCCGCGTGCCGGGGCTCGACTTCTCGTTCAGCGGCCTCAAGACCTCGCTGCTCTACACAGTCCGCGATCTCCCGGCGGCCGAGCTCGAAGCCCGGCGCGCCGACCTCGCAGCGGGCTATCAGCGGGCGATCGTCCGGGCACTCGTCGAGCGGCTCGAGGCCACCGGGGCCGACCGGATCGCCGTCGTGGGGGGCGTCGCGGCGAATTCGGAGCTTCGGGCGGCGCTGCCGGACGCCGCCCTGGCGCCTCTCTCGCTCTGCACCGACAACGCCGCGATGATCGCCTCGGCAGCGAGGTACACCGAGGCCGTCCCGTACCCGGGGTACCTTTCGCTCGATGCGCGTGCCACGGCGTAGCGCTGCCCTGCTCGCGGTCGCCGTCCTGACGGTCGTTCTCGGTGCGAGCGTCGTCGCCCGCGGGCGCGACGCGGCGGTGCGCGTGCAGGCCGTCAGCTGGCGCGGCCTCGTCGGCGAGCCGCGCGGGCTCGTGCCGACGGGGCAGCGGGTGATCGTCGTGCTGAACACGCCGTCGGTCGCGCAGCGAATCGCCCACGTGCGCTATGCGACAGAGGCGCAGGAGCGTGCGTGGACCTCTCAGGCGTACGCGGCCCAGCAGCAGGTGCTGACGACACTCGCCGCAGAGGGGATCAGCGTGCGGCCGGAGTTCAGCTACTCGCGGGTGCTCGACGGATTTTCCGCCCCGATCGACGCCCGGGCGATCGGGTTGCTCGAACAGATGCCCGAGGTTGTCGGCGTGTACCCGGTGCGCTCGGCGTTCCCCGCGTCGGTCTCGGAGACGATACTCGCGACGAAGCAGTTCGGGCCTGCGAGCGGTCACCGCGCGGCCGCCGATCTGCCGGGATACGACGGCCGCGGCGTGACGATCGCGCTGCTCGACACCGGCGTCGACCAGGCGCATCCCTATCTGCGCGGGAAGATCCTGCCCGGCATCGACCTCGTCGACCGCGGCAAGGACGGGACGGCGCGCTCGAACCCGCTCGACCCGTCGCGCATCGAGCGGCACGGCACCGAGTTGGCCGGGATCCTCGTGGGTTCGGGTGGCCCCGGCGGGCTGCAGGGCATCGCTCACGGCGCCAACGTGCTCCCGATCCGGATCGCGGGCTGGCAGCCCGCGGCCGACGGCACCGAGCTCGTCTACGGGCGCAGCGACCAGTTGATCGCCGGCCTCGACCGTGCGGTCGATCCAAACGGCGACGGCGATGCGCACGACGCGGTACGTGTTGCGGTCGTGGGTGTCGCCGAACCGTACGCCGCGTTCACTGACGGGCCTGAGGCCCTGGCGGCGCAAGGCGCACTCGACCTGAACACCGTTGTCGTCGCGCCTGCGGGGAACGACGGCGGCGCCGGTCCCGCGTTCGGCTCCGTCGCCGGGCCTGCCGGCGCCGCGGGCGCGCTCGCAGTCGGCGCGACCGACGCGCGTGCGGCACTCCCGCGCGCGCGTGTCGTGCTGCGGCGCGGGCTCGACGTGATCTTCGACCGGCGGCTGCCGCTGCTCGGGCCGGTCGAGCCGCTCCACGCAATGAACCTGCGCGTGGTGGCGCCGCGGTCGACGCGGGGCCCCGCGGGCAGCTCGAGTATCGACTACTTCGACGCGAAGGGATTCAGCCTGGTCGCCGGGAGAGCCGTGGTCGTGCCGATCGGCGCAGACCCCCAGGTGACAGCGCTTGCCGCGTCGCGCGCGGGCGCCGCGGCGGTGATCCTCTACGGCGACCCGCTGCCGCCGGGCGCGCTTCCGGTCGCCGAAGACCAGTCGGCGCCGGTCGTCGTCGTGCCCACGGCAGCGGCCGTCGAGTTGCTGGCGGCGCAACGTGCCGGTGTCGACGTCGGCATCGCCGTCGGCGCTGCGAGCCAGGACGCGAACGCCACGCGCGGCCAGGTCGCCGGCTTCTCGTCCCAGGGGCTCGCGTTCGACAGCAGCGTCAAGCCCGACGTCGCTGCGCCGGGCATCGCCCTCGCCACGTCGGAGCCCGGCTCGTCGCCTGACGGCTCCGCGCTCTACGGGACGATCAACGGCACGAGCGGCGCCGCGGCGACGGTCGCAGGCGCTGCGGCCCTGCTCGCCCAGATGCGTCCTGCCCTTGACGGCCCGTCGCTGAAGAGCCTGCTCGTCGGGTATGCGCAGCGTGGCGGCGCACCGCCGACGGCGGTGGGAGCGGGCACGCTGCGCCTCGGCGCGTCTGCCGTCGGCGAAGTCGCTGCGCAGCCGGCGACGCTCGGCTTCGGGATCTGGGAAGGCGCGCGCTGGCACGCGACCCGCACGATCGTCGTGCGCAACGTCTCGACACGGCGCTTGCAGCTTTCGCTGAGCTCGGTTGCGACCGGAGAGTCGGAGGTTCTGCAGTTCCTCGTCAAACCGAACCACTTCGTGCTGCTCGCCGGGCGGGCGCGGAAGGTGCAGATCAGCGTTCGCGCGTCGACGGCACCCGGTGCGCGCATCGTCACCGGTGCAGTCCAGATCGCGGCGGCGGGCAGTGAGACCCTGCGCGTCCCGTGGGCGCTCGGCTTTCGGCGCTACTCCGCGAACCTGCTTGCTCGGGTTTCCCTGAACCAGACGTCGTTCAAGCCGTCCGACACGACTCCGGCGCTGCTGACAATCCAGGCGGGCAACCTCGTGCGTGATCACGGGCTGCAGATCCAGCCGGTCTCCCGCCTCGACGTGCTCCTTTACAGCTCGAGTGGCCGGTTCATCGGGGCGCTTGCACGGCTGCGCAACCTGCTGCCGGGCTCCTACAGCTTCGGGATCACCGGCCGGGGCCCCACGAGCGCGCAGCTCCCGCCGGGCGGCTACGAGTTGCGGCTGGCGGCGTGGCCGACGTTGCCGCGCCGAGCCGAACCGAGCAGGGCGCGGGTGAGCTTCAAGATCGAGTAGGTTGCCGCCGATGGCCACGGCCGTGCCCGAGTCGCATCTTCGCGAGAATCCCTTCGAGCTCGCGCAGCGACAGCTCCAGCAGGTCGCCGACATCTTCGGCATCGACGACCGTCTCGTCGAGGTGCTGCAGCAGTGCAAGAAGACCGTCGAGGTCTCGATTCCGACCTCGATGGACGACGGTTCCGTTCGTGCCTTCGCGGGCTTCCGCGTCACGCACAACATCGCGCGAGGCCCGTCGAAGGGCGGCATCCGTTACCACCCTGCGGTCACGCGCGACGAGATCAAGGCGCTGGCGATGGGGATGACCTGGAAGTGCTCGCTGATGGGACTGCCGTTCGGCGGCGCGAAGGGCGGTGTCATCTGTGATCCGAAGGCGATGACGCGGAACGAGCTCGAGCGCATGACGCGCCGGTTCACATCCGAGATCATCAACGAGATCGGGCCGGAGAAGGACATTCCGGCGCCGGACGTGGGCACCACCTCCGCGACGATGGCCTGGATCTTCGATACGTACTCGATGAACAAGGGGCACTCGGTCCTCGGCGTCGTCACCGGCAAGCCGCTGACGATCGGCGGCTCGCTCGGACGCGAGGAGGCGACCGCGCGCGGCGCGCTCTTCTGCCTCGAGTCCGCGCTGCGCGAGCAGGACCGATCGCTCATCGGCGCCAGGGTCGCGGTGCAGGGATTCGGCAACGTCGGCTCGTTCTTCGCGAAGCTCGCGGCCGAGGCAGGCGCGAACGTCGTGGCGATCTCCGACTCGACAGGCGGTATCACCAACTCGAACGGCGTCGACGTGGCGGCGGCGTTTGCGCACAAGCGTGCGGGCGGGTCTCTGTCGGAGCTGAAGGGCGGCGACGCGATCTCGAACGACGAGCTGTTGCTGCTCGACTGCGACGCACTTGCGCCGTGCGCGCTCGAGCAGACGATCACCGTCGACAACGCGGATCAGGTGAAGACGAAGCTGATCGTCGAGGGCGCGAACGGCCCGGTGACGCCGACGGCCGATGAGATCCTCGAGGGCAACGGCGTGCTCGTGCTGCCGGACATTCTCGCGAACGCGGGCGGCGTCGTCGTCTCGTACTTCGAGTGGGTCCAGGGTCTGCAGGAGTACTTCTGGAAGGAAGACGAGGTGAACGCCCGCCTGAACTCGATCGTGACGCGTGCGTTCGACGAGACGCGGGCGACGATGAAGGACCGCACGACGTCGATGCGGATGGCCGCTTACGGCCTTGCGGTGCAACGCGTCGCCGAGGCGACGATCACGCGCGGCCTCTATCCCTAGGGTCGTCCTCTACCACGGCCGGGACTGCTCGCTCTGCGACCGCGTGCGAGCTCAGCTCGAGCGCCTGCGGGCTGAGCTCGGCTTCGACTATGACGAGGTCGACATCACGGGCGACGCGGAGCTCGAGGCCGCCTACCGCGAGTGGCTGCCGGTGGTCGAAATCGACGGTGCGCGTGCGTTCGTCTACTACCTGGACGAGCCCGCCTTCCGCCGCAAGCTCGGGCCGCTGCGCTGAACCCTCGAACCTGGTCCTGAACCAGGTTCATGTGGTCCCGAAATGTCACAAACTCAGGGCTTGTGACAACCGGCCGGTAGTGCTGGAGCCTTCGGGCACAATGCTCGTGATGTTGCAATCTCCGGCACCCGGCGGGGTTCCCGACCGCCTGACGGTCGGGGTTGCAGCCCGTCTTTCGCGCTATCTGCAGGTCCTCACCCAGTCGAAGAAGATGGGCAAGGACCGGATCTCCTCACAGGAGATCGCCGACTACACGAACATCAACGCGACGCAGATCAGGCGCGACCTCTCGAACTTCGGGAAGTTCGGGAAGCGCGGTGTCGGCTACTCGATCGAATCGCTGCTCGCAGAGATCCGGAAGATCCTGCGGACACAGGGCCAGCACAACATCGCGCTCGTCGGTGCGGGACGGCTCGGCGAGGCAATCGCAAGCTCACAGATCTTTGCCGAGCACGGCATCAACATCGCTGCCGTCTTCGATTCCGACGAGTCGAAGGTCGGCCACGAGATCGGCGGCGGGGTGATCGAGCACGAGCGGAGGCTGAAGGATGTCGTGCGCGACAAGAACATCGTCGTCGGCGTGCTCGCCGTCCCGGCCAGCGCGGCGCAGAAGGTCTCCAACGATCTCGTCGACGCGGGCGTCCGCATCATCTTCAACTACTCGGAGGCGTTGCTCGACGTTCCCGGCGACGTCACCGTGCACACCTCGAACCCCGCCGTCGAGTTGCTGCACGCGCTGTACTTCCACCTGACGTAGCCTCCGCCGCTGTGCGGATCCTTCTCTGGCACGGATACCTGCTCGGTGGAACCGGCTCGAACGTCTACAGCCGGTCGCTCGCCCGCGAGTGGAGCCGCGCGGGCCACGAGGTGGCGGTCGTCTGCCAGGAGCGTGCGCCCGAGCGGTTCGACCTCGCCGGTGCACAGGTCGTCGTCCCCGAGTTGCCCGGCGGACTGTTGCCCGTCTTCGTCCTCGACGACTACGCCGGGCTCGAGCCGAAGCTTCTCCAGGATTTCACCGCCGAGCAGAAGCACGCCTACGTCGAGGCGAACGCGGCCGTGCTGCGCGACCTCCTGCCCGCCGACGTGATCTTCACGAACCATGTCCTGATGGGCGGCCCGGTCGGCGCTGCGACCGGCCGGCCGTTTCGCGTCAAGGCACACGGTTCGGAGCTCGAGTACTCGATGCGAGGCCGTCCCGAGCTCGAGCGGTGGGGCCGTGAATCGCTCGACCGGGCCGAGGTGACGTTCGTCGGCTCCGATCACATTCGCCGGGTGGTCGAGGACGTCGTGGGGCCGGTGGCACACGTGGTCGAGGTACCGCCCGGCGTCGACATCGACGACTTCACGCTTGCCGGGCGCGACGACGCGCTCGCCGGCCTGCTCGCCGAGTCGCGCAACGACCCGCCGAACCCGGGCAACGCCCAGGAGCGGCTGCCCGACGACGGCAACGCGGAGCGCCTCGCCGACTTCCTCGCCGGCGACGAGCCGACGGTTCTCTACTTCGGCAAGCTGATCGAGCAGAAGGGCGTGCAGGTGCTGCTCGCGGCGATGCAGGAGACGGCTGCGCGGCTCGTTGTCGTGGGCTTCGGGTCCCACCGTCCGGCCCTGGAACGACTCGCGCCGCAGCGCACGCTCTTCACGGGCCCGCTCGAGCACCGGCACCTCGTGCATCTGCTGCCGCTCGCCGACGTGACCGTCGTCCCGTCGATCTTTCCCGAAGCGTTCGGCATGGTCGCCGCCGAGGCTGCAGCCGCGGGGTCGCCGCCGCTCGTCGCCCGGCACTCCGGTCTCGCCGAGGTCGCGGCCGGGCTCGAACGGGGCTATCCCGAGCGCTTCCGCCACCTCGCATCCTTCGCAAGCGGCGACGCCGCCGAGCTCGCCCGCAAGCTCGAAGAGATCCTGGCCCTGTCGCCGGCCGACCACGACGAGCTGCGGCGCGCGGCGCGCCAGGTCGTTGTCGAACACTGGTCGTGGGCGAGCATCGCGCAGCGACTGCTGGAGCCCGCACCCGCGCGGATACGCTCCCGCGATGGGTGACGAACAACGCATCTCCTGGGCCGAGCTCCTGTCGACCTCCAAGGAGACATTCGACAGCGGCACCGACTTCACGCTCGCGGTCGAGGAGGAGTTCGCCCTGCTCGACCCGCAGACACTCGAGCTGACCGATCGCTTCGAGGAGGTCTACGCCGCCGCGATCGAGACCGACCTCGCGCCGAACGTCGTCGGTGAGCTGATCGCGTCCGAGGTCGAGGTACGCACCGGCAAGTGCGCGGACTTCGCAGAGGCTGCGGCGGCGATGCAGGAGCGCCGTGCGATGCTGCATTCCGTCGCACGCGAGCTGCAGGTGGGGCTCGGCGGCACAGGCACGCATCCGTTCAGCGACTGGCGCAACCAGCGCATCATCGACACGCCGCACTACCGCCGCAACGACGAGGTCCTCCGCTACGTCGTCTGGCGCAACAACACGTTCGGCCTGCACGTGCACATCGGGATCGCGGGTGCCGACCGCGCGATCGCGGTCCACGACGCGCTTCGAAACTTTCTGCCGGAGCTGCTCGCCCTGTCAGCGAGCTCCCCGTTCGTCGAGGGCATCAACTCGGGCCTTCACTCAGCGCGCACCGAGATCTTCACGCGCATGTTCCCGCGTTGCGGGATCCCAGACGCCTACGGCAGCTGGCAGGGCTGGGAGGAGTACGTCGCGTTCCTCTACCGGAGCGGATCGATCACCGAGAACACCCAGATCTGGTGGAGCGTGCGTCCACACCTCGCGTTCCCGACGATCGAGATCCGCATCTGCGACGGCCAACCCGATCTCGCCGAGGCGCAGTCGCTCGCCGCGCTCTGTTACGCCCTCGCCGCACGCTGCGCCCGCGCCTACGACGAGGGGGAGCGGCTGCCCGACCTGCCGCATCGTCTGCTCGAGGAGAACATGTGGCGGGCGACCAGGTGGGGGCTCTCGGGCGAGCTGCTCGACTTCGAGCGCGAAGGCGAGCCGGTCCCGGCCCGGCGGAGGATCGAGCAGCTGCTCGAGTGGGTCGGCCCGGTCGCCGACGAGATCGGGGCCGCGCCGTACCTGAACGTCCCCGAGCAGAACGCCGCCGAGCGCCAGATTGCCCGCTTCGAGGAAGGCGCCGACCTGCAGGAGATCTACGCTGAGCAGGTGCAGGCCGGAGAGCCGATCGGTGGCTGACGAGCTCGACGAGGACGCGATGGCCGCGCGGGTCGCGAGCTTCGACGTCGAGCAGTTCCTCGTCGCTGCGGCCTCGACCCTCGCGAGCCTCGCGTTCGCGAAGCTGGAGAAGGGCGAGCTTGCCCAGGCGAAGAAGGCGATCGACGCTCTGGCCGCTCTCGTCCCGCACGTCGCAGGTGAGCTGAAGCGCGACCTCGAGCAGGCCCTGGCAAACCTCCAGGTTGCCTACGCAGGCGCGGTTTCCACGTAGCACTGCCCGGAGCTTGTGATACATAATCGCCCGCGCCGAAGCCCTTCGGCGCTTACCTTTGTGAGGGAGCGAAACCGATGGATTGGTTCATGCATCACCCGGTGCTCCTCGGCCTCATCGGTGCTGCCGTGGCCGTCGGGTACGGGCTCTATCTGACCTACTGGCTGCTGCAGCAGCCGGCGGGCAACGAGAAGATGAGAGAGATCTCGAAGGCCGTCCAGGAAGGCGCTGCGGCCTATCTGAAGAAGCAGTACACCGCGATCGGGCTGGTGGCGATCGTGCCGTTCTTCCTGCTCGGCTTCTACAACCAGCTCGGCTGGGGGACCGCGTTTGGCTTCCTGATCGGCGCGATCCTCTCGTCGGCCGCCGGCTTCATCGGCATGAACGTCGCCGTGCGCTCGAACAGTCGGACGGCCGAGGCCGCCCGCGGCGGCCTCAAGCCGGCGCTGAACGTGGCGTTCCGCGCCGGCTCGGTCACCGGCCTCCTGGTCGTCGGCCTGGGCTTGCTCGGCGTCACGGGCTACTACTGGTTCCTGACCGCCGGCCTGAACAATTCGCCGAAGTCGGCAATCACCGATCTGATCGGCCTCGCCTTCGGCGGTTCGCTGATCTCGGTGTTCGCGCGGCTCGGCGGCGGCATCTTCACGAAGGCCGCCGACGTCGGCGCCGACCTGGTCGGCAAGCTCGAAGCGGGCATTCCGGAAGACGACCCACGCAACCCGGCCGTGATCGCCGACAACGTCGGTGACAACGTCGGCGACTGCGCAGGCATGGCTGCCGACCTGTTCGAGACCTACGCCGTCACCGCGGTCGCGGTGATGCTGCTCGGGACGATGAACGGTCTCGAAGGGTCGAAGCTCTATCTCTACCCGCTCGCGATCGGCGGCGTCTCCGCGATCACCTCGGTGATCGGCACGTTCTTCGCACGGCTCGGCAAGGGGGAGAACGCAGTCATCAACGCGCTCTACAAGGCCGTGCTCGTGGCGACCGTCCTGTCTGCCGTCGGCTTCATCCCGATCACGATGGCGTTCGACGACGCGGGCTACAGCTTCAAGGATCTGTACATCTCGGCGGTGGTCGGACTGATCGTGACCTTCCTGCTCGTAGCGATCACCGAGTACTACACCGGCACGCGCTGGAATCCGGTCAAGGCGATCGCCAAGGCGTCGCAGACCGGTCACGCGACGAACATCATCGAAGGCCTCGCCATGGGCATGCAGGCGACGGCGCTCCCGGTGATCGTGCTCGCGACGGGCATCCTCGTCGCCAATCACTTCGCCGGCCTCTTCGGTATCGGCGTGGCCGTGATGGCGCAGCTCTCGATGACGGGCTTGATCGTGGCGCTCGACGCCTACGGACCAGTCACCGACAACGCGGGCGGCATCGCCGAGATGGCCGACCTCCCCGAGGAGGTGCGCGGCGTCACCGATCCGCTCGACGCCGTCGGCAACACGACGAAGGCGGTCACGAAGGGCTACGCGATCGGCTCCGCGGCGCTCGCGGCGCTCGTCCTGTTCGACTCGTACACGACCGGTCTCCGGGACAAGGGGCTGAATGTCACGTTCAGCCTCTCGGACGCCTGGGTGATCGCAGGTCTCTTCATCGGCGGCCTGATGCCGTTCCTGTTCGCATCGCTCGCCATGCAGGCCGTCGGTCGCGTCGGCGGCGAGGTCGTGCAGGAGGTGCGCCGCCAGTTCCGCGAGCACCCGGGGATCATGGACTACACCGAACGCCCGGACTACAGCCAGGCGGTCAGCATCGTCACCACCTCGGCGATCCGTTCGATGCTCCTGCCCGCCCTGATCCCGATCGGGTTCCCGATCATCGTCGGGATCATCAGCGCGAAGATGCTCGGCGGCCTGCTGATCGGCACGATCGTCACCGGCCTCTTCCTCGCGATCTCGATGACATCCGGCGGCGGCGCCTGGGACAACGCGAAGAAGTCGATCGAGGACGGCGCCTACGGTGGTAAGGGCTCCGACGCGCACGCTGCCTCGGTCACCGGCGATACGGTCGGCGATCCCTACAAGGACACGGCCGGCCCGGCGATCAACCCCATGATCAAGATCGCGAACATCGTCGCGATCCTGATCATCCCGCTGATCGTCTCGATCCACGGATAGGAACGAGTGATCCGACCACCGGAGAGGCCCGGGGTGACCCGGGCCTCTACCTTTCACGCGTGAGCAACCGGGTCCTCATCTACGTCGAAGCTGTCGACGTCGCCGCCGAAGGCGCCGTCTGGTACGCGCGGAGGATCGGAGGTGGGACCTTCGCGGCGCTGCACGTCCCCGGCCAGCACACGGACACCGGCATCAACGCGCGCTGGTTCGACCTGACCGGGGGCGAGCCCCGGCTCGACCTCCTGCCGGCCGATGCCGACGCGACGAAGGCGG
This sequence comes from Gaiellales bacterium, assembly GCA_038216085.1. Lineage (GTDB taxonomy): Bacteria > Actinomycetota > Thermoleophilia > Gaiellales > Gaiellaceae > PALSA-600. Next base: position 14,201 of record JBBQQI010000030.1, on the reverse strand, counting down.
TGCTCGACGCCGTCGCGAAGCTTCGCAAAGACGGCGAGGTCGTCACGGTCGTGCTGCCCGAGCAGTTCCGCACGCGTTCGCTGATGGCTGCCGCCCAGCGCGCGCAGTTCAGGTTGAAGCTCAGGTTGCTCGTCGAGCCCGGCGTTGTCGTGGCGGACGTGCCGACGGTCACCTCCGGGCGTCGACCCGAGGGCCGCGTGCCCGAGCACCTGGCCGTGCGTGTGATCGCGGGCCAGTTCGACGAGGCGACGCGCCGCGCCGTCGACTACGCCCGCACGCTCGGGGTGGACGATCTACGGGCCGTGCACTTCGGCGAGCGCGACTGGGACGCCGAGGCGCTCGGGATCCCGGTCGACGGCGAGCCGCAGCCCGGCCGCCTCGGCGAGGCGATGCTCACCTACGCGCGGCGGCTCACTGACGACCCCAAGGTGGCGGTCAACGTCGTCCTGCCGGAGCGGATCGACGAGAGCCTGCGCTGGCTGCGCGGCCGCCGGGCGCTCGCGATCAAGCGTTGCCTGCTCTTCGAGCCGCATGTGATCCTGAGCAGCGTCCCCTTCTCGAAGTAGGGTCAGCCGGTGCCACGCCGGCGTCAGAGTCACGGGTTGGAGCGGGTCCTCGGCGCGCCCGCGCTCTTTGCCACCGCGTACGGCAACGTCGGCTCGTCGATCTACTACGCACTCGGGCTGACGGCAGGCATCGCGCTCGGCCTGACGCCGCTCGTCTTCATCATCAGCGGGATCATCTTCGCGGCCACGGCGGCGACCTACGCCGAAGGCACCGTGCGCTATCCGGAGGCCGGGGGATCGGCGAGCTTTGCCCGGCACGCCTTCAACGAGCTCGTCTCGTTCGGGGCGGCGTGGGCGCAGATGCTCAACTACGTGATAACCGTCGCGATCTCGGTGATCTTCGTTCCGCACTACCTCTCGATCTTCTGGGCGCCGCTCCGTACGAACCCCTGGGACATCGTGATCGGCGTCGTCCTCACCTGGCTGCTCGTCGGCCTGAACATCATCGGCGTCCAGGAGGCGGCGAAGCTGAACATCGTTCTCGCGGTCCTCGACTTCGCGACGCAGCTGCTGCTCGTCGCGCTCGGGTTCTTCCTGATCTTCAGCCCCCATGTGCTGCTCAACAACATCCACTGGGGCGTCGCGCCAACGTGGAGCGCGTTCCTGCTCGCGATCCCGGTCGCGATGATCGCCTACACCGGGATCGAGACCGTCTCCAATCTCGCCGAGGAGGCGCGCGACCCTGCACGCTCGATTCCGCGCGCGATCTCCTGGGTGGCGATCGCGGTCTTCGCGATCTACTTCACGCTGCCCTGGATCGCGATGTCGGCGATGCCGGTCGTGCACGAGGGCGGGAAGTACGTGACCCAGCTCGGCCAGGACCCGCCGCACGGCTTCAAGAACGATCCGGTGCTCGGCCTCGTCGAGAACCTCGGCCTGCACGGCTTCATGCTGCAGTCGATCAAGGTCTACGTCGGGATTCTCGCCGCGACGATCCTCTTCATCGCGACGAACGCCGGTGTGATCGGCGCGTCGCGGATCACGTACTCGATGGCGAGCTACCGGCAGCTTCCGAGCGTTTTTCGCCGCCTGCACCCGAAGCTGAAGACGCCGTGGCTGTCGCTCGTCGTCTTCGCGGGCATCGGGCCGACGCTCTTCTTGCTCGCCGGCCAGGTCGACTTTCTCGGGCGGATGTACGCGTTCGGCGCGATGCTCTCGTTTACGATCGCGCATGCGTCGGTGACGGCGCTGCGCGTGCGCCGCGGGCATGACGAGCTCGAGTGGCGCGCGTGGCCGAACGTCCAGATCGGCGGGATCAGCTGGCCGATCTTTGCGATCGTCGGCGGGCTCGGGACCGGTGCGGCCTGGCTCGTCGTCGTCGTGCAAGATGCGCCGACGCGGTATGCCGGCCTCGCCTGGCTGATTGCCGGCTTTGTCTTCTACCTGCTCTACCGCCGCCGGCTGCACGTGCCGATGAGCGTCACGCAGCGCGCGCCGGTGCCGCTCGGGCCCGCGCTCGCGCTCGAGTACCGCTCGATCCTCGTACCGGTCGTGTCCGGTGCCGGGTCGCGCGAGGCGGTCGAAGTCGCTGCACGGCTCGCGACGGAGCGCGCCGGGCGGATCGTCCTGCTGCGCGTGATCGTCGTCCCGCTCGAGCTGCCCCTCGACGCCGACCTCACCGAGCAGACCGAAGAGGCCAACCACCTGCTCGACGAGTCGAGGATGATCGCGGCCCCGTACGGTGTGCGCATCGTCGAGCGTGTGGTGCGGGCGCGCAACGCGGGCCGCGCGATCGTCGACGAGGCCGAGCGCCGCGGGACGGAGATCCTCGTCCTCGGTGCGCCGCGCGGCCGCCACCGTGACATCTTCGGCCACACGGTTGACTTCGTCCTCAAGAACGCGCCCTGTCGTGTGATGGTCGCCGCAGGTACAACGGCCATATGAGCGTTTACAAGCAACTTGTGACGTTGATGGCGCTCGCGATGATCCTGCTCGGGCTCGCGATGATCGTCGTCACGCTCTCGCGCGGCTTCGGCTTCGGGGTGGGGATCATCCTCGGGCTCCTCTTCATCGCAGCCGGCGGCGGGCGACTGTGGATGGTCAGGCAAAGGACGTAGCCGATGGCGCGCAAGCTGCCAGGCCTCCGCCGCGACCTCGACACGCGGGCGCTCTTCTCTGTCGCCTACGGCGAGATCGCGTCGTCGATCTACTTCGCGCTCGGCGTGCTCGCCGCGCACGCGCTCGGGTTCACGCCGCTCGTGCTGCTCGTCGCGGGCGTGCTCTTCCTGGTCGTCTCGCTCTCGTATGCCGAGGGCACCGCAGCGCTGCCGGAGACGGGCGGCGCCGCGACGTTCGTGCGCCGCGCATCGAACGATCTGTTCGGCTTCCTGACCGGCTGGGCGCTCTTCCTCGACTACCTGATCGTGATCGCGCTGGCAGCGCTCTTCCTGCCCCACTATCTCGCGGGAGCACTTCAGATCGGTGCGCTCGACCGCAACCCGTGGGACGTCGTTGTCGGTGTCGGCGTGATCGCGCTCGTCGCACTCGTCCGGCTGATTCGCCGGCCGTCGCTCTACGGGCTCGGGATCGTCGTGCCCGTGCTCGACCTGCTGACGCAGCTCGTGCTCGTCGTGCTGGGCTTCGTGCTCGTCTTCTCGCCGCACGCACTGACGCACGGGACGTCCCTCGGCTCCTACCCGAGCTGGCACGCGATCGCGTTCTCGCTGCCGCTGGCGATGCTTGCCTTCACTGGGCTCGAGACCGTCGCGAACCTCGCGGCGGAGGCACGGCGGCCGGGGGTCGACCTACCGCGCTCGCTCTTCGGCGGGATCGCGACGGTCGTGACGATGTACGTCGCGATCGCCGTCGTCGCGCTGTCGGCCTTCCCGGGGCCGCGCACCGAGCTCGGCACGCGGTGGATCCGCGCACCGCTGCTCGGGGTCGCCGATCGGATCCGTGGTGAGCTGCCGTTCTGGCTCGGCGACGGCCTGCGCTTCTACGTCGGCTTGACGGGAGCGCTGATCCTCCTGGCCGCGGTGACGACGTCGATCTCCGGCTTCTCGCGTCTCGCGTATTCACTCGGCGAGCACGGGCAGCTGCCGCGGAGCTTCGGGCAGCTGAGCCGGCGCGCGCACGTCGCCCCGCCGGCGATCGTCTCGGCCGCCGTCATCTCCTCGGCGATCGTGATCGCCACCGCCTTCTTCAAGCACGACGTGCAGTTCCTGGCGAGCCTCTTCTCGTTCGGCGTGCTACTCGCGTTCACCGCCGCGCAGCTGGCGGTGATCAAGCTCCGGATCGCCGAGCCCGACCTGCCGCGGCCCTACCGCGCACCGTTCAACATCCTCATCGGTCGTGCACAGATTCCGCTGCCGGCGATCGTGGGCTCGATCGGCACGTTTGCGATCTGGATCGTCGCGCTCGCCACGCATCCTGCGGCCCGGTACGCCGGCCCGGTCTGGCTCCTGCTCGGGATCGTCGTCTTCGTCTCGGTGCGCGTCGCCCACGGCGAGGGGTTGCTCGAGCGCGTGACAGCGCCGGACGAGCGCCCGGCCGAGGCGCTGGTCCAGTTCCACCGGATCCTGGTGCCGATGAAGATCGGGATCATCGGCGAGGAGATGCTCGCAACGGCCGTGAAGCTCGCCACCGATCACGGAGCAGAGGTGCAGGCGCTGCACGTGATCCGGGTGCCTCTCGAGCAGCCGCTCGACGCGCCGATGTTCGACGAGGAGGAGCGCGCCGACGCGTCGCTTGCCGAGGCGAAGCTGCTCGGCGAAGACCACGACGTCGTTGTCGAAGGGACAACCGTGCGTGCCCGTGCGATCGGGCAGGCGATCGTCGAGCGCGCGTTCGAGGTGGAGGCCGACCTGATCGTCCTCGGCTCGGCTCCGCGGTGGCGACGGCAGTCGCGCTTCTTCTCGCCGACGGTCGACTACGTGCTGCGCAAGGCGCCCTGCGAAGTGCTGATCGTTGCATTCCCCCAGTCCGTCATAGACGAGGAATTGGCGGCGACCTAGCCTGCGGGAGTACGCTGGCCCGCTGTGAAGGCAATCGTGATCGGATGCGGACGAGTCGGGTCGTCGGTCGCCCTGCAGCTCAGCAGCTCGGGGTGGGACGTGACGGTGCTCGATGAGAACGAGGACGCGCTCGGGCGGCTCGGCGACAACTGGTCGGGCGGCTTCCAGGTGGGGCACGGCATGGACCTGCATCTCCTGCGCGATGCGGGCATCGAGGAGGCCGACGCCGTCGTCGTCACGACCGACGGCGACAACACGAACCTGGTGATCGCGCAGGCGGCTCAGAAGCACTTTCAGGTGCCGACCGTCGTCGTCCGCGTCCTCGATCCGGCGCGCTCCCAGTTCTATGCGGCACGCGGCCTGCGGATCGTCTGCCCGACCTCGTCGGCGATCGAGTCGCTCGTCAGTGCCGTGCGCGCCTCCGAAGAAGTTGCCACCGTCTGATGTACGTGTTGATCGCAGGCGGCGGCAAGGTCGGTGCGAATCTCGCACGCTCGCTGCTGCGCGGCAACAACGAGGTGACCGTGATCGAGCAGCGGCCCTACCGCTTCGACAGGCTCGAAGCCGAGTTCGAGCACCAGGTGATCCGCGGCGATGCGACCGAGCTCTTCGTGCTCGAGCGCGCGGGCATCAAGCGGCCGCCGGACCTGCTGATCGCGGCGACGGGAGACGACGAGGACAACATCGTCATCTGCCAGCTTGCGCGGGAGAAGTACGGCGTCACCAAGGTGATCGCCCGGATCAACGACCCGCGCAACCAGCCGTACTTCGACCTGCTCGGCATCTCGCCGACGGTCTCCGCGACCGGCGCGATCATGGCGCTGATCGAGCATGAAGTGCCAGAGCACGGCCTGATTCACCTGCTCGAGCTGCGCAAGGAGAACCTCGAGATCGTCGAGGTCAGCGTCGACAAGGACGCGGCGTGCCAGGGCAAGCGCGTCCGGACGCTGAAGCTGCCGGAGGGCGCCCGCCTGATCTCCGTCGTCCGCGACGGCAAGGCCGAGATTCCGGACGACGAGACGCAGCTGGAGGTGGGCGACCAGGTGCTCGCGATCCTCGAGCCGGGCAAGGAAGACGAACTGCGGCGCGTCCTCCTCAAGCCCTAGGGGGCTTCAGCCCTCGCCGGTCCGACACCGGCCGGGGCTACTCTGTGGTCGTGTGTCGCCCGGCCACACCTGTCGTCCTGGCATGGTTTGCCACGGCTGCAGGCATCCTCTCGATCATCTCCGCGCTGACGCCGGAGATGGCGAACCGTGTTGACCTCGTCCAGGGGATTCTCCCGCCCGGAGCCCTCGATGCGGCGCGCACGCTTGCGCTTGCGCTCGGGCTCGGCATGGTCTGGCTCTCTCGCGGTCTCGCCCGCCGCAAGCGGCGCGCGTGGTGGCTGGCTCTCGCCGTCGTTTCCGCGTCCGCGGTCGCCCATCTCGCCAAGGGGCTCGACTTCGAGGAGGCGACTCTGCATTTCATGCTGCTGATCGGCCTGTTCCGCGCCCGGCGCCACTTCGTCGCGCCGGGAGACCCGGCCACGGTGCGTCCGCTCGTGCAGATCGGGGTCGCGCTCGCCGTGTGCCTGCCGCTGATCTCTCTCTACACCTCCGACCACGACGCGTTCTCGGAGCGCATCGACGAAGCGCTGCTGATCCTGATCGGCGGTCTCGGCTTTCGCGCTCTCTGGCTGTGGTTGCGGCCGCTGCCCGTGACGCCGCCCAAGGAGGCCGACCGCGAGCGCGCCGCCGAGCTCGTGCAGGAACAGGGCTCCGACTCGCTCTCCTACTTCGCGCTCCGCCGCGACAAGAGCTACTTCTTCTCGGCCAGCGGCCGGTCGTTCATGGCCTACCGGGTGATCGGCGGCACCGCGCTCGCGGCCGGTGACCCGATCGGCGATGACGGCGAGCGCCGCGAGCTGATGGCGGAGTTCAAGCGCATCGCCCACGCCAAGGGCTGGCGCGTTGCGATTGCGGGCGCGTCGAACGAGGCGCTCGAGGACTATGCCGCGCTCGGCTTCAAGTCGATCTACCTCGGCGACGAGGCCGTGATCCGGCCCGCCGAGTTCTCACTCGACGGCCGCGCGATCCGCAAGGTTCGCCAGTCGGTCTCCCGGCTCGAGAAGAACGGCTACGAGGTGCGCGTGGCCTCGACCGCGGACGCCGACGAGGCGCTGCGGTGCGAGCTGCGCGCGGTCTCCGAGGAGTGGCGCGGCAGTTGGCCGGAGCGTGGGTTCACGATGGCCATGGATGCGCTCTTCGCGTATCCGGACACGGTGCTCGCCGTTGCGATCGGGCCCGACGGGTCGGTCGGCGGATTCCTGCAGCTCGTGCCGTCACCAGCGAGCGAGGGGTATTCGCTCGCGTCGATGCGCCGCCGCAAGGACACGCCGAACGGGCTGATGGAGTATCTGATCACCAAGACGGTCGAGTGGGCCCGCACGCACGCCGTCACCGAGCTGTCGTTGAACTTCTCTGTGTTCGCCGACTTCATGCGCGCGGACGAGACGGCCAACCGCTGGACGCGGGCGCTTCGCTGGGGGCTCCTGAAGGCTGATCGCCTGTTCCAGGTCGAGCGGCTGCATAGCTTCAACCGCAAGTTCTTCCCGCACTGGCGCCGCCGCTACTTCTGCTTCGAGCGCTGGATCGACTTCCCGCTTGCCGGCATCGCGTACCTGCACGCCGAGTCCCTGCTGACGCCGCCCGGCCCGTGGGTGAAGACGAAGGACCTAACCGCGCGGTGAGCCGTTCGGTGCAGGTCGCACTCGCAGCACTGCTCGCCCTGGCCGCGGCATTGCCTGCGCTCGCGCGTTCCGGTGCGCCCGCGGGAATCGACTGGAACCGGTTCGGCTACGACGCCGCCCGTCACAACAGCGCGCCGAGCAGCGGCATCACTGCCGCGAACGCGGCGAAGCTCGTCCGCAAATCGGTGACTCTCGACGGCACGGTCGACTCGTCGCCGATCTATCTGCACGACGTGAAGGTGCACGGCACCACGCACGACACGTTCTTCGTCACGACCACCTACGGGAAGACCGAGGCGATCGACGCGGGCAGCGGTGCGGTGCTCTGGCGCTTCACCCCGTCGTCGTACAGCAGCTTTGCGGGCTCGGCGCAGATTACGAACTCGACGCCGGCGGCGTCGACCGACCGCTCGGCGATCTACGCGTCGGCGCCCGACGGGCGTGTGCGCAAGCTTCGCGTCTCGGACGGCAAGGTGCTCTGGACGACGGCGATCACGCGCGATGCGACGAAGGAGAAGCTCACGGCGTCGATCAACGTCTCGCGCGGGCTCGTGATCATGACGACGGGCGGGTACATCGGCGATGCCCCGAGCTACCAGGGCCACGTCGTGACGATGGCCGAACGGACCGGGCGCATCGTCCACGTCTGGAACTCGCTCTGCAGCGAACGGCACGCACTGATCGTGCCGACGAGCTGTTCCACGAGCGACTCGGCGATCTGGTCGCGGAGCGGCGCTGCAGTCGACCCCTCAAACGGCACGCTCGTCGTTGCAACCGGCAACGCCACGTACGACGGCAAGACGAACTGGGGCGACAGCGTGCTCGTCCTCTTGCCTGACGCGTCGAACATGCTTCGCCACTACACGCCTGCCAATCACCAGCGCCTGAACGACGCGGACATCGACCTCGGCTCGACGAGCCCGGCGCTCCTGCCGAACGGCTACGCGGTGCAGGGCGGCAAGGACGGCATCTTGCGCCTGCTGCAGCTCCATCGTCTGCCCGGCGTGAACACGAAGACCGGCGGCGAGCTGCAGACCCTCCCGGCCCCGGGGCCGACCGACGTCTTCTCCGCGCCCGCGGTCTGGAACGGGAAGTGGGTGTTCGTCGCGACGAGCTCCGGCACCGAAGCGCTGCTTTTCAAGGGCGGCAGGCTGCATCCCGTGTGGTCAAACCACACCGACGGTACCTCGCCGGTTGTCGCCGGCTCACTTCTCTACGTCGCAGGGAACGGCGCGTTGCATGTCTACGTCCCGACGAGCGGCCGCGAGGTCGCGACGCTCCCGTCGGGGACCGTGCACTGGCAGAGCCCGATCGTCGCCGACGGGCGCGTCGCCGTCGCCGAGGGCAACGCGAACGAGCACGCGACCACCGGCGTGCTCGATATCTACCGCGTCCCCTAGCCCAGTAGCGGCCACGGTCTCCCGAGACACCCCTTGAACCTGGTTCAAGACCAGGTTCGTGAGGTTCAGCCCGCGCGGTGGCGGCGAACCTGCGGGCCTTGCGTCCCGAGTGCGGCGTAGGCGATCGCCTGCATCGACTCGTTCAGGTTCCGCAGCTCTCGCGCGATCACGGTCAGCTCCTCGCGCCGTTCCTCGCGCGCATTCAGGCGCCGCAGCTCCTCGGCGATCTTGTCGAGGCGCTCGAGCAACGCCTCGAGCTGCCGGTCGGCGACCTCTCCGTGTTCCACCGCCTTAGCTTAGACCCCGCCCTGCTGTTGCCGCCACCGCCGGTGCAACGTGCCGAGCCCGATCAGCGCGCCGACGGCGTCGATCCCCACGTCGACGGGCGTCCCGTGCCGGCCCCGGACGAACGTCTGATGGAACTCGTCCGTGCCGGCGTAGGCGACCGCAAGCGCGAAGGCCCATGCAGAGGAGCCCGACGCCCGTACGAGCAACAGCGCGAGGATCGCGTACTCCGTCATGTGCGCGAGCTTGCGCAGGATCAGGTCCCACGTCCCGAGGTGGGTGCTGAGCGACGGGATCGACGAGAACGCGAAGATCACGCCCGCCCAGACGAGCACGGGGAGCCAGCGAGAGACCACTGATCACCATGCTAGATTCGAGGAGATAACGGGCGAGCGGTGAGGGAACCCGGTGAGATTCCGGGACGGTCCCGCCGCTGTAAGAGGAGTTGCCCTTCGCCGAACGCCACTGGGCCTGACGCCTGGGAAGGCGGCGGAGGGGGAGCCTCGAGTCAGAAGACCTGCCGGTCGCCCTCCATGCCGATCCCCTCGCGGAAGGAGGAATCGTGGCTCAGTCTTTCAAGATTCAGCCTCACAAGATCCTGCGCCTCGTTCTCGTACTCGTTCTCCTGTTCGTCCTGCCTGCGACCGCGCTCGCAGCGACGGTGCACGTGCGTGTCGAAGGCAAGACCCGGACGATCTTCGCGCCGACCGAGCTCACGGTCACAGCGACGAACGCCCTGGATGCACTCGAGCAGGCCTCGCTCGCGGGCGAGTTCTACTACCACGTCACCCAGACCGGCTTCGGCCCGTACGTCGACCAGGTCGCCCGCTACGGCGGCTCTGCGTCGAGCGGCTGGGTGTTCAAGGTCGACGACGTGTCGCCTCCGGTGGGCGCCGACCAGGTGACGCTGAAGGACGGCGATCGCGTGCTCTGGTACTACGCCGAGTTCGGCCCGACCGGCGGGCCGCCGACGCTCGCCGTCAAAGCAGGCACGAAGAGCGGCTGCTACCTCGCGCAGGCCTTCGACGACAACGGCAAGGCTGCTGCCGTCGACGGGCTCGTGTTCCACATCGGCTCGAAGCGCACGATCAAGGCGAAGCCGAACGCCGACGTCTGCCCGGGCCCGCACCCGGGCGTGCTGGTGCGCGCGACGGCCACCGGCGCTGTCCGGTCGAACGCCGTGAAGTGAGACGCGCGGCGCTCGTCCTGCTCGCGCTCGCCCTCACCGGTTGTGGGGGCGAGCGCGCGCACGGCGCCGCAACGCTGTGGGTGACGCGCGACCGCGGCGCGCACGTCGTCTACACCGGCACGGTTCCGGCCGGGCTGACCGCGATGCAGGCGCTCGACCGCAAGCTCGACATCTCGACCCGCTACGGCGGACGGTTCGTGCAGTCGATCAACGGCGTACAGGGCTCCGTCACCTCCGCGCACGACTGGTTCTACTTCGTCAACGGGATCGAGGGCGATCGCAGCGCCGCCGAGGTGAAGCTGCGCGATGGCGATGTCGAGTGGTGGGACTACCGCTCGTGGCAAGGAGGCGCGATGAGCGTTCCGGTCGTCGTCGGCGCCTACCCGCAGCCGTTTACTCGCGCTTCCACGAGTGTCGTCCCGATCGGCGTCGGCGACGCTGCCGCGAAGGCGATCGCGAAGCAGGTCGGAGGAACGTTGCGCTCGCCGACGCCGACCACGAACTACATCGTGATCAGCAGCAAGTTCCCACCCGACCACGTCGACATCCGGCGCTTCCGCAAGGGCGTGCAGCTCGAGCTCGGCTCTACGGTCGCCCGTCGGCTGGCGAAGGATCCGACCGCCTTGCGCTACCGCTACGGGGTGGCGAAGTGAGCGCCGCGCCCGCCGCCGCGCTGCTGGCCGCGCTCGCAGTCGCCGCGCTCGTCGTGAGCCACACGTTGTCGGTCGCGGTGATCTGCGTCGTGTTGCTCGCGCTCGCCTGGCGGGCACCCGCCCGCCGCCGCTGGCCCTACCTGGTCGGGACACTCACGAGTGCCGCGTTCGTCGTGATCCTGACACCGTTCGTCGAGGTGATCGGCTCGCACCCGTTGTGGACGGGCCCCACGATTCCCGTGCTCGGCACGATCGACGTGACGCGTGAGGAGATCGCGAACGGCCTCTTCCAAGGGTTGCGGCTCGCCGCTGTCGGGCTCGCCTTCGCCGTCTACGCGCTGCGCATCGACCACGACCGGCTCCTCTCCTCGGCCGGGTGGGCTCGCCGCTCGACCGTCGCGGTCGCGCTCGCGACACGGCTCGTACCGTTGCTCGAGCGCGACGCACGCGACCTGCGCGAGGCGCTCCGCGGCCGCGGGGTCCACCTCGGCCCGGTTCGCCAGCTCTCGCCGCTCCTCGCCGGCTCGCTCGAGCGCGGACTGAACGTCGCGGAGGCGATGGAGGCCCGCGGCTACGGCCGCGCCGAGCGCACGCGCGCGCCGCAGCCCCGCTGGACGAGCCTCGACCGCCTCGGGCTCGTCGGAGCGTGCGCCGTCGTCGTGGTGGCGATATGGCTCTAAGTCATCTAGCAATCGTCGAGGACCTGCGCTTCGCCTACGGCGGCGGTGCCCGCGTCCTCGAGGGGATCTCGCTGACGATCGACGACGGCGAGCACGTCGCGCTGCTCGGGCCCTCGGGCTCCGGCAAGTCGACGCTCTTGCGCGCGCTCGCCGGCCTCGTCCCGCATTTTCACGGCGGTACGTTTGCCGGCCGAGTCGTCGTCGCCGGCCACGACACGCGCGAGACGACTCCCGCGCAGCTCGTGGGTGCGGTCGCGTCGGTGTTCCAGGATCCCGAGGATCAGGTGGTGATGAGCCGGGTCGCGAATGAGGTGGCGTTCGGGCTCGAGAACATCGGCACCAGGCCGGCACAGATCTGGTCCCGCGTCGAGGAGGCCCTCGCGCTCGTCGGCGCGGAGCACCTCGCCGACCGCCCGGCCTCCGAGCTCTCGGGCGGCGAGCTGCAGCGCGTCTGCCTCGCCTCGGCGCTCGCGCTCCGTCCGCGGCTGCTCCTGCTCGACGAGCCGACCTCGCAGCTCGACCCGGATGCGGCCGAGAGCTTCTTCGACCTGATCGAGCACCTGCCGTGCGCCGTGCTCGTCTCCGAGCAGCGGCCGGCCCGGCCGCTCGCGCGCGCCGACCGCGTGCTCTTCATGGACGGTGGGCGCCTCGTGCTCGACGCGCCGCGCGACCAGGCGCTCGACTGGCTCGCCGAGCACCGTCCGCTCTACCTGCCGCACACGGCCGATCTCGTCTGTCGGCTGCGCGACGTGCGCTTTGCCTACGGCGACCGCGTCGTGCTCGACGGTGCCTCGCTCGATGTGCGGCGGGGCGAGATCGTCGCGCTCACCGGCCCGAACGGCGCGGGCAAGACGACACTCGCAAAGATCGCCGCCGGGTTGATCGATGCCGAGTCCGGAGCCGTCGAGCACGGCCGGGCGGCGTTCCTGACGCAGGATCCTGGCCGCCATCTCGTCACGGAGCACGTGCTCGAGGAGGTTGCGCTCGGCGCGGACGAGCCGCGTGCACGCGCGGCACTCGCAAAGCTCGGCCTGGCCGAGCACGCCGACCGTCATCCGCGCGACCTCTCGGCCGGGGAGCGTGAACGGCTCGCGCTTGCGGCGGTGCTCGCGACCGAGCCGGAGCTGCTCGTGCTCGACGAGCCGACGCGCGGCATCGATCCTGAGCGGAAGACGGAGCTCGCAGCGCTGCTGCGCTCGGAGGCGCCACGCCGCGGCACGCTCGTGGTCACGCACGACCTGCCGTGGGCCGCCGAGGTCGCAGACCGCGTCGTCGAACTCGACGTTCGAGAGGGTGTCCGTGCGTAGGCTGCTGCTGATCGCAGCGGTGCTGCTCGCCGCCTCGCTGCTCGTGCACGACGGTGCGCTCGCGACCGTGCTCGGTGCGGGCGCGCTCGTCGCCGCCGGCGTCGCGTGGTTCGAGTCGGGCGCCGACTCGACTCGCGAGCTCGCCGTGATCGCGACGCTCGGCGCGGCCGCCGCCGCAGGTCGTGTCGTCTTCGCCGCGATTCCCGGCGTGCAGCCGGTGACGGTGATCGCCGTCGTCGCAGGCGCGGCGCTCGGGCTGCGCGCAGGCGTCGCCACGGGCGCGCTCGCCGCGTTCGTCTCCAACCTGTTCCTCGGCCAGGGCATCTGGACACCGCAGCAGATGCTCGGCTGGGCGGCGTGCGGCGCAGTCGGCGCGCTGCTCGCACCTGTGATCCGCGGTCGGTACGCGCTGGCGGCGGGGTGCTTCGTCCTGGGTCTGCTCTTCAGCGCGAGCATGGACGTCTGGCTCTGGTACGGGTTCTTCCCACACACGGTGGCCGCGTTCACCGCGGTGATCGGCCGTGGCCTATGGTTCGATCTAGCCCACGCGATCGGCAACGTGGTGCTCGCGCTCGCGATCGGGCCGGAGCTTCGGCGCATGCTCGACCGCTACGGCGCGCGGCTGAAGACGGTGGTCGTGTGGGCCTAGCGACGCTCGCCATGTCAATCGCTCTCGCGGTCTCGCCTGCGCAGTTCGTCCAGAGCCACGCGCAGAACGGTGGCTTCTCAGAACCGGGCGGCCATGCCGATGCATCGCTCACCTCGTGGGCGGTGCTCGGCCTTCGCGCATCCGGGGCCGAGGCGCCCGGCTCGCTCGCCTACCTCCAGTCGCAGGAGCCGTCGCTTCGCGCGGTGACCGACGTCGCGTTGACGGCGCTGGCCGAACAGGCGCTCGGTGCGGCGCCCGCCGGGCTGCTCGGCCGGCTGGCCGCTGCCCAAAAGCCGAACGGCCAGGTGGGGGAGACGGTCAACTCGACGTGCTGGGCAGTGCTTGCGCTCGGCCGCTCAGCCAAGCAGACCACCCGTTTTCTGCTTGCCCACCAGGCGGCGAGCGGCGGCTTCGCGTGGGCTCCCGGCGGCCAGCCCGACTCGAACGACACGGCCGCCGCGCTCGAGGCGCTGCGCGTCGCCGGCGTCTCCGGCACGCCGGTCCTGCGCGCGGTGCGGTTCCTGCTTCGCTTCCAGAACCGTGACGGGGGCTTCGAGCTGACGCACGGCCGCGGTTCCGACGCACAGTCGACGGCGTGGGCGATTCAGGGGCTCATCGCGGCCCGCCGCACGCCTCCGCGTACGGCGTTCGCCTACCTGGCGAAGCTCCGGCGACCGGACGGCAGCTATGCCTATTCGGCGCGCTACGCCGTGACGCCCGTGTGGGTCACGTCACAGGTGCTTGCCGCGCTTGCCAAGAAGCCGTTCCCTCTCCACTAAGTATTCGAGGCG
>JBBQQI010000029.1:0-27873 GCA_038216085.1 Gaiellales bacterium | reverse complement strand
GGACGGGTTCGCGGACGCCTTCCAGCGTCAGGCGAAGGCAGCGAAGCTCCCGAAGATCAGATTCCACGACCTGAGGCACACCCACGCGACTCTCGCGCTTGCGGCGGGCGTCCACCCGAAGGTTGTCTCAGAGCGCCTCGGGCACGCGTCTGTGACGATCACGCTCGACACCTATTCGCACGCGATCCCGGCGATGCAGGAGACGGCAGCGTCCCTCGTCGCGTCGCTGATCTTTAGCGATTGAGTCGTCAGACGTCGTCAAAGAACGAGCGGTCGATCACCACGTCTTCGATCTGGCGCAGCGTGGTAACGACGCCCATTCCATGTTCCTTCAGTAGATCGCACAAGCGATCCCCATCGATCAGGTCGATCGGAGGAGCGCCGTCTCTGGTCGCCTCTTGCCTGGCCTCGGCTGTGAATGTCCCGGTGGTGATCAACAAGCCGCGGTCGCCGCGGCCTGTCATCGCTCCGCGGAAGTCTCTAACCGCCCCCGCACGGACACTGCCTCGATAGCGCTTGCACTGAAAGAAGACCGGAAAGCTGACAAGCGAGAGACGGTAGATCCCAATCCCGTCGATTCCGCCGTCCCCGGTCTGGCCGGTTACGCGGGCGGACACGAAGCCTGCTTCGCGCAGAAGTCGCCGCGCCAGGTGTTCGAATCGGTCAGGCGCCATGTCCAGGAGCACCTGGAGGAGTTGTTCCTTCCAGTCGTCAGGCGCCCCCTCATCCTCGCCGGCGTCCTCGCCGGGGTCACCGTTTGAGGTTGCTGCCCCACTGGCTCGGGCGCGACGAGCTGTGCGAAGTGCCAGCCGGTATTCGCGATGGAGACGATCAATGTCCGTCTCGGTAGCCGATCGGCCCGACTCCGTCACGGCCCAGACCCCGCGCTCGCTGTTTTCAAGCGCCCCCATTCCCTTCAGGTAGGTGCGCGCCCATGCCAAGCGGTACTCGATCTTGTTACGCGGGCCGTCGTTGTGGAGAATCGCTTGCTGTTCCTCGCTAAATCCTTCGCGTTCCACTACGCGCTCGTCGATCTCGTCGAGAGTTCCGGAACCACCAATCTCCTTGACCGCCTGGAGTGTCGGCCAGAGGAGTTCGACAACTGTGGGTACCTGACGAGGGGGCATCGGGTGATTATCCCTTAGGAGCGCTGTAAAAGTTCAAACGAATCATCAAACGAACGCGTTTGAAGACGATGTAACGCGTTGATACGTCCATGTGTGGCAGCCGTGGGAAACGCCTGCAAATGCGGCACATAACGTGTCAGGACGTTACGCATCATCACGTACAGCTTCCAACTCGTAATGAAGGGGTCGGGAGTTCGAGTCTCCCCGTCGGCTTGCCCAAAATCCTCGCTTGATAAGGTCTGTCGTTCTCAGTTCGGAAAACACTTCCTGAATCTGGAACCGGTCTTGGAACAGAGAGAGGGAGAGCGACGATAGTCACGCACGCGCAGCCTTCAGTGTGAAGAGGCCCGAGAACGACCCCGGGGCCTCCGCGCAAGCGCACACACATCTCACAAAAAAGAACGCCGCCCTCTACCGGCCTCTGCTCGCCTCGGCAATCTTCACTGGCGCACGCCAGGGGGAGTTGCTGGGCTTCGCTGGCAGGACTTTGACGACACGACGTTGCGAATCCGCAGGCAGTTGGACAGAGATGGAGCCTATGTCGATCCCAAGACGCCGCAGGCCGTTCGGTCGATCTTCCTCATGCCTGCCCTTGCCCGGCTGCTCCGAGAACATCGCTTCGCCTCCCGCTATTCCCGGCCTCACCACCCCATTTTCGTTTCAGGAGCTGGCACGCCGCTCTACTGGCGCAACGTGTCCACGCGCGGGCTCGCGGTTGCAGTCCAACGAGCAGGGCTTCCAACCTCTCCCTCTCTCCGGTTCCACGACCTGCGGCATACCTTTGCCAGCCTTCTCATCGCAGAGGGAGCGCACGTCGTTTTTGTGTCGCGGCAGCTTGGCCACGCATCGCCTGCCATCACACTCAACGTGTACGCGCACCTGTTCGACGGGGCTGAGCATGCGGCTCGCGCCAGCGCAGCACTGGAGGCCGGCTTCGCCTCATCTCTTGGAACTGCTTCGGACTAGCGTTCCCGCTCGTGGTGTGCGAGCCGGCAGGTTAGGCAGGTGTGCAACAGACCGTGCATGATTTAGAAGAGGTCTGACGAGGTTTTAGAACCTACTTTGAGACCCCGGCGGTGGCGCATTCAGAACTGAAAGTAGATGAACTGCTGTGCCGGCGTCGCCGCAAGGAGAATGATCCCGGCGGTGAAGAATCCGCCAGTCGCGCCACCGAATGCGAATACACGGCGACGTCCCTGCAGCACCATGGGGAAGACGTCCGGGGCATCGCGCCGGATGAGGTCGATCGCAAAGACGATCGCTACCAGGAGAGCGAGCCCCCAGGGCACAGACCAGCTCCACAGGTCACCGGACGTCAACCATTCGTAGATCTTCCGATTCGCGACGATCGCCTCGTGGAACGTCCCGATGCGGAAGTACAGCCATGCGTACATGACTCCGACGAAGGTGACGGCCCAGCCGAGACCGGCCCGAAGCGCCTTGGGCATCGCGGTGCCGACTCGGCCGAGCCCGACGCCGTCGAACGCGGTGTTGGCGACCAGATACGAGCCGTGCAACCCGCCCCAGATGACGAAATTCCAGCCGGCGCCGTGCCAGAGACCACCGATCAGCATCGTCAGCAGCAGATTGCGATAACGCAAGAGACGCCCCGAGCGGTTGCCGCCGAGCGGGATGTAGAGGTAGTCCCGTAGCCACTGCGACAAGCTGATGTGCCATCGAGTCCAGAAGTCTCTGAAGGACGCGGCGAAATACGGCGAGCGAAAGTTCAGAGTTAACTCGATGCCGAGAATCCGCGACACCCCGCGCGCCATCTGCGAATAGCCGTAGAAGTCGAAGTAGATCTGCAGCCCGAATCCGAAGATCGCCGCGACCACCGTGCCAGGTGATGCGTGGCTGAGATCCGAGAAGGCCGGATTGATGCGCTGCGCGATGGAGTCGGCGAGCGCCTTGCAAAAGAATCCGTAGGAAAAGAGTGTGAGACCCGAGAGAACTCTTTCGGGCGTCACCGGTGCCGGCTTGATCAGCTGTGGCAGCAAATGCCCGACCCGCTGGATCGGGCCGGCCACGAGTTGCGGGAAGTAACAGACGAACGCGGCGTACTGGACGAGATTGCGCACCGGTGGGTGCACGCCGCGATAGACGTCGAAAATGTAAGACAGCGACTGGAACGTGTAGAACGAGATGCCGACCGGAAGGATCAGGCTGGGGATGTGCGCGTGGCCGGCTCCGGGTAGGTGCGCGAAGACGGCCGTGTTGACGAAGAAGTTCCAGTACTTGAAGAAGCCGAGCAGCGACAGGCTGACCGCGAAGCTGCATGCCAGGAAGAGCTTGCGCTTCCATGACACGTCTGTCGAAGCCAGTCGTTGCGCGAGGAAGAAGTCCGTGAAGATCGTGATCCACAGGAGGATCAGGAAACGCCAGTCCCACCAGCCGTAGAAGACTTGCGAGAAGGCAAGAACCACGAGCGGGATCGACCGCCGCCGTCGTGCCACTGCATAGAACGGCAGGAACACCAAGAAAAAAATCAGGAAGGTGGTCGTCTGGAAGAGCATCGGCTACCTGGACCAGGAGTCGGCAGAGATGGGCTGGTTGTGCGCGGCCAAGCGACCGCCCGCCTCGTACACGATCCGCGCGAGAAACAACTTGTCCGGCCCGGTGGGCAAATTGGCGAACGTGGCTTCAACCGAAGTGTCGGACGTGAGTCGCGCCTGCGCGGTGACGTCGGTGTTGTCGGGCAGGCGCAGCATCACCTGCAGCGGGATGTTCGGTAGCGGCGGGATCGCTTCGTTGCGCAAGATCGTCAAACGGAGTGTCAGAGCGCGCTTGTGCTTCGGCGCCTCGATCAGAGCGGAGAACCCGCTGATCGTGGGGTCGCTCGAGGGCATGTCCGGCAGCGTCGGATGCTCGACCCGCGGGCTCACCCGCGGGTCAGCCGAGTGCGTCAGGCTGGCCGCGACGAGGCTCGTGAAGGCGTTTGCGCCGTAGTGATTGAGGTGGACGGTATCGGTGAGCATGTACTGCTGCGCTTTGAATTTTTCGACGTCGTATACGAGCTTCGCGTGCAGCTCATGGGCGAGGATCCCGAAGAATTGGCGTCGCGCGCGCACGAAGGTGGGATCGGTGGGCGGGACGGGGTAGTAGATCGAGGCGACGTCAGTGGCGACGATCACAATCTGGCAACCATCAGCCGCAGTCAGCTTGCGCAACTCCGTCATGGCGCTGATGTCCAACTTGCTGTAGTAGTGCTCGAGCTTCGCGGGCTGGCTCCAGGCGGACATCTGCTTCTCCGTCAAAGGAACGAGCATCGTTTCGTGGGCCGTGCGCAGAAATTTCAGATCGGCCTTATTTGTCTGATACGCGTAGTTCACGGTGTCGCCGAAGTCGTCGATCCAGTACAGGTCGGCGCCCTGACCGACTAAGTTCGCGAACCGCCCGTAGACCAACCGGTCACGCAACGGCGCCGCGTAGCGCACCATCGGTATGTCCCAGAACCGCTTCTCGAGGGGAAACAGCCACGGGTGTGCGATCGCCGTTCGGATCGGCGCTCTCCGCATGATGTAGTCGGGCGAACGCGGCGGGATTGCGTCCGGCCCTCTGCCCTCTTCGGGCAGAGTGAGTAGCAGCGTTCGAGGCTTGGAGACGGTGCGCGCCATCCGGTAGAGCGTGGGCGTCGTGACGAGCTCTGTCGCGCCTGTCGAGAAATTGAACACGCGGTAAGGCTCGCCGGTCGCAGCCGTCACTCGCTCGGAGAGCAGCTTGGCATTGATGCCGAAGTCGGAGATGGAGCTCCCCAGGACGAGCGCGTCCACCGGGCCCTGGGACGAGAAGCGATCGAGCTTCTGAAGCTTTTCTTCGAGAGGGCGAATTCCCGTCCACGATGCGTACTCCGGAAGATGTTGCGCAGCGACGACCGCGTTGAGGATGAAAACGACGGCTGCCGCCCCGACGAGGAACGGACCTACTCTGCGAACGAAGTGCCAGACGGGCGCCACGCGGTGAGATCAGCCAGAGACCGGGCGCCCAGGCGAGGAGATTACGGTCACGAGTGGTCTGGCGCCGGCCCGTGCGACGAATTATGAGGGATAAGGATCATGAGCTGACCGTTCGCGCCGCCACGGCATCCTGCAAGTAGAGGAACCTACCACCGGTCGGCGAGATAGGCCGCAGGCCGCGCGCGCGCCTCGCTCTGAGGTCGGTCCGAGGGCGCAGATACCTACGTAATAAGCGATCGGTGGTTCGAGTACGCGCGTCGGCTCTAAGCGAAGCCCTGCTCAACGGGCTTGCGCGTTCTAGCCCTCACCCGATGTCGCTGCTTCTGAACACACTTGGTACAGGAGAACGTATGCACGGGTAGAGCGGGTATCCGGTTAGAGAAACCGCTACCCGGCGAACACGCTTCCGGCAAGGGGAACGAGGGCTACTCCAACGTTTTCTGTCAATCTATCGAGCCAAGCAGCAGGGGTTTGGACGTGGGCAAGCGCAGCATTAGAGGCGAGCTTTGCCTCGTCTCTTGGAACCGTCGTGGAACCGAGAGCATCCGACGTAGCTCAGGCTGGTGGAGCAACTCGGCTTGAAACAACGTGTTCAACCGTCTGGCTCAGCCGCTTGCGGCTTCGTCAGCACTCGTAATGAAGGGGTCGGGAGTTCGAGTCTCCCCGTCGGCTCCTTTGTTTGAGCAAAGTGAGGCCCCGGAGACCGGGGCCTCACTCAGTTGGTCAGAGTCCGGTCAGAATGCAGCCCGGCCTCGTGCCATGCCAGGCTACGGCGCCTGCACTCGGTTGTCGATCACTTTCGCGGTGACAGCGCCCGACCCGGTCGTGGACACGGACTTGCAGGCGAAGCCGTCATTGTTTCCGCGATGATCGACAAGGTCGGCACCGGGCCCCCACGGGTACGGCCCAGAGGTCGGCGAGATCAACGCCCAGCCGCCGCCGGCCGGACAACCGCCGAGCGCGTCCGCGGATGCCGGCGCAACACATGACCCCGCGACTGCCGCGAGGGCAGCGACGAGTGTGGCGCCGGATCGGATGATGCGGTTCATGACTCTCCTCTCAAGTGGATGCGCGAACTGTCCGGCAGTTGCACCGTTCCGACCATCGGTCAGATGTCCGATTCGCTCGGTCTAGGCGGCAAACGCGGTGCTGACCGCCGCGGCGCGAGAGCGAACGCCAAGCTTTTCGAAGACGTGCTCGAGGTGCGTGCGCACGGTCGCCGGCGAGATGAACAGTTGCTGAGCGATCTCGCGGTTCGTCAGCCCTTGGGCGACGAGTTGCAAGACGTCGCCCTCTCGTTCGGTGAGCAGCGGCGGGTGCGGGCGCCGATCGAATCGGGCGCGCAGCTTCGCGAGGTGTGGCCGGAGCAATGCCAGGAGCGCTCGGTCACCGTCAGCGAAGTTTCGGCCCGGCCCGCGAGAAAACTCGAAGAAGCGCGAATGTCCCGGCGGAGCGGGCAGCCACAGCTTCATTTCGTGCTCGACGCCAAACGGGCGCATCAGACACGCGTAGAACGACGTCTCCTGGAGGGATCTCCTCTGTACGACGTCGGTCAGGCGCAGTGGTTCCACCGATGCCGCATGTTCGACGTCGCGTAGTGGGTAGGTCGCGCAGGTCGCAGCCAGGATCTCGCCAAGTTCGGCGTCGGCGGGCCGCGGCTCCCGTTCTGGACGGCAAATCCGCATCGATGCGTCATCGCCGAACCGCCACTCGACGTACGCGACTTGCTCGGAAGGCACTGCGTCGAACAGCGCATCAATCACCTCGAGGCCAAAGGCTCCGTTGCGAGCGCCCGCCGCCGCCTCCACGACCGAGAGCGCGCGTTCGACATCCTGCCGCCGCAGTTCGTGCATGTGCGGACTGTAAGACGCCGGAGCGGGTCTGACCAGAGTAGAAGCATCCTGCGAACGACGGCTGAGGTCACGCTCGAGAAACGGGCACGAGCGTCTGCAACTCCTCGCGCCTGCCGATGATCTCGTTTGCCATCGCATCCTCTTCCGTCGCGCGGCCACGCTCGGCGCTGTCTCGCGGTGCACCCTCACGTCGCGTTCGTCCCTGCACGAATCGGACACGCGGCGCCTCGCATTGTCTACCGAGTGCGGCGACAGCTACAAGTGAATTCGAGCCTGCATCTGGGATCCGCCGACCCGAATTGACAGATATAGGCCTCGATGCCAGTATCCGCGACGGGCGCCGGTGGCGCCGGACGAGGAAACAGGGTCAAGGGAGAGGACTCACATGAAGCGAAGGTGTTGCTCATTCTTGCCGTGCTCGCGGCTGTCATAGCGGGCCTGGCACTACTGGCTGGGGCACTCACGAGCGCCGGAAGCACGAGCGCTGCGTATCCGGTGCCGCAGCCGACAATCAGCGATTTCCAGTTCATCAAGGCGACAACACCGACGCAGGCCGACTGCGCCGCCGTGGGTCGTACGTGCTTCACGCCGCAGGCGATCCAATCGCCGTACAACATCGGCCCGCTCTATGCAGCCGGCAAGGACGGACGCGGCATGACGATCGCAATCGTCGACTCCTACGGCAGCGACACGATGGCGCACGACCTGCACGTCTTCGACCAGGCCTTCGGCCTGCAGTCGATGTGCGGCGAGGAGGGCGTCACCTGCACGGCCGGGATGCCGACGTTCAGCGAGCTTGCGATCAACGGCTCGCCTACCACGAAGTCCCAGCCGGGCAAGGGGACGGGGCTCGAGAACAAGTCCGCCTGGGCCTTGGAAGTCGCACTCGACGTCGAGACGTCGCACGCGATCGCACCGAAGGCAAACATCCTGCTCGTCCACTCGAACAACGCCGAGACGCTCGGCGTGCAGGGCTTCCCGAACATGATGAAGGCCGAGGACTACGTGGTGAACAACCACCTCGCCAACGTCATCTCGCAGAGCTTCGCATCGAGTGAAGATGCGTTCGGTAGCGCCCAGTCGCTGCTCAATCTTCGTTATGCGTTCCAGGACGCGGCGGCGAACGGTGTAACCGTGCTCGGCTCGTCCGGCGACGACGGCTCGACGAACTTCACGAAGTCGCCCGTCGCAGCCGGCGGCAGTCTGATCCCGCATCCGGCGGTCGAGTGGCCGGCTTCGGATCCGCTCGTCACGGGCGTCGGCGGCACGTACCTGTGCACCGATCCGACCGCGTCGGCGAACCAGGCACGGACGCCGTTTCACGCCGTCAACACCGGTGCCAAGTGCCGGAGCAACGGCCCCTGGGCCGCCTTCGACGAGGTCGCCTGGACGTTCTCCGGCGGCGGCTTCAGCGACACGTTCGCCCGTCCCGACTACCAGAACATCGGCCTGCCGGCGGGAAGCACACCGATCCCGGCGGCGACCCGCGGCGTTCCGGACATCGCCTTCCAGGCGAGCGCGGGAACCGGTGCTCTCGTCTACCTGTCGCTCCCGCCCGACGGGAACGGCAGCAACATCAACCAGACGGGCTGGTACGACATCGGCGGCACGTCGCTCAGCTGCCCGCAGTGGGCGGGCCTGGTCGCGATCGCCGATCAGATCAACAAGGAGAAGTACAACCAGACCGGCCTCGGCCTGATCAACCCGGCGCTCTACAAGCTGGCGTCGAATCCGGCCAAGTACGCGGCTGACTTCTTCGACATCGCGTCGATGAACGACAACCAGGAGGATCCGAGCATCCCCGGCTTCGTCGCCGGGCCCGGCTGGGATCCCGTCACCGGCCTCGGCACGCCGAACGCGGCGAAGCTGATCCCGGATCTCGTCGACGCGGCGCACAGTTAGCCGCCGTCGATCTTTGATCGAAACGAGCAGGGCGCCGGGAGGGCGCCCTGCTCGTTCCTGCGCGGCTTTATGACGCGGCTTTTATGACGCTGCTCTTATGACGCTGCTTTTATGACGCTGCGCCGAGCGCGTCCGCGACCGAGTCGTGCACCGGCAGCTGCCGGTCGAGGCCGCTCACCTCGAGGGCGCGCCGCGGCTCGGGCTGCGGCCCGGCGAGCAGCAGCCGGCCCGGTCCGAGCTTGGCCCGCGCCTCGATCAGCACGCCGAGGGCGGTCGAGTCGACGAACTCGACGCCGGAGAGGTCGACGACGATCCGCTCGGGCTCCGACGCGAGCGCGTCCGCGAGCGCGCTGCGCACCTCGTCGGCGTTGTAGAGGTCGAGCTCCCCCGCCAAGACGAGCACCAGGGCGCCATCCTTTGCCTCCAGTCCGCGGACGGGCGGCTCCCGGAGCGGGGATGTCGGATTGTCGGCCATGTGTGCGATTCAATCACCGGGTTCGGCGGCTTCGCAGCCTGAGGCGTCAGGCGTATAGTCGAAGCCAGATGGTCGCTCGGCTGCTCCGCAGGAGAGGGCTTGCGACGTTCGCGCTCCTCGTGATCGTCACCGAGGTCGTGGGTCGCAGCGTCACGACGCGCGTCGATCGGCGGCTCCATGTGCGGCCGATCGCCGACACGGGCGCGAACTACTACCCGTTCCTGCTCGTCGGCGTGAAAGTGGTCGGCGCGGTGGCCCTCGCGGCGCTGCTGGCGCGCGCGATGCGCGCCCGCGCCGCGGCCGACGCCGGCGAACGGTTGCTGAGCGCGCTCGGCCAGCGGCACGAGCGCGCTGCGCCGCGCCTCCAGCCGCGGCTCTCGCCCCGGATCTGGCTCGCCTCGTTCGTCGCGACCTCGACCGTCTATCTCGTGCACGCCGACGTCGAGGGGATCGCAGAGGGCCGATGGCCGCTCGTTGCGCCGCTGCTGCACTCCTACGCGCTGCCGGTGTTCGCCGTGCTCTCGGTGCTCGCCGCGATCGCGTGGCGCTTCGCCAGCTGGCTGCACGACGTCGAGGACTACGCCAAACGCACGCTCGCGCGCGCACACTGCGCACTGCAAGAAGCGCTCGGCGTCCAGCCGTCGCACGAACCTCCTCGTGACGACACGGCGCCGCGTCGCCGCTTCGGGCTCGCGTTCGAGTCGAGACCGCCTCCACTGACCGCCTGACCCGCGGACAGCCTAGGGCCCGCGGGCGACCCAGACCCCGTCGCCGAGACCCGTAGGAGGCACTCATGGAAACACCATTCGTTCGCTCGATTCCGGTTGACCGGAGCCGCCCGTACGCCCGGCGCGTGCACGCCGTCTCCCTGATCGGCCCCGCCACCTGCGCGGCCGGACTGATCTGGGCGATCCTCCAGCCCCACCGTCTGACGCTGCTCCACCCGCGCGGGCAAGGCCTCTGGTGGCTCCTCTTCGAGCCCCCGCTCCTCGTCGTAATCGTCGGCGTGCTCTTCGCCACGCTCGTCGCACGTCCCCTGATCTCCGACCTGGAGGCCGGTGGTGCAACCACACGCTGAGATGGTGCACTGGGCCTTCGCCGCCGGGATTCTCTTCGTCGGCCTCTGCCTGCTCTGCGAGGCGATTGTCGGCACCAGGGTCTGGCGCATGCGCGCCTGGCGCGCCTACCTGTGGCCGAGCGTCGCGTTCGGCCTCGGCCTCCTGCTCTGGCCGGTGATGGCGTTCTTCACCAACTCGTCGATCCACATGTACGCGCACGGCTCGTGGGCAGAGGTGCTGATGCTGGCGGGCGGCGCCGAGCTCGGCCTGGTGCGCGGCCGGCTCACCTCGCCGCTCTGGCGCCTCACCTGGCCGCTCGCCTTCCTCGTCAGCGGCACCGCGTTCCTCGTCCACGAGCAGAACCCGTGGTTCTTCGCGCGCTCGGCGTTCCTGCACCACCTGCTCGGCTGGACGTTCATCGGCATGGCGCTCGTGACGCTTGCACTCGCCTGGCGGCCAAGCTCGCTGGTGCTGCGCTCCGGGTTCGCCCTGATCGTCGTCACGGCCTCGGTGATGCTGTTCTGCGACCGCGACGTCGCGCCCGTCTTCGGCCACCTCTCGCCGCTCGCCGGGGTCGAGCACCGATGAGACAGTTGTTCGCTGTTGCGCTCGTCGCGCTCGCGATCCCGGCAGTTGCGTCGGCTCACGCAACGCTCGTTTCGACGACGCCGAGATTCGGAACGGAACTGCAGCGCGGTCCGGCCCAGATCGTGCTGCGGTTCGACCAGAACGTGAGCATCCTGCCGGGAGCCGTGCACGTGTTCAACGGCGCAGGCCGCGAGCTCGCCGGACCGGCGCACGTCGAGGGACGGCATGTCGTCGCCCGGGTCGCACCGCTGAAGCTCGGCACCTACACGATCAGGTGGACCGCGATTTCGGCGGACTCGCACGTCGTCTCCGGCGTCTGGACGTTCGGTGTCCGCGTGCCGGCACCGGCCGTCAACGACGCGTTCGGGGCGGGCGGCCCGACACGCGCCGAGCACATCGTGCGGTGGCTCTGGTTCCTCGGGCTTGCGCTGACGATCGGCGCCCTCGGCCTGCGCCTGATCGTGCTGCGCGGCCTGCAGGTGCCGCGTGCGCTCGAACGGAAGCTCGCCGTCGCGGCCGGCCTGGGCGCTGTCGCGAGCCTGCAGACCGGGATCGCAGCCTTCTCGCTGCGCTCCGAAGACGCATTGCAGCTCCCGTTCGGAAAGTTCCTCTACGGCGACCTTTCACCGATGGCGCAGACGCGCTTCGGCAAGGCATTCGTCGCCATGACGCTCGGGTACGCCCTCGTGCTGGCGCTCGTCTACCTCTCCTGGCTGCTCGACCGCGTCGAGTTCCTCGTGCCGGCGTTCGCGCTCTCGCTGCTTTTTGTCGGCGGCCTATCGCTCTCCGGGCACAGCGCGGTCGACGCAGGCTCGTCGTGGCTGACGGAGATCGCCGACTGGGTGCACATCGCGGCGGCGTCGCTGTGGATCGGCGGGCTCGCGACGATGGCCACGCTCGTCTGGTTCGGTGCGCCGCAACTGCGCCGAGCGGCGTTCATGCAGTTCTCGAAACTGGCGACGGCGCTGATCGGGCTCGTGCTCGTGGCCGGCACGTATCTGAGCATCGTGCGGTTGCCGCACGTGCACGACCTGTGGTCGGAGCGCTACGGGCAGGTGCTGCTCGTGAAGCTCGGACTCGTCTGCTTCGCGCTCCTGTGGGGGGCGTTCCATCACTTCGCAGTCCGGCCCGCACTCGACCGCGCCGACGCCGGGTTCCTCTCCCGGATTGGCCGCAGCCTGATCGGTGAAAGCCTCGTCGGCGTCGCCGTGCTGCTCGTCGCGGCGGTGCTAGTCGACTCGCGGCCGCCGGCCAAGCCGATCGGAGGTTCAGATCGCGCGACCCTTCCGGCGGGAGGAGCGGCGACACTCGGCAGATGAGGATCCTGCTCGCGACGATGCTGGCCGCGGTTGCCGCCGCGCCGTCGCTCAAGGTCGACACCGGCGAGTGGACGTACGGGCTCGCAAGTGCGGGCGGCAGCGTGTGGGCCGGCGGTCTCGCGCTCGGCGACGTCGTGCGAATCGATCCCGCGAGCGGCAAGGTGATGAAGCGCATCAACGTCGGCGCGCGCGTGTTCAACCTCGCCGTGGCGCCCGGCGCTGTGTGGGCTGTCGCGAACCTGACCTCGACGGCGTCGCGGATCGACGCGACGACGGGTCGCGTCACAGCCACGGTCCACGTCGGTAACGGGCCGTACGACATCGAGTGGGGGTTCGGGTCGGCGTGGGTCTCGAACTCGGGCGACGGAACGGTCTCACGCATCACCGGGAAGAAGGTCGTGCAGGTGATCAGCGTCGGTGTCGAGCCGAACGGGCTCAGCGCGATCGGGAACTACCTCTGGGTCACCGACCACACCGCGGGCAAGCTCCTGCGGCTCGACCCGCACACGAACACGGTCACCGGCAGCGTCGCCCTTGCCGGCGCCGACTGGGTCACCTCCGCCGCCGGCTCGCTGTGGGTCTCGCAGGAGACGAACCAGGTCGCTCGCGTCGATCCGGCGGCGCTGAAGGTGCTCGCGCGCGTGCCGGTCAAGCGCAACCCGCTCGGCTCGGCGCTCGTCAGGGGCGAGCTCTGGGTGCCGTGCATCGATTCGAACGCGATCGTCGTCATCGACCCGCGCACCGCGAAGGTCATCCGCACGATCCCGCCGGCCCGTCGCCGATCGTCGTCCTGCCGGTCGGCGGTCACGTCTGGGTCTCGCACACAACCGGCAATTCTGTGTGGCGCTTCTGAACCGCCTAAGCTGACCGCGTGGAGCTGGCTGCCTACCGCGAGCGCTTTCCGATCCTTGCGTCGACGACCTACCTGATCAACCACTCGCTCGGCGCGATGCCGGCCGAGGCGCAGGTGCGGCTCGAGCAGTTCGCACGCGAATGGGCGACGCGTGGCGCGCGAGCCTGGGGTGAGGGCTGGTGGGATTCGCCGATGCGCGTCGGCGACCTGCTCGGTTCGATCATCGGCGCGCCGCCCGGCTCGACCGTCATGCACCAGAACGTCACCGTCGCCGAGGCGATCGTGCTCTCGTGCTTCGACCTGAAGCCGCCCCGCAACCGCATCGTCTTCGAGGCGGGCCTCTTCCCGTCGGTGCGCTACGTGCAGCAGGCGTGGGCGCGCTTTGGCGCCGAGGTCGTCGTCTGCGACGACGCGGACGCCGTGATCGACGCGATCGACGAGCGCACGCTCCTCGTGCCGATCTCGCACGTTCTCTACAAGACGGCCGAGATCCAGCCGATCGAACGGATCGTCGAGCGCGCGCACGAGGTCGGCGCGCACGTGTGCCTCGACGCCTACCAAAGCGCAGGCGCCGTGCCGCTCGACGTCACGTCGCTCGGTATCGCGTTCTGCGTCGGCGGCTCCGTCAAGTGGCTGTGCGGCGGGCCCGGCGCGGGCTGGCTGTACGTCAGGCCCGATCTCGCAGAGCAGCTCGAGCCTGCGTTCGCCGGCTGGCAGGCGCATGCGCGGCCGTTCGACTTCGAGCCCGAGATGGAGCCTGCAGTGGGCGCCGCGCGCTTCCTGACCGGCACGCCGATCGTCGCTGCCAACTACGCCGCGAGCGCCGGCTACGAGATCATCGCCGAGATCGGGGTCGCGCGGATCCGCGAGAGTTCGCTACGCCAGACCGCGCTCCTCGTCGGGCTCATCGACGCGGCAGGGTTCGAACTGATGTCGCCACGCGAGCCCGAGCGGCGCGGCGGCTCCGTCGCGTTTCGCGTGCCGGACTTCAAAGCGGTGCACGCCGAGCTCGCGCGTCGCGAGATCATCTGCGACTCACGACCCGACATCGGCCTGCGCTTCGGACCGCACTTCTTCACGACCGACGACGAGATTCGCTATGCCGTCGACCAGGTCGTCGACATGCTCGAATCCGGTGCGCATCTCGAACGTGCGACCGCT
The DNA here is from genome assembly GCA_038216085.1 of Gaiellales bacterium. Lineage (GTDB taxonomy): Bacteria > Actinomycetota > Thermoleophilia > Gaiellales > Gaiellaceae > PALSA-600. Next base: position 13,584 of record JBBQQI010000029.1, on the reverse strand, counting down.
GCCGCCGGTTACTAGAGAAACAACCCGACAGCGAGCAGTGCGATCCCGGCCCCGCCGAGCACGGCGCCCGGAGTGAGCGACGGATCTTCGGGGTTGCGCTTCAGCGTCGAGACGCCGGGGATGCGTCCCCAGGCGGCCACGAGCGCGCGGATCTCGGCGATCACGAGCGCGACGAGGAAGGCGATCCCGATCCGCTGGACGAGCCGCACGAATTCCCGGAGGAGCCACATGCCGTTCAGGGTAGAAGGCTGCGCAGACGACCCGCTGTCTCGGGCGCTGTCGGTTCGTCTTCGTGACGGACGTAGATGTAAGCGGGGTCGCGCACGCCTGTCGCGAATGCGCCGAGCTGCTCGTCGGTGTAGGGCGGTTCGCGCAGGCGGAAGTAACGGAACGGCTCGGCGTCCGGATCGTCGACGCGGACGATGCCGTCGACGTCCTGCCACGACGCGTCGCGGAAGTCCCACGCGAGCCGCACGCCGGGCGGGACCGACCCTTCGACGAACGAGAGTGTGCCGCCGTCCTGCGGGCCTTCGTAGACGACGCGCACCGGTCCGAGCCGGTCGCCGAGTGCGAGGACGCGTTCGAGGAACGTCGTCACCCGGTCGAGCCGGACGAGCGAGAACTTGACGGAGAACTCGAAGCCGTCCGGGACCGTGTCCGCCCAGCGGCGAAACTGGTCGGCGCTCGGGAGCCGGTAGCCCGTCGAGTTGAGCTCGACCGTGTCGAAGCGCGCGGCGTAGAAGGCGAGAAACTCCGCCGGCTGCAGTCCGTCCGGGTAGAACCCGGGCCGCCAGGACGGATACGACCACCCCGACGTGCCGATCTTGATCGCCATGACAAAACGGTATCGCCGTGAGCCGGTTCGCGGCGTGGCTCAAAGGGACATGTCCCGGGGACAGGCCCCTGGACATGTCCATCGTGGACAGGTGTGGCACCATCCGTCCGAGCGCCTGAGTACCGTCGAGCGCCCAATGACTACACCCGCAGACGGCACTCCCGAGCACACGATTCGCGTTCTCGACCATGGCTTCGTTCGCCTGGACGACGCGATGGCCGACGACCTCTCGGTCGTGAACGGGGCGCGCGTCTCGTTCGCGACGCGCAAGACCGAGATGAGCGAGGCCGACGAGGGGCTGATCCGCTTCCTGATGCGCGACCGGCACGGCTCGCCGTTCGAGCACAACGCGTTCAGGTTCCACGTGCGTACCCCGATCTTCGTCGCGCGCGAGTGGTTTCGCCACCGTATCGGCTCGTTCAACGAGTTCAGCATGAGATATGCGAAGGCGACCGAGGACTTCTACGTGCCCGAGGTGGAGGACGTTCGTAGCCAGGTCGGCAAGCCGGGCGCCTACAGCTTCGAGCCCGTCTCCGACGAGCTCGCCGAGCAGGCGCGGGCAGAGATCCAGGCGGTCTACGAGCAGGCTTTTGGGACCTACACACGCCTCGTCGAGGCTGGGGTCGCGCGGGAACTCGCGCGGGCCGTCATGCCGGTCGGCGCCTACACCCAGTTCTACTGGACCGTCAACGCGCGGGCCCTGATGAACTTCGTCTCGCTGCGAAACTCCGAGTTCGCCCAACGCGAGATCAGGCGCTACGCCGAAGCGGTTGAGGCGCTCTTTGCGGAGAAGATGCCGTTTACGCACGCGGCATTCGTGGCAAACAACCGGGTAGCTCCCTAAGGGCGGGCTAAGACTTCCGCTCTTAATGGGATATTCGTGGCAGTCCTAACACCTTTGTAACAGTTTGCCACTAAGTTCTGGTGTGCCCAGTCCTGAAATCCAGGAATAGCGCCGACTTTCCAGGCGTTTTAACGGATGACGGATGACGCGCAGGAAGTTGCTCCCTGAACTTCTTGAACCGCGTGCCCGTCGTCCTCGAAGACAGAAGGAGTTCGTTGACCCAAATCAGCATGACCACGGCTGTCGCCGAAGCCCTCGAAGGGCTTCTCCACCTGCGCGGTGAGCACGGGGCGGTTACCCCTGCCGACATCGCGGATGCCGTCCTGGCGCACGATCTCGACGAGGGCGAGGCGGAACTGCTCACCCACGAGCTCGATGCGCACGGCGCCGCGCCCGAGCAGGAGGACGAGCCCGAGCTCGACCTCTCGATCGGCACAGGGCTCTACACAACCGATTCGTTCCAGATGTTCCTCAACGAGGCCGGCCGCTACCCGCTGCTCACCGCCGCGGAAGAGGTCGAGCTGGCCAAGCGCATCGAGAAGGGCGACATGATCGCCAAGGAGCGCATGATCAACTGCAACCTCCGCCTCGTCGTCTCGATCGCCAAGCGCTACCAGACGCAGGGCATCACGCTCGGCGACCTCGTCCAGGAGGGCGTCCTCGGCCTGATCCGCGCAGCGGAGAAGTTCGACTGGCGCAAGGGCTTCAAGTTCTCGACCTATGCCACGTGGTGGATTCGCCAGGCGGTGCAGCGCGGGGTCGCCAACAAGGCACGCACGATTCGCATTCCGGTGCACGTTGTCGAGCGCGAGCAGAAGGTCGCCCGCGCCCGTCGCGAGCTGATCGCAACCCTCGAGCGCGATCCGACTCCCGAGGAGCTCTCGGCTCACTCGAAGCTGCCGCTCAACCACGTCCACGAGGTGATGGCGGCGGCACGCGCAGTTGCGTCGACCGACATGCCCGTGGGTGACGATGGAGACGCGTCGTTCGGCGACCTGATCGCCGGCACCGGCCCGTCGACGGAAGAGGAGGCGTCGTCCTCGCTCCGCGATCTCGCGGTGCGCCAGGCCGTCGCGAACCTCCCGGACCGCGAGCGCGACGTGATCGAGCTTCGCTTCGGCCTCGTCGGTGACGGGCCCGCGTCGCTCGAGGCGATCGGCAAGCAGCTCGGCCTTACGCGCGAGCGCGTGCGCCAGATCGAGACCGAGGCCCTGCGCAAGCTGGCGCAGAACGAAGACCTCGCAGACGCTGCGTAACCACTGAACCGGTACCTGACACCGCGCGCGCGGTGTCAGGTGCTGCGTTCTCATTAATCTCGGCACGTGCACTTCACGTCGCACGCTGAGATCCAGCTCCTCGCGCTGCTTGTCGCGGTCGTCGTTGTGCTGGTCCTCGCGGCACGGGCCCGTGTGCCCGCGGCGATCCCGCTTGTCTGCGGCGGCCTGGCGCTCGGGTTCGTGCCGGGCTTGCCGCACGTCCAGTTGCCGCCCGACCTCGTGCTCGTTGCGATCCTGCCGCCGCTTCTCTACTCGGCCGCGTTCTTCACCGGGCTGCGGGATCTCCGGGCGAACCTGCGGCCGATCTCCCTGCTCTCGATCGGGCTCGTCGCCGCGACGACGCTCGGCGTCGCCTGGATCGGCCACGACTACGTGGGCCTCTCGTGGGCGAGCGCCTTCACGCTCGGCGCGATCGTCTCGCCGACCGACGCGCTCGCGGCGACCGAGGTCGCCCGGCGTGTCGGTGCTCCGCGACGCGTTGTCTCGATCATCGAAGGTGAGAGCCTCGTCAACGACGGTGTCGCGCTCGTTCTCTACAAGACGGCGGTCGCGGCCGCCGTTGCCGGCACGTTCTCGCTCTGGGACGCGTCGTGGCGGCTGCTGCTGAACGTCGTCGGCGGCATCGCCGTCGGGCTCGCGGTCGGGTTCGTCGTCCGGCAAATCAGACGCCGCGTCGACGACACGCCGACGGAGGTCGCGATCGCCCTGCTCTCTGGTTACCTCGCCTACCTGCCGGCCGCCGCGCTCGGCGTCTCCGGCGTCCTCGCAGCGGTGACGATCGGCATCTACATGGGCTGGTACACGCCGCAGTTGACGACGGTGCAGACGCGGCTCTCGGGAAACGCCTTCTGGGAGATCCTCGTCTTCCTCGTCAACGCACTGCTTTTTGCGCTCGTCGGCCTGCAGTTGCGCGACATCGTCGACCGCTTGAACGTGAACGGCTCGCTCGTCGCGGACGCGGCGTACATCGCGGCCGCGGTGATCGTCCTGAGGCTGGTGTGGGTGCCGATCTTCACCTATCTGCCGCGGTTCCTGATCAGGAGCGTGCGCGAGCGGGATCCGTATCCGCCGTGGCAGGCGCCGGCGCTGATCTCCTGGGCGGGCTTCCGCGGAGCTGTGTCGCTCGCCGCAGCGCTCGCGCTGCCGTCGGATGTGCCCGGCCGCGACTTGATCGTCTTCCTCACCTTCGCGGTGATCCTCGTGACGCTTGTCGGCCAGGGCTTGACGCTGCCGCTTCTGATCAGCGTCATGCGCATCCCCGACGACGGCTCTGCCGACCGCGAGGACGCGAAGGCGCGGATCAAGGCGGCTGAGGCGGCGCTCGCCCGGCTCGAGGAGCTCGCAGTCGAGGAATGGGTGCGAGAGGACACCGCCGAGCGCATGCGCGGTCAGTACCGCTTCCGCACGAATCGCTTCCGTGCCCGCTACGCCGGCGTCGACGACGACGGTGTCGAGGAGCGCTCAGCGCAGTACCAGCGCCTGCGGCGTGAGCTGCTCGCTGCCGAGCGCGCCGCGGTGATCGATCTGCGAAACCAGGGCGTGATCACCGAGGACGTAATGCAGCGCGTCCAGCGCGACATCGACCTCGAGGACTCGCGCCTCGATGCCTAAGCTACGTCGTGAGGACGACGCGACCGGGCACGGTGGTCACCTGCGGCTGGGCCGTGATCACCCAGCCGTCGATGCCGGTCAGGCGGTAGGGCACCGTGAAGCGCACCCTCGTCGTCTTGCCGTGCACGCGGAACGAGCCGCACGGCTCGACCGGTTTGTGGTTCCGCGTCAGCCACAGCTCGTAGTAGGCGCTGCGCTGCGACTGCTTGGCGAGGCCGGTCACCTCGAGTTGCATCGGCCAGTTTCCGACCTGGTCGGTGAGGCCGACCTGCAAGAGGGCGAGCGCGTTGGTCGTTCCCTGCGCGAGGAGCCCGTGCATCGGGATCACGTGGTCGACCTTGAGCGCCGAGCCTTGCGTCTTCGAGTGCCCGAAGAGATAGCCGCCGCCGAAGGCGACCGCCGCGACCGTCGCCGCAACGACCGCCGCGACCGCCCAGCGCCGCCTCGGCAGCAGCGGAAACTGCACGATCTCCGCCTCGGCGGCTTCGGGCGTCCGCTCGAGCGCCGGCGGCAGGTCGGGTGGCGGCCCCGCTTGCACGAGCAGATCGTGCACGCGGCGCAGTCGCGCCTCCTCGCCGGGAGCGAGGTCCTTGGGATCCACGATGTCGTCGAAGTTGCTCATTCGAGCTCGCCGTCCAGCAGCATGGACAAGCGCGTCAGCGCCGCCCGCGTGCGCGTCTTCACGGTACCGAGCGGGATCCCGAGGAACTCGGCGACCTCGCTTTGGGACAGACCGCTCCAGTACGCGAGGCCGATCACCTCGCGCTCACGCTCCGGCAGTTCTTCGAGCGCCCGGTGGACGCGCCAGGCGATCCAGCCCTGCTCGGCGCGGTCGGCTGGCCCCGGGTCGTTGCCTGCCTCGTCCGGGATCTCGGCCGGGATCTCGTTGCGCGCGCGTGCACGATCGACGATCGCGTTACGGGCGACGGCGTAGAGCCACGGCGCGCCGGGACCACGCTCCGGCCGGTACGAGCTCGCCGAGCGCCAGATCGAGGCAAACGTCTCCTGGACGGCGTCCTCGGCCCGGCCGCGGTCGCCGAGGCGCCTCAGCGCGAGCCCGAAGACGGGCCGCGCATAGCGCTGGTAGAGATCCTCGAACGCAGACCGGTCGCCGGTCGCCGCCCGCTGGATCAGCTCGCCGTCCGACGTCACATGGGCATTCAACTGGAAGCGCGCACCGCGCGGGAGTGGGAGAGCAATAGCCACAACCCTTCTACGGACCGGCGGTCGCACCGGTTTTGAGCAGGCGCCCACCGTCGACCACCAACGTCGTGCCGGTCACGTAGGAGGCGCCCGCGAGATAGACGACCGCGCCCGCGACGTCAGCCGGTGAGCCAACTCGCCCGAGCAGGGTCTCGGCGGCCCGCCGCTCCTCCTGGCCTGGCTCGACAGCGACCGGCCCGGGCGCGACGCCGCACACGCGGACGTCGGGTGCGAGCGCCCGTGCGAGCACGCGTGTCAGCATCGCCTGGGCCGCCTTCGCGGCCGAATGAGCCGGGAACGATGTCCATGCCTGAAACGCCGCGACGTCCTCGACGATCACGAGCACACCGTGCGCTACCCGGAGCGCGGGGGCGGCGGCCTGCGCGAGGAAGAACGTCCCTTTCGCGGTGACGCCCATTGCCTCGTCCCACGCTTCCTCGGTCACCTCGTCGAGCGCCGCCGGCGCGAAGCCTCCGCCGGCGCAGTGCACGACCAGGTCGAGGCCGCCGAGCTCCGCGAGCGCGCGCGTGACGAGTTGCACCGCGCCGTCGCGCTGCCGCAGGTCGCCGTCGGCCCGTCCGGCGGCGAGCACGGACCAGCCCTCCGCTCGCAGGCGGTCGGCGATAGCGCGTCCGACGCGCCCCGTTCCACCCGCGATCAGGGCCCGTCTGTGAGGTGACTGTAAGGCCATGGACGGTGTCAGTAAAACATGCGCCCAGGCGCGCATCCCTTACCGCGAACGTGGGGAGAATCAGCGTAATGAGAATCAACCGTGACCACTCTTCCAAAGGAGATACGACCATGCGCAGGCTGATCCTCGCGCTCGTCGCGGCACTCGCGGCTCTGGCAGTCGCGGGCCCGGCAAGCGCCACACCCACTCAGGTCAACGCCGTCAAGCAGATCAACATCTATGCGTCGGGTTTCTCACCGAAGGCGACGTCGATCACCGAGGGCGACACCGTCATCTGGACGAACAGGGATGCCGCAGACCACCAGGTCCTCGCTGACAAGGGACAGTTCGTCTCGCCGATCCTGCACAAGGGCCAGAGCTTCTCGTTCACGTTCAAGGCAGCCGGCACCTACACCTACAAGGACGAGCTGCACCCGAAGCTGACGGGCTCGCTGACCGTCAAGGGTTTGCCGCCGAGCCTGACGCTCGCGGTCGCCAACCCGATCATCACGGCCGGGGACAAGGTGACGTTGAGCGGTGTCGTCTCGAGCCACAAGGCAGGCGAGTCGGTCTCGATCTACTACCAGCCCTACCCGCAGCCCAACCCGATCCTGCGCGCGACCATCCTCACCTCGGACGGCGGCAACTACAGCTTCATCCTCGGACCGCAGGTGCTGACGAACTATCAGGCAGCGTGGAAGGGCGCCTACGCGACGCCCACCACGGTTCAGGTCGCGCCCAAGCTCTCGCTCGGCCGTAACGGCGGCTGGATCATCCATGCGTCGGCCGGCCGCTCCTTCATCGGCCGGGCGGTGCAGTTCCAGCGCCTCAACCCGAGCACCGGCCAATGGGTGACGCTGAAGAAGCTGCTCCTGAACTCGAAGTCGTCGATCAAGTTCGCCTACACACTCCCGCAGGGCGTCAACCGCCTGCGGGTGACGATGTCGGTCAACCAGGCGGGCGCCGGCTTCCTCGGCGCGATCGGCCCGACGGTCACCTACCGCCAGACCTGACGCTGTCGGCAAGGCGCGCGCGGGCTAACCCGCGCGCGCCTCGTCGTAGCGGCGGGCGACTTCCTCCCAGTTGACGACGTCCCACCAGGCACCGAGGTAGTCAGGCCTGCGGTTCTGGTACTTGAGGTAGTAGGCGTGCTCCCAGACGTCGATGCCGAGGAGCGGCACGTCGCCCGTCATCAGCGGCGTGTCCTGGTTCGGGGTCGAGACGAGGGCGAGGCCCGTGCCGTCCCAGGTGAGCCACGTCCAACCCGAGCCGAAGCGCTTGACGCCGCCGTCGTTGATCGCGGCCTTCAGCTGGTCGGCGTCGCCGAAGGTGTCGCTGATCGCGTCGGCGAGCGCGCCCGTCGGATCGCCGCCGCCCGGCTTCATGATCGTCCAGAACAGCGAGTGGTTCGCATGCCCGCCGCCGTTGTTGCGGACGGCCGCGCGCTTGTCCTCGGGGAGCTCGTCCAGGAGATCGAGCAGCTGCTCGAGGGGCCGCCCGTCCCATTGGGTGCCGTCGAGGGCCTTGTTCAGGTTGTCGACGTACGCCTGGTGGTGCTTCCCATGATGGATCCTCATGGTCTGCTCGTCGATCGTCGGCTCAAGTGCGTCGTAGCCGTAGGGGAGCTGGGGAAGCTCGTAGGGCATGCCGTCTCCTTCGGGTCTGGTCGGTTCCGTCGAACGATATGCTCCGCGCCGCACCCACCGACGCTGCAGCCGACGAGCTGCAGTCAAAGAACGTGAGGAGAGACATGGCGCTTGCGTACAACCACGAGGAGATCACGCCCCGGGAGCTGAAGCCCGCGCTCCTGGAGCTCGACGGCATCTCCCGCGAGACGATCGAGGCCCACTACAAGCTCTACCAGGGGTACGTGGGCAAGCGAAACGAGATCCTGGGCAAGCTCGCGGACGTCGATCTCGGCAGCGCCAACCAGGTCTACTCGGAGTTCCGCTCATTGAAGGTCGATCTGACCTTCGCGATCGGCGGGATCAAGAACCACGAGATCTACTTCGAGCATCTCGGCGGCACCGGCGGCGACCCGTCGGGCATCTTCGGCGATCTGGTCAAGCGCGATTTCGGCACGACGGCGGACTGGAAGGCCGACCTGAAGGCGACCGGAATGGGCGGCCGGGGCTGGGCGTGGACCGCCTACGACTGGGACGAGGGCCGGCTCTTCAACTACATCGGCGACGCGCAGAACACGTTCCCGGTGTGGAACGCGACGCCGCTCGTCGCGCTCGACGTCTACGAGCATGCCTACTTCGTCGACTTCGGCACCGACCGCGCGTCCTACATCGAAGCGTTCTTCGACAACCTCGATTTCGATGTCGTCAACGACTGGGCGCAACGGTATGGCATCCGCTCCTGACCGTTCCTCCTAGCGGCGCGAGTCAAGCTACCCTCCGCTTCGCATGGCGTTTGTGGCGCTGGTCGTCCTTGGCTACCTCCTCGGGTCCTGCCCATGGGGGTACTGGCTCGTGCGCGTCCTCCGCCACGACGACATCCGCAAGGTCGGCTCCGGGAACATCGGCGCCACCAATGTCTGGCGCACCTACGGCCGCCGGCTCGGGGTGCCGGTCGTCCTGCTCGACGTCCTGAAGGGCTTCGTCCCGGCGCTCCTCGGGATGCTCTACGTCTCGCCCCACCACCTGGCGGGGATCTGCGCCGGAGCCGCGGCGATGCTCGGGCACTGGCGGCCGCTCTTCCTGCGCTTCGCCAAGGGCGGCAAGATGGTCGCGACGTGCGGGGGCGTGTTCTTCGGCGTTGCATTCTTCGTCGCAGTCACGGCGGGCGTGGTCTGGCTGGTCTCGTTCATCCTCTTCCGCTACGCCTCGCTCGCCTCGATCCTCGGCGGCATCGCCTTGCCGGTTTTCGCTGCGATCTACGGCTACCCACTTTCGGTCGTCCTCTTCGGAGTCGGAGCAGCGGCGGCGATCGTGTACCTGCATCGCGCCAACCTCGCTCGGCTCCGCGCCGGCACCGAGAGCCGCTTCCAGCTGCGGCGAACGGCGCGTGCGTAGGGCGGTCTTACTCGCCGCGGTCGCCGCGTCGTTGTGGCTCGCTCCCGGCGCGCTCGCCGCCGGTTGGTGCGGCGGCTCAGTCGAGTCGGCTGCCGACAGGCCCGACATGGTCACCGGCCAGCAGGTGCATGCCATCGTCGCCGTGCCATCCGACAGCCTGGACACGTTCGCCGGACGGGCGGGGCAGCTCGCAGACGACGTGACGTCGATGCTCACGTGGTGGCAAGGGCAGGACCCGACGCGCGTCCCGCGCTTGGATCAGGCGACCTTCGGCGGCGTCAACTGCCTGGATATCTCGTTCGTTCGGCTGCCTGGACCTGCGTCGTCCTACAGCGTCGCAAGCTCCGCAGCCGCCCTGGCGGCGTTCAGTGCGGTTGGCAGTCAACTTATTGCTGCCGGCTACTCGAATCCATTCAAGAAATACCTCGTCTACGCGGACGGGATCGGCCGGGATACGGACTCCACGTGTGGCACGGGTGGAGGCGATCTCACTCAGGGGCCCGCGTACGCGGATGTTTGGCTCGGTGCATGCCCGAGGATTGCGACGGACACGATCGCGACGCACGAACTGCTGCATGCTTTTGGGGCGGTGGACGCCCGTGATCCACACTGCCCTTCGGATTCCGGCCACCCGTGCGACTCACCAACCGACGTGCTCTTTCCGACAGCGGACGGGACGCCTTTGAGTCAGAAGGTCCTCGATTTCAACCACGACGACTATTACGCCCACAACAACCCCTGGGACGACATCCAGGACTCGCTCTGGTTGCACCGCCTCGACCTGCCGCAGGTTGCGCTCAACGTTTCGCTGAGCGGCGGCCCCGGCAGCGTTCAGAGCGACGTGCCGGGTCTCGACTGCGCTGCTGCCTGCACGACGCAGTGGGATCAAGGCGCACTGGTGTCCCTGGTCGCGGTGCCGGCGAGCACCAGTCGGTTCGTGCACTGGACGGGCACGTGCGCGGGCAGCGGCGATTGCGCGCTGACGCTCGATCAGGCGAAGTCGACCGTCGCTGCCTTCGGACCGCTCCGCATCCCGCTGCGTGTCTCCTCTGCCGGCAAGGGGCGCATCGCCTGCACCCCGAGGTGCGTGAAGTCCTTCTCCGCCGGTGACGCGCTCACCCTGCGGGCAGTGCCGACGAAGGGCTGGCGGTTCATTGGCTGGGCCGGTGGCTGCAAGGGCGCCCGCCTGGTCTGCAGGCCGAAGACGGATTACGCGCTGACGGTGCGCGCGACGTTCAAGAAGCGCTAAGCCATTCGTGCAGCTCGGCCGGCCTTGGCGCAGGTGAGCCTGCGAGCTCCGCGCGCAGCTCGCCGACGGTGCTCGACCGCTCGGCAAGCACGTCGTGGCGGTGGATCGTCTCCAGGTTGACTTGGCGCGAGAAGAGGAAGTCGGCGTCGTCGAGCTCCGGGTGGCGGAGCATCGTCTCGGCGAGTGCGAAACGGACCGAGTCCTCGACGAACCGCGGCTGCAGATGCGCGTGCTCGACGACGAACAGCTCGTCGGGCCGCTTCAAGAGCTCGTACACCGGCGAGCTCATCGAGCGCTCGACGATGTCGACGAGATGCTCGGCATTGATCCGCGACTCGGTGCCGACGAGCAGCGTGCCCTTGCCGCGCTGGTTGTGCGTTGCGAGCGGAACCAGCTCGAGGATGCGGTCGACGTCGCCGTCTGCGAACCCGGCTTCGAGGAGCCGCTCGGAGGCCGCCCCGCGCACGAGCCCCTGCGCACACGGGCACGCGTTGATGCCCCACGCCTCGACGCCGACGACCTTGCGCACGCGCTCGGGAGAGGCGGTCGCGATTCCGATCAGCGTCGCGATCTCCTGCGTCGGCAGTCTCGTGACCGGCGTCAGGCGCTCGATCGGATACTGCGCCTCGATGCGCACCTCGGCCCGCAAAGCGTGCTGGCGCTCGACGATGTGCCGTGCGATGTGCTCGGCGAGCGTCTCGACGAGGAACGCTTCGCCGATCACGACCTGATCGATTGCTTCACCGAAGATGGCGCTGTTGAATGATTCCGTGAAGCGCGACATGTGGACGCCCTTTTGCGTGGGGTCGAGGTCGACCGTGCACGAGATCTCGGCTGCGAAGGTCTTCTCGCGCCCGTCGTGGCGGATGCGGATCGCCTTCTGCACACCGGTCACCCCGGCGCGCGTCAAGCCGATCCGCACGTCGGGCAGGGAGGCCTGCATGTCGCCGACCACGTTGTTCCGAGGTTGGGTCATCGGGTAGAACGGTAGCGCGATGCCGCCAGACGCCAAATTCCCTCGCGTTGTCTCGCTCGCGTGCCATGACCTGCGCACGCCGCTTGCGACCATCTTCGGCTTCGCCAGGACACTCACCCGCGGCGATGACCTCGACGAGCGGAGCCGGCGCTTCCTCGGGATGATCGAGGAGGCATCGGAGCAGATGACCCACTTGCTCGACGAGCTCGGCACCGCGGCGCGCATCGAGGGTGGCCGATGGGAGCCGGGCCTGCGCGAAGCCGACACGCTCGAGCTCGCGACGTCCGAGGACGAACGTGTCTCGACGACGGGGCGCGGTGAGCTGGTTCAGACGGAGGCGGTGGCTGTCGCGCGCGCCCTGGACGCCCTCGCTGTCGCAGCTGTTCGCTACGGCCCGGTCGAGCGCGTCGAGTGGGCCGTCGACGGCCGCGTCCTCGAGTTGACCCCCATCACCGCCGACGCGGGGCGCGTCGTGATCGGCGAGGAGCTGCGGGACCTCGGCTCGCTCGTTGCGCGGAGCGTGATCGAGGAGCTCGGCGGCTCGCTCGAGCTCGACGGCGAGACATTGCGCGTTCGGCTGTAGGCCGCCGCTACCCGCCGGTGACAGTCGGCGCGCCGCCGGTCTGCTGCAGCTCCGACGACCTGGTCTGCACGGGGCCCCGTCGCTGCCTGATCGTCAGGAAGGTGGCAATGAGTGCAGCGGCGAGCGCGAGCCCGACGGTGTAGTGCACGAGGCTGCGCACGGTGTGAGCGGCGTCGCGCTCCCACTCACCTCGTGCGAGTGAGCTCGAGGTCGTCGGGTCGGCTATCAGATCCTCGCCGTAGGCAAACCGTGCGGTGTGGTGCACCTGCCAGCGGTGCAAGCGCACGGTCAGCGCCAGCGCGTCGACACAGGCCGCGGCGCAGGTCGCGTAGATCGCGTAGGGGAAGTGCGCGAGGATCCAGCCCGCGAGCACGAGCAAAAGCGGCGGCACCAGTGCGAGCAGCCAGATCCGCGCCTCCGTCGAGCCGGTCGGGTTGTGCCAGGTGCGCGCGAGGTGGTCGCCGCGTGTCCACTCGACGACGCGCGCCTTCTCGACCGCGAGCGTTGCGGCCATCAGCGACGCGAAGAAGACCGGCAGCGCGAGAAACGCGGCCAGCGCGAGCGGCGCCTTCGAGGTCGGGACGAGCCGCTTCACAGCCGCCCCGCCGCGATCACACGTGCGAGGAACTCCCGTGTTCTCGGCTCGCGCGGGTCGGTGAAGATCTGCTCCGGCGGGCCTTCCTCGCAGATCACGCCGGCATCGAGGAAGCACACCTTGTCGGCCACCTCGCGCGCGAACGACATCTCGTGTGTCGCGAGGATCATCGTCATCCCGGTTCCCGCGAGCTCTCGGACGAGATCGAGGACGTCCGAGACGAGCTGCGGATCGAGCGCGCTCGTGATCTCGTCGAGCAGCATCAGCTTCGGTTCCATCGCAAGCGCGCGCGCGATCGCCACGCGCTGCTGCTGGCCGCCCGAGAGCCGGTCCGGGAACTCGTCGGCCTTGTCAGCGAGCCCGATGCGCTGGAGGAGCTCGAGCGCCGTGTCGCGCGTCTCCTTCGCCTTCGCGCGACGAACCGTGCGCGGGCCGAGCGTCACGTTCTCGAGCACGGTCATGTGCGGGAACAAATTGTACGCCTGAAACACGATGCCGATCTTGCGCCGCAGCGCGTTCACGTCGATGCGACCGTTCGTGAGCTCCTGCCCGTCGACGACGATCGTTCCCTCGTCGACCCGCTCGAGCAGGTTGATGCATCGCAGCAGCGTCGACTTGCCCGAGCCGGAGGCGCCGATCAGGCAGACGACGTTGTGCTCGTCGACGTCGAGCGAGACCTGCTTCAGCACCTCGAGCTCCCCGAAGCACTTCGTCACGCCCG
>JBBQQI010000028.1:0-28701 GCA_038216085.1 Gaiellales bacterium | reverse complement strand
GCGGAGCCGCTGCCCGACCGTGCCGAGGACGACGACGTCTGGCTCGAGCTCGGTACCGCCCTGCTCGAGGAGGCGCTGCGGCCAGAGCGCAACTGACGTGTGCTGCAATCGATCGATCTCGGAGGCAGCTCCCAACGTGCTCGGTCTCTTCTGAGCCGTTTCGAGTGCCTTCCGGGGGCGGGCGTACTATGACCCTCCGCGATGGCCACTGCCTCCAAGACCTCGGCTGAATTCGTCCACCTGCACGTCCACTCCGAGTACTCGATCCTCGACGGGGCGTGCCGCGTCCCGGATCTCGTCAAGCGGGCGGCGGAGCTCGAGATGCCGTCGGTCAGCCTCACCGACCACGGCTCGATGGCAGGCGCCGTCCAGCTCTGGAAGGCGACGCGCGGCACGGGCGTCAAGCCCGTGATCGGATGCGAGGTCTACGTCGCCGAGGACCACAAAGCGCACACGAAAGGCAACGCGCACCTGACGCTGCTCGCGGCCGACAACGAGGGCTACTCGAACCTGATCAAGCTCTCCTCGCTCGGCTACCTCGAGGGCTACTACTACAAGCCGCGCGTCGACTGGGAGCTGCTCGAGCGGCATAAATCCGGTCTGATCGCGCTCTCGGGCTGCCTCAGCGGCAGAGTCTGCAAGGCGCTCGAGGAGAGCCGTAATACCGACGCCGAGGGCGAGCTCGACCACCTCTCACAGGTCTTCGGCCGCGACAACGTCTACGTCGAGCTCCAGAACGCACACCTCGACGTGCAAGCGCGCATCCTGCCTCAGCTGATCGAGCTCGCCGCCAAGCAGAAGCTGCCGACCGTCGCGACCGGCGACGTCCACTACCTCCGCGACACCGACGCGCGTGCACACGAGGCGCTCCTCTGCATCCAGTCCGGCGACTCGCTCAAGAACCCGAACCACTGGAAGTTCGACACCGACCACTTCTACTTCAAGTCGCCCGAGGAGATGGCGCTCGACGTCCCCGGCCAGATGGACGCGATGCGACGCACGCTCGAGGTGGCCGAGCGCTGCAACGTCGAGATAGAGCTCGACAAGATCCATCTTCCGCTCTTCGACGTGCCCGAGGGCCGCGACTCGTTCGACTACCTCGTCGAGCTCTGCGAGAAGGGCCTCGCGCGCCGCTACGACAAGGTGACGCCCGAGCTTCAGGAGCGTCTCAAGTACGAGCTGAAGACGATCAAGGAAATGGGCTTCACCGACTACTTCCTGATCGTCTGGGACTTCATCCACTTCGCGAAGACGCACGGCGTCTCCGTCGGCCCGGGCCGCGGTTCCTCCGCCGGCTCGCTCGTCGCCTACACGCTCGCGATCACCGACATCGACCCGATCCGCTACGACCTGATGTTCGAGCGCTTCCTCAACCCCGGCCGCAAGTCGATGCCAGACATCGACATCGACTTCGCCGTCGAAGGCCGCGAGCGCGTCATCAACTACGTGCGCGAGAAATACGGCGCCGACCGCGTCGCGCAGATCATCACCTTCTCGACGATGGCCGCGCGCGCCGCCGTCCGCGACGCGGGCCGCGTGCTCGAGGTTCCCTACGGCGTCGTCGACAAGATCGCGAAGCTGATTCCGGAAGGTCCCGGCCAGACGCTCGACGAGTGCCTGAAGCCGGGCAGCGAGCTGCGCAAGGCGATCGACGCCGACCCGGTCGCGAAGGAGATCATCGAGCTCGCACAACCGCTCGAAGGCTTGACGCGCGCCGACTCGATCCACGCAGCCGGCGTCGTGATCGGCGCCCAGCCGCTGATCAACGTCGTGCCGCTGCAACAGAAGGGCGCCGACATGGAAGTCGTGACGCAGTTCGCGATGAAGGACATCGAGGCGCTCGGCCTCCTGAAGATGGACTTCCTCGGACTGCGCAACCTCGACGTGATCGACAAGGCCTGCAGCCTGATCGGCAGCCTCGACATCTCGACGATCCCGCTCGACGACAAGAAGACCTACGCGATGCTCGCCAAGGGCGAGGCAGCCGGCGTCTTCCAGTTCGAGTCGTCAGGCATGCGCGACGCGCTTCGTCTCGTCAAGCCGACGGGGTTCGAGGACCTGATCGCCCTCGTCGCGCTCTACCGGCCGGGCCCGATGAGCTACATCCCGACCTACGCGAAGCGCAAGGCGAAGCAGGAAGCGGTCACGTACGTCGACAAGCGCCTCGAGCCGATCCTGCGCGACACCTTCGGTATCTGCCTGACCGGCGACTCGCTCGTCTTCGACGCCGCCTCCGGCCGACGCGTGCGGATCGATGCACTTGAGCAACACGATGAGATCCTCGTGCAGGGAGTCGACGACGGGCTCGTCCCGACACACGCGAAGGTCACGCGGTGGTTCGACAACGGCGTGCGCCCCGTTTATGCGCTGCGTCTGAAGAACGGAGCGGAGATCAAGGCCACTGCCAACCATGAGTTCCTCACCGAGCGCGGATGGCGTCGGCTCGGCGAGCTCTCGGCGGGCGACTTCGTGGGCACACCGCAGAAGCTCAGCCTCGCGGGGGAGGGCAGGTCGTTGTCGGAGTCGGAACGCGCGAGGATGCGCGTGCTCGCGTATCTCCTCGGAGACGGAAGTCTGGCGGGCGCGACGCCCGGCTTCTATTCGAAGTCGGATGCGCTAAACGCATCATTCTCGGACTCCTGCAGATCGGGATACGACGACCTCGCGCCGACGACGTACGTCCAAGAGCGCGGAGTTCTTCGTACGCTCGCGGGGCGCGATGCCACCGTCGTGGGCTACCACGGGACGACGACCCTCGAGCGTTCCCTCCGCGAGCAGAGCCTGCGGTGGAGGCGCGACGCAGGCTCGTACCGCAGAGGGGTGACGAGCAGCGAGAAGTTCGTACCCGAGGAAGTTTTTGAGCTGGCGGACGGTGACATCGCTCGCTTCCTCGCTGCGTTGTGGGACTGCGACGGCCACGTCAGCGAGCCGCAAGCGTCCTACAAGACGATCTCACGCCGGCTCGCGATCGACGTGCAAACACTGCTTCTCCGGCTTGGGATTCGCTCGACGATTCACGTCAGCCCCTACCACGGCAAGCGCGGAGGGCAGCTGGCACACCAAGTCTCAACGCGGGGGACGCGGCGATTTTCTTGTCTCGTCCAGCAGTTCATGCTGACGGAAAAGTGCGAAGTCGACACGTGGGCCGATGACACGAGCTTGACCCTCGACCGCGAGCTCGTCCTCGATGAGAGTCGCGAGATCGGTGGACAGCTTGAGTTCGCTGGAAGGCGGCGTTCTCGTGGAGGCCGAGTGTCGGATCGCGCGATCGCGGACCTTGGAATCGACCGGCAGCACCTCTTGCCGGTTGGCGCGCGCAGGCGGCGATTCCCGGTTTCGTTGCTCGAGCAGGCTCACCAGCGTGTCGAGCTCCCGGTTGCGGAGCGTTTTTCGAAGGTAGCGTGGGCGGAGATCGAGTCGATCGAGCCTGCCGGCGAGGAGCACGTCTACGACATCGAGGTGGAGGGCGTCCACAACTTCGTCGCGAACAACGTGATAGCGCACAATTGCATCTACCAGGAGAGCTACATGCGGATCGCGCGCGAGCTTGCGGGCTTCACGATCACCGAGGCCGACGATCTGCGCAAGGCGATCGGCAAGAAGATCCGGGCGCTGATGAACTCGCTGAAGGACAAGTTCATGGACGGCGCAGCCGAGCACGACGTGACGCCCGCCGCCGCGAAGCAGCTGTGGGAGGACGTCGAGAAAGCAGCCGACTACTCGTTCCCGAAAGCGCACGCTGCGTGTTACGCGCTGATCGCCTACCAGACCGCCTGGCTGCGGCAAAACCATCCGCACGAGTACATGGCGGCGCTGATCAGCTCCGTCATGAACACGAAGGACCGCGTGCCGATCTACGTCAACGCGTGCCACGAGATGGGCATCGAGGTGCTGCCGCCCGACGTCAACGAGTCGCAGTTCGACTTCGCCGTCGTCGAGGGCAAGATCCGCTTCGGCCTGAACGCCGTCAAGGGCGTGGGGGAGGGCGCGGCGAAGGCCGTGATCACCGCGCGCAACGACGGCGGCCCGTTCGAATCCGTCTGGGATTTCGCCGAGCGCGTCGACCCGTCGGCCTCGAACAAGCGCGTGCTCGAAGCGCTCGTCAAGTGCGGCGCACTGCCCGGCTCGCGCAAGGGCGGGCTCGAGGTGCTCGAACAGGCCGTCGCGTGGGGGCAGAAGCAGCAGGCCGACCGCCTCGCCGGCCAGGGCTCGATCTTCGACCTCGGCCCGATTGACGACGCCAAGCCGAAGCACCATCCGCCGACGCCGACCGGCGAGTTCGAGACGAACGATCTGCTGAAGCTCGAGAAGGAAGTGCTCGGCCTCTACGTCTCCGACCACCCGCTCTCGGCGATCCGCGACCAGCTCCGTCGCAAGTCCGACTCCACCGTCGGCGAGCTCGAGCGGCGACGCGACGGCGAGGTGATCACGATCGGCGGCATCGTCTCGAGCATCCGCCACATGACGACAAAGCGCGGCGACGCGATGGTGTTCCTGCAGTTCGAGGACATCACCGGCGGCGTCGAGACGGTCGTCTTCAACACGCTCTACGAGAAGTACCGCGAGCTGTGCGTCACCGACCGCATCCTGATCGTCAAGGGCCGCATCGACCGCAAGGAAGGCGAGACGAAGCTCGTTGCGCTCGAGCTGGCCGCATTCGAAGCGGTCGCCGACAGGCGCGAGGTGCGGCTGAAGATCGACGCGACGAAGGCGAAGGCCGGGACGATCAAGGAGCTCGCCGCGCTGATCAGGGACTTCCCGGGCGAGTCACCTGTGTACGCTGACCTGCTCACCTCCCACGGGCGCAAGACCTATGCGTTCGGGCCGCAATACAAGGTGCAGGCTGCGCCGGACTTCTACGCCGAGGTCAAGATGATCCTCGGCGAATCAGCCGTCGCCTGAGCCCGCGCCGGCGGGTCCAGACCTTCATCCAGGCCCGAAACCGCCCGTGGTTCAGTACCCAGGCGTAAAAAGTCCGTTAACTCAGTAGATCCCCCGGTATGGGGAGAACCAGCAGCTTCGTTTGACCGAAGAGATGAGAGAGGAGATGAACATCTAGATGCCGACTGCAGAGACCAACGTCCGCCCCTCCGAGCAAGAGCTCGTCGAGTCCTGGCGCGCCGCGGAGCTCATGCGGGCCGGCTACCCGCCCGAGGCCGCCGACGAGCTTGCGACCCGCACCGACGTCGACCTCCATCGCGCGGCGGAGATGCTCCAGAAGGGCTGCTCGCCCGAGCTCGCCCTCTCGATCTTGCGCTAGCCAGGTTCGTACTCGTTACGGAGGATTCCGCCCGGTAGTGCAGTATCTCGGGCGGTGATCGCATACATCCCGAGCCCGCACACGGGGGCCCTGCACCTCGGTCCGCTGACGCTGCACCTCTATGGGCTGACGCTTCTCGTCGCGATCCTCGCCTGCATCTGGCTGACCGGCAAGCGCTGGGTCGCCCAGGGCGGACAGTGGGAGCTCGTGACGCGGGTCGCGGTCTGGGGCGTCGCCTTCGGCGTCGTCGGCGCGCGCGCCTACCACGACCTCACCTCCTGGAGCGAAGTCCCGACCCCCAAGTGGCAGGGCGTCTTCGAGGTCTGGAAAGGCGGCCTCGGTATCTGGGGCGGGATCGCGCTCGGCGCGATCGTCGGCGCCATGGTCGTGCGCCGCGCGGGCGGGAACGTCGCCGTCTTCCTCGACGCCGCCGCGCCCGGCCTCCTGCTCGCCCAGGCGATCGGCCGCATCGGCAACTACTGGAACCAGGAGCTCTACGGCAAGCCGACCACACTGCCGTGGGGGCTGAAGATCGACCCTGCGAACCGGCCGATCCAGTACTTCGACCGCGCGACCTTCCACCCGACCTTTCTCTACGAGCTGATCTGGAACCTGATCGGCGTCGCGGTGCTGCTCTACGTCGCCCGCCGCTTCCGGATCCGCCCGCCTGCGCTCTTCGCGCTCTACGTCGCCTGGTACACGTTCGGGCGCTTCTTCGAGGAGCTGCTCCGCGTCGACCCGTCGCACCATTTCGCGGGCCTGCGGATCAACGGCTGGGTCTCGATCGTCTGCTTCGTCGCGTCGGTCGCCTACTTCGTCTGCCACCAGTTCTTCCGGCGCGAGCCCGGCTCCAAGCCGCACGAGCCGCGGCACGAACCGCCCAAGGGACCGGCGATGGCGATCCCGAAGGGCCGCGTCCGGTAACGCCGATAGCCTGACCCGATGCCGCTAGCCGTCCGCGAGCTCGAGCTGGACCTGGACGCCTTCGAAGGCCCGTTCGACCTGCTGCTCTCGCTCGTGCTCCGCGAAGAACTGCCGTTGCAGGAGGTCGATCTCGCGGAGATCATCATCGCCTTCGTCGAGAACCTTGCCGAGCGCGGCGAGCTCGATCTCGACGCCTGCGGCGAGTTTCTCGTCCTGATCTCGGCGCTGCTGGAGCTGAAGGCGCGCGCGATGTTCCCGGAGGAGGAGGCAGAGCTCGCCGAGCTCGAGCCGGAGGAAGCAGCCGAAGAGCTCGCCCGCCGCCTCGCCGAGTACCGCCGTGCCAAGGAGGCAGCGAACTGGCTGCGCGGGCGCCTCGACGAGCGCCGCGACCTCTTCTTTCGCATCGGCCCGGCGCCGCTCGCGCCGAAGCCGGAGCGCAAGCTCGCCCAACAGGATCCCGAGAAGCTCGCAGGCGCGCTCCGCCTGCTCGCGGTCGAGCCGCCCGAGCCGTCGGTCTCGCACATGGCGCTTCGCTTCCCGCCCGTCTCGCAGTTCCTCGACCGCTGGCGCTCGCTCCTTCGCCGCCGGGCCCGCTTCGACTTCGACCAGGAGGTGGAGGGGCTGACGCGCATCGAGGTCGCGATCGCCTTCCTCGCGCTGCTCGAGCTGCGCAAGCAGAACGAGATCGCGATCGCCCAGGCCTCGCCATTTGCACCGATAAGGATTTCCCGCGCCAACGCAGAAAGGAGTCTCTCGTGGAACGTCCGCTCCGCCTGATCCCCACCGAGGTAACGCACGCCGCCGAACTGGCGCGGACGATCGAGGCGCTGCTCGTCGTCGCAGCACAGCCTCTGCCCCTCGAAGAGCTCGCCGCCGCCGCCCAGGTCGACGCCGCCGAGGTCGAGCAGGCACTCGAGCTGCTCGCCGAGCGCTTCACCGAAGGCCGCAGCGGCATCGTCCTCGAGCACGTCGCCGGCGGCTACGCGTTTCGCGCCTCGGCGGAGGCCTCCGAGGCGTGCGCCCGCCTGTTCGAGAAGCCGGTCGAGAAGGGCCTCTCGCAGGCTGCGCTCGAGACGCTTGCGATCGTCGCCTACCTCGGGCCGGTCACCCGCCCCGAGATCGCGCGCATCCGCGGAGTCAACGTCGACGGTGTGATCGCCGGCCTCGCCGAGCGCGGGCTGATCGCCGAAGGCGGCCGCGAGAACGAGTTCGGTGCGATCCGCTACCGCACGACACCGCTCTTCGAGCGCATCTTCGGCCTCGAATCGCTCGCCGCGCTGCCGCGCGTCGACGAGCTCGGCGACGACGTCGCCCAGATCCGCGAGCGCCTCGAAGCGGTCGCCGAGCAGCGCCCCGCCTAGGAGGTCTGGCGACCGGCACGAGGCCGGCCGCTACCGCTCTCCCTCAGATCAGGCCGGCTTGATGTTCTGGTTCAGCCGGAACAGGTTCGTCGGGTCGTACTTCGTCTTCAGGCCGCGCAGCCGCTCGAGCTGCGGGCCGAAGCTGTCGCTGATCTCCGCGTCGGCGATCTCCGTGTAGAAGTTGAGCGCCATCCCGGCCGAGATCCACGGGCTGAACGTGTCGGTTGCACCGCGCGTCCAGGCGATGTTCTCGTCGTCGTTCTCCGCGCCCTCCCACATGCAGTTCAGGTGAACCGAGTACGGCGCGTCGCGTCCGCCGAGCGCGGTCGCATTGTCGTCGACGCGGGAGATCGCCCCGCCCAGATTGAGGAGAATCAACCCCGTGAAGGGCGACGGGATCCGCTCGCCGACCTCGATCAGCTTGTCGACAAGCGAGTCGTCGGCCCCGGTCACGTTGTGGGCCCGCCAGTAGTTGCGCCGCCCGTAGGGGTTCGCCGGGTCGAGCAGGCCCTGCACGACCGTGTACGGCATCGGCTGGAAGAGATCCACGACGGGCTTCAGCGCGCGCAGCGGTGCGAGCAGGCGCTCGGCGACCTCCGGCGGGCCTGCGAACTGTCCCGCGACCGCCCACATCCGCTTGCCGTGCCACTCCTGCGGCACGAACGGCTCCGGCGGTGCGGTGATCGAGGCGACCGCCCAGCCGAGCTCCTCGGGTGCGCCCTCGGAGATCTCCCGCCAGGTGGTGATCACCTCGCGCGCCTGCGCCGGGTCGAACGCGGCCAACCCGCCGTAGACGATCGGTGTGACCGGATGGAGGTTGAACTCGAGCTCGGTGATGACGCCGAAGTTGCCGCCGCCGCCCTTCAGCCCCCAGAGCAAGTCCGCGTTCTCACGGTCGTTCGCGACAACGACCTCGCCGTCGGCCGTGACGACGTCCGCGCCGATCACGCTGTCGCAGGCAAAGCCGAGCTTGCGCTCGAGCCAGCCGCTGCCGCTGCCGGTCGTGAAGCCGACGACCCCTGTCGTCGTCACCCGGCCGCCCGTGACGGCCAGGTCGAACTGCTGTGTCTCGTGGTCGAACATGGCCCAGTCGACGCCGGCCTGAACGCGGGCCGTGCGCCGCTCGGGATCGACTCGGATCCCCGTCAGCGAGCGTAGGTCGAGCACGATTCCGCCGTCACTGGACGAGAACCCGGCGACCGAATGGCCGCCGCTGCGGATCGCGAGCGGCAACCCGCTCAGCCGCGCGAGCCCGATCGCGCGAATCACGTCGGCTGTGCCGGTCGGACGGAGAATTGCAGCGGGCCGGCGATCGAACATGCCGTTGAACACCTGCCGCGCCTCGTCGTAGCGCGGGCTGTCCGGCTCGATTATCTCACCGCGGAAGCCTTGTCGAAGCTCGCTCAGCACCTCGGCGTCGAGGATGGCGGGGGCGGCCATCGTTCCGATGTCGGTCATCGGACCTCCTTCATATTCATGGTGGTACGCAAGGCTCGAACCTACGCCTCGGCGTGGCCTCCTGCAACAAATGAAGCTGAGGCTACGCCGCTTCCGCGAGCGCCTCGGCGGGCGCGACGTCCAGCCGCTCCTCGCCGATCGCGGCGGGGGTGCGCGGGACGAGGAAGACGGCGGCGACGGCGACCGCGACGATCGACACTCCGAGGAGGGCGCCGAACGCGACCTGGAAGCCGTTCGTCACAGCCGCCGCGCCGACACCGCCGTAGCTGGCGGCGATCGTGCTGACGACCGCCAGGCCGACGGCGCCACCGACCTGGCGCGCGGTGTTCGTGATGCCCGAGGCGATCCCGGCGTCTGCCGGAGCGACTCCCGCGAGCGAGGCGATCGTCACCGGCACCCACGAGAGCGCCATTCCGACTCCCAGCAGCAGGAACGCCGGCAGCAGATCGACGGCGTAGGTGCTGTGTACGGGCAGCCGCAGGAGCAGTGCCTCGGCCGCCACGATCAACAGCAGCCCGGAGACGAGCACCGGCCGGGCTCCGGCTCGACGCACGAGCGGGCCGACGAAGTTCGACAGGGTCGCGATCGGCAACGCAATCGCGGTGAAGGCGACGCCCGTCTGGGCGGCCGAGTAGTGCTCGACCTGCTGCATGTACAGGGCGAGCAGGAAGAAGCTCGAGAAGGCGACCGACGCGAGGACGACGGTGATGATGTTGCCCGCGGCGAGCGTGCGCACGCCGAAGATCGACAGCGGCATCAACGGCGACGCAGCGCGGTGCTCGATCGAGACGAACGCGCCGAGCAACGCGACCGAGACGGCGAGCAGGCCGATCGTGACCGGCGAGGTCCACGCATGCTGGGTCGCGTAGGTGAGCGCGTAGACGAAGATCATCAGCGACGCAGTCACCGACGTCGCGCCGGCGACGTCGAAGTGCCGGGCAGCCTGAATCCGCTTGGCTTCGCCGATGAACCTCGGCGCCAGCGCTGCGACAGCGAGCCCGACCGGCACGTTGACGAGGAAGATCCACGGCCAGCTGAGGTAGGAGGTGAGGACGCCGCCGAGCAGCACGCCCGCAGCCCCGCCGCTGCCTGACGCGGCGCCCCAGACGCCGATCGCGAGGTTGCGGTCACGGTCGCCGGTGAACGTCGTCATCAGGAGGGACAGCCCGGCGGGGGCGAAGAGCGCGCCGCCGAGGCCCTGCAACGCCCTGAAGCCGATCAGCGAGCCGGACGACCACGAGAGCGCGGCGAGCGCGGAGCCCGCGACGAAGACCAGCAGGCCGATCATGAACATGCGCCGCCTGCCGTAGAGGTCGCCGAGGCGTCCGCCGAGCAGCAGGAAGCCGCCGAAGACGATCGCGTAGGAGGTGATCACCCACTGCAGGCCGGTCTCGGAGAAACCGAGGTCGAGCTTGATCGAGCTGAGCGCGACATTGACGATCGAGACGTCGAGCACGACCATGAACTGCGCGACGACGATCAGTGCAAGTGCGGCCCAGCGATTTGGTGAGAGTGACGATGGCATTGAGAGGCTCCTTAAATCGTGGATCAACTCCACTATACATCATCACCACGGTAGAGCGCGCTACACTTTCGGCATGGTCGATGTGACGGAACTGAAGAAGGTCGTCCGGGCACCGCGCGAGTTCGTCAACAGCCCGTCGTTCCTCGTCAAGCGGCTCGGGATGATCTCCAAGGAGAAGACCGTCTCGGCCTTCGAGGATGCGGGCGCTGTGCCGTTCGCCTACGGCGTCCTCGCGGTGGTGGCCCAAGGCTCCTGTGCGACCCAGGGGACGATCGCCGACGCGCTCCGCTACGACCGCAGCTACCTGGTCGGCCTGCTCGACGAGCTCGAAGGCAACGGCCTGATCGAGCGTCGGCGCGACCTCAACGACCGCCGCCGCCACCTCGTCAGCCTCACGAAGGCGGGCGAGCAGGAGCTCGTTCGGCTGCGCACGCTTGTCGGCGACGTCGATGCGGAACTGCTCGCGCCGCTGACGGCCGCTGAGCGCAAGACGCTGCACGGCCTGTTGGTGAAGCTGGCGGCTGCGCACGACGAGCGCTACGCGCCCGCCAACAGCTAGTGCGCCTGAACGCCTGGCTCGCCCGCGCGGGCGTCGCCTCCCGCCGCCGCTGCGACGAGCTGATCAAGTCCGGCCGCGTCACGGTCAACGGCGAGCCCGGCCATCTGAACACGGTCGTGCAGCCCTCCGACGACGTGCGCCTGGACGGCAAGACGCTTGCGCAGCAGGAGCTCGCCTACGTGCTCTTGCACAAGCCGGCCGGTGTCGTCACCACGGCGAGCGACCCGCAGGGCCGCCCGACGGTCGTCGGCCTCGTCGAGCACCCGGCGCGCGTCGTGCCGGTCGGCCGCCTGGATGCCGACACGACCGGCGCGATCCTGCTCACGAACGACGGTGACCTCGCAAACCGGCTCGCGCACCCGAAGTACGAGATCGACAAGGTCTACGTCGCAGAGCTGTGGGCTCAGCCGACCGACGGGATCCTGCGCAAGCTCGCCGACGGCGTGATGCTCGCCGACGACGACGTGAAGACGGCGCCAGCCCAGGTCAGGCGCATCTCCGGCTCGATCGTCGAGCTCGCGATCCACGAGGGCCGCAACCACCAAGTGAAGCGCATGTTCGAAGCGGTCGGGCACCGCGTGAAGCGGCTGCACCGCAGCGCCTACGGCCCGTTGAACGTCGAAGGGCTCGAGCCCGGCGCTTGGCGCGAGCTCGAGCCCTCCGAGGTAGCTGCTCTCCGTTCGGCTAGACCGTCGCGGCGAGGTCGTGCGCCTGGCCGATCAGGCTCTGCGCCTGCTTGATCCAGTCCTTCGACTGCTTCTCGTCGAGCTTGTTCGCTCCTGACGCGTCGTCGTTCAACGCGCCGCGGATCGTCTCCGCGAGCGCGTCGCGCTTCGACGTCAGGTTCGCGATCGACGTCTCGAGCGAGTCGTAGCGCAGCTCGTCGGTCGACTTGAGCGCAGCGGTCGAGACGACGAGCGTGTCCATGCTGAACGTGCCGAACGGCGCGTTCAGCTGCTTGTAGACGTTCCCGAGCTGCGTCGCGGGGTCGTGGTGACCGTGCTCACCGCCCTCGCTCTTCCCGTGGCCGAGGATCTGCGTGATCACGCGGCCGTCGTCCTGGTAGCTGTCGGAGAGGCCGAGCAGCGCGTTGATCGTCGGCCTGACGTCGACATGGTCGGTCCACGTCGTGTTGTCGATCCCGTTCGACGCGACTCCGGGGCCGACGACTCCAAGCCAGGTGCTCGCGATGTCGTCCTGGAAGTCGCCGTGGTTCCAGGCGAACTTCGGATCGACACACGTCACCGGTGTCGGTGTTC
Organism: Gaiellales bacterium; assembly: GCA_038216085.1. Lineage (GTDB taxonomy): Bacteria > Actinomycetota > Thermoleophilia > Gaiellales > Gaiellaceae > PALSA-600. The sequence goes on along the minus strand of JBBQQI010000028.1, from coordinate 16,355 downwards.
CGCAGGTCGCCGAGTTGGATCCCTGGAAGAAGAAGTCGGAGTTGCCGAAGAACGTGAACGTCGGCGTCCGCTTCGGGTCGGCGTTGATCATGTGCAGGGTCTGCTCCTCGACCGTGTCGGCGAGGCGCTGTGCCAGCGGCACCGTTGCTCCACCCTGGTACGGGTCGACCGCGGTTGCACCGCCGAGGTCGCGCTCCAGCTTCCGCACCGCCGGATTCGTCCGCTCGGGCTGACCGTTGACGTAGATCGTCGGTGCGTCGTCGAAATGCAGGTCGAACAACGGGCTGCCTGCAGGCGCGAACGACTTCAAGTTCGTCGTGATCTCGCCGATCTGATTCGTCGGACACGTCGCGACCGTCGGGGAGCACGGCGTGTGTGAGTACGTCAGCGAGTTTCCGGACGGTGTACCGGTGCCGCCCGCGAAGTGGTCGCCCTCGTCGACGGTGACGACGAAGAGCGTGTTGCTCTTGTCGATGCCGTCGTGCTGCAGGCGCGTGAAGAACGCTCCGAACGCTGTGTTGTAGTCGGCCAGTTGCTGCTTGTAGTCGGCCTCACCCGGACCCGAGGCGCGGAAGAGCGTGTGGTTGTCGTGGGCATCGGAGATGTAGGCGAACGTCACCGGAACGCCGTTCTCCTGCATCTGTGCGACCTCGCCGAGCGTGTTCTTCGCGAGCGCCCCGTCGAAGCCGGGGAACCCGCAGTTGCCCGCCGGGTCGGTGATGTTGCTGCTGCCGTCGACCGTCTTGACGCACGGCTGGCCGCCGGTGATCGCCGGGTTGACGTACGCGGCGCCGAAGAGCGCTTTGTAGCCGTCGCTCGAGCCCGGGTAGATCGTCGCGTCGTCGGGCTTCGCAGTCGGCGTGTTGCAGAGGGGAGCGCCCTGCGCGCAGTGAATGGCAATGCCGATGAAGTCGGCGAGCGCCTTCGTCTTCGTCGCAGGATTGGCTGCCTCGTTCCACTCCGGCGACCCGTTCCCGAAGACCCGGGTCATGTCGCCGGATGCGCTTGTCGAGTTGTTCTCGAGCTCGATGTTCGCGGCCGAGACACCGCCGACGTTGCAGCCGGCGTGGGTGTAGGTCAGCCAGGGGGCGGGAGTGGTCTGGCCGCCGTCGCCGACCATGTTCGGCATCGTCTCGTTCGTGCCGTCCACAGTGTCCGTCCAGTACTTGAACGACGAGGTGAACTGTGGCGTGCCGTCGGGCTTGAAGTAGTCGTAGCTGTTCGAGACCGTCTGGCCCTGGCGATCCGGGTAGAGACCGGTCAGCGACGACAGGATCCCGCCTGCTGTGTGCGAGATGAGGATCGTGTGGTCGTTCGTGAGGAGCGTGCCGTTGCCTTTCAGGAAGTTGAGGAGGTTCGGCATCTGCTCGAGATCGGAGGCGACGGTCTGGTTGTCGCGCAGGTAGTGCGTGTTGTCGAACTGCAGATAGATGACGTGCTTGACCTGGCCGGGCTTGTCGCCGAGTTGACACGCGCCGCTTGCGACCGCCTGCGCGCCGTGCGTGGCGGCACCCGAGACGAGCGCCACTGCTGTGGACGCGGCGATCAGAGCGGCGACGATTGCCGTTCGCCGTACGTAAGACATGCTTCCCCCTTGCCTTTGCGGACCGGACTGTCGTGCTGACGTGACGCGCCGACGGTACGGCGCGAGCCGAGACCCGGGGGCGACTGCCCCCGGACGATCTGGTGACGAAGTGGATTGGACCGCAGTCGTCGCTTGTTCGCACACGGACAATCCCTCCCCTTGGGTCGCGTGGCCGAAGGCGATCTTACGGCGAAACGAATCCCATGCGCTCGTACATCTGCGTCAGCGTCGGAGCCGAGGTCTCGCGCGCCTTCTCGGCGCCGACGCGCAACAGGCGCCGCAACTCGCCCTCGTCTGCGCGCAGCTCGGCGTACCGCGCGTGGATCGGTGCGAAGAGCTCGACAACGGCGTCACCGACGTCAGCCTTCAGGTCGCCGTAGCCGCGACCGTCATAGTCGGCCTCGATCTCCTTGATCGACCGGTCGGTTGACACCGAGAGGATCTCGATCAGGTTCGAGACGCCCGGCTTGTCGGGGTCGTAGCGGATCTCGCGACCAGAGTCGGTGACCGCGGTCTTGAACTTCTTGCGGATCACGTCCGAGGGATCGAGGAGGAGCACCGTCCCCGCCTCGTTGCCGCCGGTCGTCGACATCTTCTTCGTCGGCTCCTGGAGATCCATGATCCGCGCGCCGACCTGCGGGAAGACGCCCTTCGGCACCTTGAACGTCTCGCCGAAGCGCGAGTTGAACCGCTGCGCGATGTCTCGCGCGAGCTCGACGTGCTGGCGCTGGTCGTCGCCGACCGGGACGATGTCGGTCTGGTAGAGCAGGATGTCGCCGGCCATCAGCACCGGGTAGGTGAAGAGGCCGGCCGAGACGAACTCCTTGCCTTCGCCCTTTTCCTTGAACTGAGTCATGCGGCCGAGTTGCCCGAACCCGGTGACGGCCGAGAGCAGCCACGCCGACTCGGCGTGCGCGGTCACGTGGCTCTGGAGGAAGAGCGTGCACCGGTCGGGATCGAGCCCGACCGCGAAGAGCAGCGCGGCCAGGTCGAGCGTGCGGTCGTGCAGGTCCTGCGGGTCGTACTCGGACGTGATCGAGTGCAGGTCGACGACGCAGAAGAAGGCCTCGTTCTCGTCCTGGGTCGAGACGTACTGGCGCATCGCGCCGATGTAGTTGCCGATGTGTTTGGCCCCAGTCGCCTGGATGCCGGAAAAGACGCGCATTGGTGTCACCTCGTCAAGGGTCGTATGGTGCGCTGGGTCGAATCAGCGGACGAGGCGGCCTTAGCGCAGGCCTCCGCCTCGCCCGCGGCGCCACGACCAGCGGTTGCAAGAGGCGAAGGTCACGTGCGCAGGATAGAGGAAATTCCGTCTCTACACTGGGATCCGTGGCAGTCACGTCCGACACGTGGTCTCCCGCCTCCTGGCGCGAGCGCACCGCGCTCCAGCAGCCTGAGTGGCCGGAGCCCGCCGCCGCCGTGGCAGCGGTCGAGCGCCTGCAGGCGAGCCCGCCGCTCGTCTTCGCCGGCGAGGCCCGCCAGCTGCGCGAAAGTCTCGCCCGCGTGATCGAGGGCAAGGCTTTCCTGCTGCAGGCAGGTGACTGCGTCGAGTCGTTCGACGAGCTCTCGACGATGCGGATCCGCGAGAAGCTGAAGATCATGCTGCAGATGTCAGCCGTGCTCACCTACGGCGCGACGCTGCCCGTCGTGAAGGTGGGGCGGATCGCCGGGCAGTTCGTGAAGCCGCGCTCCGATCTGACCGACGACGACGGCCTGCCGAGCTTCCGCGGCCACATGATCCACGACGACGCGCGCACCGCCGAGGGACGCATCGCCGACCCTCAACGGATGGTCGAGGGTTACAATCAGTCCGCGCAGACGCTGAACCTTCTGCGCGCGTTCACGAAGGGCGGCTACGCAGACCTGACGCAGGTGCACCTCTGGAACCAGGAGTTCGTCGCGTCGAGCCCCGAGGGCCGCCGGTACGAGCGTCTCGCCGACGAGATCGAGCGCGCACTGCAGTTCATGGCGGCATGCGGGATCGACCTGTCGGCCGAGCGGCGCCTGCACGAGGTCGATGTCTTCACGAGCCACGAGGGCCTACTGCTCGACTACGAGGAGGGCCTGACGCGCAAGGACTCGCTGACCGGCGACTGGTACGACTGCTCCGCGCACCTGCTCTGGATCGGCGAGCGCACGCGCCAGGCCGACGGCGCGCACGTCGAGTTCTTCGCGGGCGTGCACAACCCGATCGCCGTCAAGCTCGGCCCGTCGGCGACGCCGGCCGAGGCCGTCGAGCTCTGCGAACGCTTGAACCCGTCGCGCATCCCAGGGCGGCTCACGTTCGTGGCGCGCATGGGGGCGACGAGCGTCCGCGAGCTGCTGCCGCCGCTGTTGCGCGCGGTCAGCGAGGACGCACACCCGGTGCTCTGGGCCTGCGACCCGATGCACGCGAACACGATCCGCACCGCCGACGGCGTCAAGACGCGCCGCTTCGACGCCGTGATGGAGGAGGTCGAGGGGTTCTTCGAGGCCTGCTGGTCGACGGGCGTCCATCCCGGCGGCGTGCACCTCGAGTTCACTGGGCAGGATGTGACCGAGTGCCTCGGCGGCGCTGACGACGTGCTCGAGAGCCAGCTCTCCTCGCGCTACGAAACGCTCTGTGACCCTCGCTTGAACGCGCGGCAGTCGCTCGACCTGGCCTTCCGCCTGGCCGAGCTCATGCAGCGGGCCCCGCGGTAGATCGTGCGCGTCGCCGTCGTCGGCACAGGCCTGATGGGCGCCTCCGTCGCGCTCGCGGCGATCGAGCGCGGCGACGTCGTCGTCGGCTGGGATCCCGAGCCGGCAGCGCTCGCCGCCGCGGTGGCCCGCGGTGCGATCGAGCCGGCGGCGACGCTGGAGGACGCCGTCGAAGACGCGGAGCTCGTCGTCGTCGCAGCGCCGATCGCCCAGCTGCCTGCAACCGTCGCCTCCGTGCTCGCGGCGAGCGGCGATGCGACCGTCACCGACGTCGGCTCGACGAAGTCGAGCGTGGTCGAAGCCGCCGCGGGCTCGCCGCGGTTCGTCGGCGGCCACCCGATCTGCGGTTCCGAGACGCGCGGCGCCGAGAACGCGACCGCCGGCCTCTTCGAAGGCGCGACGTGGTTCCTGACCCCGGTCGCGCACACCGATCCCGACCGCCACCGGCTCGTGCACGGCTTCGCGTCCGACCTCGGCTCAACGCCCGTCGCGATCGACGCGGAGGCTCACGATCGGCTCGTCGCGTTGACGAGCCACGTGCCGCACGTGCTCGCGAACATCGTCGCGAACCAGACGGGCGCATCCCGCGTCGAGGGGCACGAGCCGCTGACGCACGCGGGCGGCTCGCTGCGCGACATGACGCGCATCGCCGGTGCGAACCCGCGCATCTGGGTCGACATCTTCCTCGACAACGCCGAGCGCATCCGCGGTGAGCTCGCAGAGCACCGCCGCCGCATCGAGCAGGTCGAGAACGCGCTCGCCCGGGGCGACGCCGGCTTCCTCGCGCGCTGGATCGGCGAGGCCTCGTCGAACCGCCGCCGCATGCTCGACCGCGAGTATCCGGATCCGGGCGGGCTGCAGCGGCTGCGCGTGCACGTCCCCGACCGGCCCGGCGTGCTCGCCGGCATCACCCAGGCGCTCGGCGCCGAGCGCATCAACATCGAGGACTTCGAACTGCATCACGTCTCGCCGGAACGCGGCGGGACGCTGACCGTGCTCGTCGCGGGTGAGGGTGAGGCGCAGCGCGCCGCGGCGATGCTCGAGACCCAGGGCTACAGCGTGATCGTCTCGGCGGTGCTGGATGAAAGTTGACCGCACTCCACGCACCGACGGCTCGAAGACCAACCGCTACCCGGGCGAGGTGCAGCGGAAGGAGTCGCTGCTCCACGACCCGCACGTTGCGCCTCTGACGGCGTTCGTCGACGAGCTCCGGGCCGAGCGCGGCGGCGACGAAACAGTGCCATGGTTCGACCCGACCGAGGCGGGAGTGAACGCGACGATTCTGCTGCTGATGCAAGCGCCCGGCCGCAAAGCGGCGCTCCGCGCCGAAGGCGGATCGCGCTTCGTCAGCGCCGACAACGACGATCCGACGGCGGACAACCTGTGGAACCTGTTGCGCGAGTCGGACCTCGACCGGGCGCAGGACATCGTGACCTGGAACGTCGTCCCGTGGTACGTCGAGCGCACGAAGGTCGGCTCGAAGGACCTCGCCGAAGCACGGCCGGCCCTGCGGCGGCTGATCGAGCTGCTGCCGAAGCTGCGCGTCGTCGTGCTGCTCGGAAACGACGCGCGCGACGCGTGGTTTGCCGCGCGGTTGCCGAACAACGCGATCGCGCTGACGGCCCCTCATCCGAGCCCGCTCTCGCTGAACAACCGCGCCGAGCGCCGGCCGCTGCTTCGTGACGCGCTGGTCAGAGCCAAGGCACTCGCCTCTGCACCCGCCCCGGCGCTCGAAACCGCACCAGCCGAGCGGTCCCCGAACGGTGCCGTCACGGTCGGGCCTGCAACGTCGCTCGACGGCCACTTCGCGGTGCCCGGCGACAAGTCCATCTCTCACCGCGCGCTGATCCTCGGTGCGATCGCCCACGGCGAGACCGTGATCCGCGGCTTCGGCCGCTCGGCCGATACCGAATCGACGCTGGAGGCTGTGCGCGCGCTGGGCGTGCAGGTCGACGAGACGGGCGACGAGCTCGTCGTGCACGGGGTCGGCCTGCGCGGGCTGCAGAGCGCGACGATCGACTGCGGCAACGCAGGCACGCTCGCCCGCTTGATCGTCGGCGTGCTCGCGTTCCAGAGCGGCACCTTCACGCTGACGGGCGACGAGTCGCTCTCGGCCCGGCCGATGGAGCGTGTCGCCGAGCCGCTGCGCCGCATGGGCGCACAGATCGAGACGACCGACGGTCACCTGCCGCTGACGATCACCGGCGGCCCGCTGCAGGCAATCGACTACGAGCTGCCCGTTGCGAGCGCGCAGGTGAAGTCGGCGATCTTGCTCGCAGGCCTCGGTGCGGAGGGCCGGACGACCGTGATCGAGCCGGTGCCGACCCGCGACCACACCGAGCTGATGCTGCAGGCCGCCGGTGTCCGCGTGACCGTGCGGCCGGCCTCGGTCAGCGTCGATCCGCCGACACACCTGCGCCTCGGTGCCGTCGACGTGCCGGGCGACTTCTCCTCGGCTGCGCCGTTCATCGTCGGCGCGACGCTCGTGCCCGAGTCGCGGATCACGATCCACGACGTCAACCTCAACCCGCGCCGGACCGGGCTGCTCGACGTGCTCGAGCGGATGGGCGGGCGCGTCGGAATCCTGACGCGCCGCCGTGTCGGGTTCGAGCAGGTGGGCGACCTCGAAGTCCGCGCGGCGGAACCGACCGCGACGACGATCACCTCCAACGAGGTGCCGCGGCTCGTCGACGAGCTGCCCCTGTTCGGGCTGCTCGCCTCCGGCGCGCGGGGTGGCAGCTGGGTCTACGGCGCAGGCGAGCTGCGCCACAAGGAGACCGATCGGATCGAAGCGCTCGTCGACGCCCTGCGCGCGATCGGCGGCCGCGCGCGCGCCGAAGAGGACGGCTTCTCGGTCACCGGCGTGCCGACGCGTCCGCGCGGCGGCCGCATCGAGTCTCGCGGCGACCACAGGATCGCGATGCTCGGAGCGATCGCAGGCCTCGTCTCCCGTGAAGGAGTGAGGATCGAGGGCGCCGAGTGCGTGACAGTAAGCTTCCCCGGCTTCTTCGCGCTCATGGACCAAATCGTGCAGAGATGATCGTGGCTATTGACGGGCCCGCAGGGGCCGGCAAGAGCACCGTCGCCCGCAGGCTCGCGGAGCGGCTCGGCTTTCGCTACCTCGACACCGGGGCGATGTACCGGGCGCTCACCTGGCTCGCGATGCGCGAGGGGCTGCCGCTCGGCGACGACGGTGACCGGCTCGGTGAGCTCGCACGTCAGAACCCGGTTGTCTTCGACGAGGTCGGCCGCGTGTTCATCGCCGGCTCCGACATCACCGCGAACATCCGTCAGGCGCGGATCGACCGGATGGTGCCCGTCGTCGCCCGCCACCGCGAGGTGCGTGCAGTGATGCGCGAACGGCAGCGTGAGCTCGCCGCACACGGAAACGTCGTGATCGAGGGTCGCGACATCGGCACGGTCGTCGCTCCGGGCGCCGAGGTGAAGGTCTACCTCCAGGCCGACCCGAAGATCCGTGCCAAGCGCCGTCAGTTCGAACGACCCGACATCGGCGCCGACGCGCTCGCGACGGATCTGCGCGCGCGGGACGACTCGGATCGCGTGCGCATGCAGCCGGCAGAGGACGCCGAGCTGATCGACACGACCGACCTCGAGGTCGACGACGTCGTCGGGCGGATCGAAGAGCTCATCCGGTCGCGCTCGCTCGCCGCGCAGTGACCGCGTCGCAGATCGCCTGGGCACTCGGCCGCCGCTACATGGGCTGGCCGACGCGTCTCGTCTCGCGTCCACGCACCTACGGGCGGGAGCGGGTGCCGAAGACCGGCGGGCTCGTCTACGCGATCAATCACATGCACTGGCTCGACATCCCGATCGTCGGGGTCGTCTCGCCGCGCAACATCCACTTCGTCGCCAAGTTCGAGGCGGTCGCGTTCCCGGGCCTCGGTCGCTTCCTCAGCTGGCACGGCACGATCGCCGTCCGCCGCGGCGAGTCCGACCGCGACGCCGTGCGCCAGATGCGCAAGGCGGCGCGCGAAGGGCATGTCGTCGGGCTCTTCGTGGAGGGGACGCGCGGGAACACCGGCCGGCCGGGGCAAGCACAGCCCGGGGCGGCCATGATCGCGCTCCAGGAGAACGTGCCCGTGATCCCGATGGCGATCTACGGAACCCAGTTCTGGCGGCTCGGCGACTGGCAGCCGTGCTCGGTCGCCTTCGGCGAGCCGATGCGGTTCGACGGGCTGCCGAAGGGCGGGAAGGGCTACAAGGAGGCGACCGTCGAGATCGAGCGACGCATCAACGTGCTCTTCGACTGGCTCGCCGAAGCACACGCAAAAGGTCGCCCGGCCGGACTGACACCGCCCGTATGACCGAGCCAACCGACATCCCCGAACACGAGATCGAGACACCGGAGCCGACCGAGTCGCTCGCGGGCTTGATCGGCACGGTTGCGATCGTCGGCTTCCCGAACGTCGGCAAGTCGACGCTCGTGAACAGGCTGACCGCGACGCGGCAGGCCGTCGTGCACGAGACACACGGCACGACGCGCGACCGCAAGGAGCTGATCTGCGAGTGGCAGGGCGACCGGTTCATGCTGATCGACACCGGCGGCGTCGACATCGTCGATCCGCACCCGATCACGCGGCAGATCGCCGAGCAGGCGCGCGCAGCGATCGCCGAGGCCGACCTGGTGCTGTTCGTCGTCGATGCGCGCATCGGCGTGACGCCGGGTGACGAGGAGCTGGCACAGATCCTGCGCAACGCGAAGAGCGACGTGCTCGTGCTCGCGAACAAGATCGACGATCCGTCGCAGGAGTCGCTGATCCACGAGCTGCACGGGCTCGGGTTCGGCGAGCCGTTCCCGATCTCCGCGCTGCACGGCTCGAACACCGGCGACCTGCTCGCGACGATCGTCGCGCGCCTGCCGGGCACGTCGTCGCGCGAGGTGCCGGACGACGCGATCCGCGTCGCGATCCTCGGCCGGCCGAACGTCGGCAAGTCCTCGCTCTTCAACAAGCTCGTCGGGTCGGAGCGCACGATCGTCGACGACGTGCCGGGCACGACCCGCGACACGATCGACACGACGATCGAGCACGGCGGGCGCACGTTCGTGCTCGTCGACACCGCCGGCCTGCGGCGCAAGCGCCGGCAGCGGCAGGGAATCGACTACTACACCGAGCTGCGCGCGCTCGAAGCCGCCGAGCACGCCGACATCGCGCTCGTGCTGATCGACTCGAGCGAGGGGATCGTCGAGGGCGACATCACAGCGGTGGAGGTGGCGCGCAAGTCGCACTCCGCGACCCTGATCGTGCTCTCGAAGTGGGACATCTCCGACATCACGATCGAGGACGTGCGCCCCGAGCTCCAGCGGCGCCTGCGGCAGCGCCCGGACTTCATCACCATCTCGTCGACCACCGGCCGTGGTGTGTCGCGCCTGCTCGAGAAGGTGGCTGAGCTCTACGACCGCTACGCGAGCCGCGTGCCGACGGCCGAGCTGAACAAGTTCCTCGGTGAGCTCAAGGAAATACGCCAGCCGCCGTCGAAGGGCGTGCGCCGGCTGAACATGCTCTACGGCGCGCAGGTCACGTCGCGTCCGCCGCGCTTCCGGATCACGGTCAACGACCCGGGCCTGATCACGCGCGACTACGGCTACTGGGTGGAGAATCAGCTGCGAGAGCGTTTCGGTCTGGAGGGGATTCCGGTCGCCATCGATTTCAGGGCTCGCTCGTGAACATCGTCGTCGTCGGCGGCGGCGCGTGGGGCACTGCGTTCTCCCACGTGCTGCGGGAGCGCGGGCACGAGGTGACGGTCGCGGTTCGCGCCACGATCGACGAGGCACCGTACGAGGACGCCGACCTCGTCGTGCTGGCGGTCACCTCGAGATCCTTCGAGGAGGTGCTCGGCCGCGTCAGGGGCAGCGCACCGATCCTCAGCCTCGTCAAGGGCCTCGACCCTGCGAGCGGCGAGCGGCTCTCGACCCTCGTCCGCGACCGCCCGGTGGCGGTGCTCTCCGGCCCGAACTTCGCCGAGGAGGTGGCGGCAGGCCTGCCCGGCGCCTCGGTGATCGCCTCCGAGGACGAGTCACTCGCACTGTGGTTGCAGGATGCGATCACCTCGGTCACCTTCCGCGTCTACGTCAACACAGATCTGATCGGCGTCGAGCTCTGCGCTGCGGCGAAGAACGTGATCGCACTCGCCGCCGGCGGGGTCGACGGGCTCGGCCTCGGCGACAACGCGAAGGCCGCGATCGTCACGCGCGGCCTCGCCGAAATGTCGCGCCTCGGAGAAGCATGCGGCGCCGAGTCGGAGACGTTCTCGGGCCTCGCCGGGATGGGCGACCTCGTCGTCACCTGCTGGCATCCGACGGGCCGCAACCGCCGCGCGGGCGAGCTGATCGCCCGCGGCGCAACTGCCGACGAGGCGCGGGCGCAGATCGGCCAGGTCGTCGAAGGCTTGACGACCGCGCCGGTGCTGCAAGACCTCTCGCGGCGGATCGGGGTCGAGCTCCCGATCACCGATGGGGTCTGCGCGGTGCTCGACGGGATGCCGCTCGACGAGCTCCTCGCGTCGCTGATGGGCCGCCGCGCGACCGCGGAGTGAAGGTTGCTCTCCTCCTCGCGGCGCTGGCGCTCGGCGCATCGTCGTGTGGAGCCGGCAAGCCCGCCCGCTCGGCGGCGGAGGTTGCGCCTCGTGACACCTTCGCGCTGATCGCCGGTCGCGCGACGCCGGAGCTCCGGCAGGCGCTTGCTTTTCTGCCGGGGTGGGCGCGGCTGCAGTCGCTGCTCGCGCGCGGGCGCGCGCTCACCGCTAGCGGCGGTGACGCGCAGATCGCTGTACTCGATCCGCGCGGCACGCGCGCGGTCGCGTTCGCCCACCCGGCCGATCGCAAGCGCCTCGACAAGCAGCTCGACGCGGCGGGGATCGCGCACGCGCAGATCCGCGGGTGGACGGTGTTCGCGCGCCGGCAGGCCACGATCGATTTCGTCCGCCACTCGAAGCAGCATCTCGCAGGCGCGTCGTGGTACCGCGCGGCAAAGGGTGAGCTGACATTCGCTCTCCGGGGATTCACCGTTGCCGCCACACACAGGGGCGGGCGGGTCGTTGCCTCGCGGACGACGCCCGGTGGTGGGAGCGACGCGCTGCAACCGCTCGCAGCGTCGATTCCGAGTGACGCGATCGCAGCGGCCGCCTTCCACGACGGTGCGGCGGTCTTCACGGGCCTCCCGTTCGCGGCGCAGCTCGAGCGCGGGCTCGGCCTGCGCGTCGCAGATCTCGCAGCGGCTGCGCCCGGCGATGCTGCGCTCTACGCGCGGGCGGGCGTCCCCGTTCCGTCCGTCACCCTGCTTGCTCAGGGAGGAGATGAGGCGAGCGCTCGGCGCATCGTCGCCCGGCTCGACCCGAACGCCGCGCCGGCCGTCCCGGCAACCCTCGACGGCGTCGCGGTCGAGCGTGCCGGCCTCGGGCCGCTCGACCTCTACTACGGGACGTTCGGCGGCCGACTCGTGCTCACGGACGACCCGGACGTGCAGCTGCGCTCGCAGGTCACCGCCCTCGCAGTTGCCGGCCTTCCCGAGGCGACCTCGGCCTGGGCCTACCTCGATGTCTCGACCGGCTTGCCCGGGCTCGAGAGCCTCGCTGCCCTCGCCGGCACGAGCCTCTCGCCGGGCTTCGTGGGGAGGGTGACGCCGCTGCGAACAGTGCTCGCCTATCTCACGCACACGGCCACGCACGAGACGCTCGGCGTCTCCGTCGTTCCCCGCTAGCTTCGGTACCCTGGGCCGAGATGACGGAGCGCACCTTCCTCTTCACCTCGGAATCGGTCACCGAGGGGCACCCCGACAAGATCGCCGACCAGATCTCGGACGCGGTCCTCGACGCGGCGCTCTCGAACGACCCGGTCAGCCGCGTCGCCTGCGAGACGTTGATCACGACGGGCCTCGTCGTCGTCGCCGGTGAGATGACGACCGAGACGTACATCGACATTCCGCGCCTTGTGCGCGAGACGGTGAAGGGGATCGGCTACACCCGCGCCAAGTACGGCTTCGACGCCGAGACGTGCGGCGTGATCGTGGCGATCGACGAACAGTCGCCCGACATCGCGCAGGGCGTCGACAAGGCCTACGAGGTGACCCACGACGCAAGCGATGACGATCCGCTCGACCGTGTCGGCGCCGGCGACCAGGGAATGATGTTCGGCTACGCCTCGAACGAGACGCGCGAGCTGATGCCGCTGCCGATCATGCTGGCGCATCGGATCACGAAGCGGCTCTCCGAAGTGCGCAAGGCCGACGTGCTGCCCTACCTGCGCCCGGACGGCAAGGCGCAGGTGTCGGTTCGCTACGACGTCGACGCCGACGGCAAGCAGACGCCGGCGGCGATCGAGCGGGTGCTCATCTCGACGCAGCACCGCGAGGGCCTCGACCCGCAGGCGATGATCAAGCCGGACCTGATCGAGCAGGTGCTACGCCCGATCCTTCCCAAGAATCTCTACGACGAGAAGCAGCTCGACGACCCCGACTTCGTCTACGTCAACCCGACCGGGAAGTTCGTGATCGGCGGCCCGATGGGCGACACCGGCCTGACGGGACGCAAGATCATCGTCGACACCTACGGCGGCTCGGCGCCGCACGGCGGCGGCGCCTTCTCGGGCAAGGACCCGACGAAGGTCGACCGCTCAGGCGCCTACGCAGCGCGCTACGTCGCGAAGAACGTCGTCGCCGCCGGCCTCGCCGACCGCTGCCAGGTGCAGGTCGCCTACGCAATCGGCGTCGCGCATCCGTTCTCGGTCCTCGTCGAGACCTTCGGCACGAACAAGATCGCGACCGAGAAGATCGACCAGCTCGTGCGGGAGCACTTCGACCTCCGCCCGGCCGCGATCCTGCGCGACCTCGACCTGCGGCGGCCGATCTACCAGAAGACCGCCGCGTACGGCCACTTCGGCCGCGACGACCACGACTTCACGTGGGAGCGCACCGACAAGGCCGACGCGCTGCGCCAGGCCGCCGGCCTCGCAGCACACGCGATCGTCTAGCTACGCGGCGCGCTTGACGAAGAGGCCCGCTGCGGCCTTCTCGCCGATCGACTTCTCGTTGCCCGCTACGGAGACGCGCAGCTGGCCGGCCGCCGGCTCGGCCGCGCGCAGCTCGACTTCGGTGCCCGGCGTCAGCCCCTCGTCGTAGAACCAGTGCAGGAGCTCGCCGTCGTGCTCGGCGAGGCGCACGATCGTCGCGCGGACCCCCGGCTCGAGCTCTGAGAGCGGCTCGAGCTCGCGGTTCTCGGCCTGCTCGACGTCGGGATCGACCGGCCAGCCGTGTGGGCAGCGCTCGGGGTGTCCGAGCTTGACGACGATCCGCTCGACCATGTCGTCGGTGAACGTGCCGCCGAGGTCATCGGCGTGCACGTGCGCCTCGGCCGCGGTGTAGCCCATGAAGTCGGTCAGCAGGCGCTCGATGATCCGGTGCTTGCGGACGACCTTGCGCGCGCGCTCGGCGCCCGACGCTGTCAGGATTGCTTCCTTGTGCTCGCCGCGCTCGACGAGGCCGTCGGCCTCGAGGCGCTTCAGCATCTCCCCGGCTGACGCGCGGCTGACGCCAAGCATCTCCGCGACCCTCGAGGCGAGCGTCGGCGCACCGCTCGTCTGCGGGCGATACTCGCCGATCGGGAACGCGAGGAAATAGATCGTCTCGAGGTAATCGTCTGCGTCGTGGCCGGTTGCCATGTCTCGACTGTAGCCGGGCCATGTGTAAGGTGAGCCTTACGTGAGCACGACCCAGACGCTGATCCTCGGTGCAATCGCCGGCTTCACCATCTTCGTCGGCCTCCCGATGGGGCGCGTGCGCAGCACCTCGACGGGGCTACGCGCGTCGCTGAGCGCTGTTGCGACCGGGATTCTCGTCTTCCTCTTCTGGGACGTGACCTCGCACGGCGTCGAGCCCGTCGAGGCGCATCTGCAGGCCCACCACTGGGGCAGGTTCGGCGGCTACGGCGCTCTCTTTGCGTTCGGGTTCGTCGCCGGGATGATGAGCCTCGTCTACTACGACCGATGGCTGAAGGCGCACCGCGCGACACCGCTCGTCGGCCCGGGTGCGGCCGCAGTCGACGAGTTCAAGCATCGCTCATGGATCGAGTCGCTCACGCCCGGGCGCCGGCTTGCGCTGCTGATCGCGACCGGCATCGGCCTGCATAACTTCGGCGAGGGCCTCGCGATCGGGCAGTCCGCGGCGGCCGGGGAGCTCAGCCTCGCGCTCGTCCTGATCATCGGCTTCGGCCTCCACAACGCAACGGAGGGGTTCGGCATCGTCGGGCCGATGTCCGGTGAGGCGGAGCGGCCGAGCTGGGGCTTCCTCGGCCTGATGGGCCTGATCGGCGGCGGCCCGACGTTCCTCGGCACGCTGATCGGCCAGGCGTGGGTCAGCCCGGCGCTCGAGGTGGCGTTCTTCGCGGTCGCCGGCGGCTCGATCCTCTACGTCGTGATCCAGCTGTTCGAGGTCTGCCGGCGCTACACGATGCCGACGCTCGTCGCCTGGATGCTGCTGCTCGGCCTGTTGCTCGGATTCGGCACCGACTGGGTGCTCGTCGCCGCCGGGGCGTAAGGCATCCTGGCTCCTGAGTGGGCCACTTCTTCCACGCGGTCGCAGTCTTCTTCCACCACCTGGCGGCGGTGAGGTGGGAGTTCCTCGGCCTCGCGGTTCTCTTCCACGTGATCAAGCTGCTCTTCCGGGCGGGCGCATGGCGCGCGATCGTCCATGCCGCCTACCCCGAGCGCCGGCTGAAGTTCCGCACCGCCTTCGGGGCGTATGCGGCCGGAGTGGGCGTCAACTCGATCGTCCCGGCGCGCGGCGGCGATCTCGTGAAGATGTACCTCGTCAAGCAGCGGATCCCAGACGCGAAGTACGCGACGCTCGCGCCGACGCTGATCGTCGAGACGCTGTTCGACTTCGTCACCTCCGGCGTGCTGCTCATCTGGGCGATCGCCACCGGCGTGCTGCCGACGCATCAGTTCTACTCGCGCATCCCGACGGTCGACTGGAAGTTCTTCCTGCGCCACGAACGCTTCACGCTCGTGCTGCTCGGCGTGCTCGCTGTGCTCGGTGTGATTGCGGTCCTCTGGACACGGAGACGGGTCGACAACTTTCGCGAGCGTGTCGCACAGGGGTTCGCGATCCTCCAGGACCGACGGCGGTTCCTGCGTAGCGTGATCCTGCCGCAGTCGATCTCGTGGGTCTTCCGGATCGCGACGCTCTTCTTCTTCCTGAAAGCGTTCGGCGTGCCCGCGACGATCCACAACGCACTGCTCGTGCAGGTCGTCGATTCGCTCGCGACGCTCTTTCCGGCAACGCCGGGCGGCGCGGGAACGAAGCAGGGCCTGACCGAGTTCCTCTTCCGCGGCCGCGGGGTGGGGCACACGCTGCTGCTCGCATTCAGCGTCGGCATGAACATCGCGCTCACGGTCGTCAATTTGATTCTCGGGATCGTTGCGATCGGGATCATGGCGAAGACGCTCTCGTTCAAGAAGCTGCGGCTCGCGTCCCGCGCGGAACAGCAACAGACAACGTAGATGAGGTACGCAGCGATCTACCCGCTCGTGACGGCACGGGCGCTTGCGCGTGAGTTCACCTACGAGGTGCCGCACGATGTCGCCGTCGGCGCGATCGTGCGCATCCCGTTCGGCCGGTCGCGGGCAAGGGGAATCGTCGTCTCGCTCGACGACGCACCGCCGCCCGGCGTCGCCGCACGGCCGATCGAGTCGGTGCTCGGCGAGATCCCCGCATCGCTCGTCGAGCTCGCGCTCTGGATCGCGGACTACTACGGCTCGACGCCTGCCCGTGCGCTCGCGCTCGTCGCGCCGGAGGCGCCGAAGCGCCGCAAGGAGCAGGCGCCACCCGGCGAGCGCCAGTCGCTGACCGGCGAGGCCGAGCCGCTCGAGCTCTCGCCGACCCAGATCACGTCGGTCGCACGCATCGTCGAGGCGATGGACGCCGGCGCCGGGAACCTCCTGCTCTTCGGCGCAACCGGCTCGGGCAAGACCGAGGTCTACCTGCAGGCCTGTGCGGCCGCGCTGGAGCGCGGGATCGGGGCGATCGTGCTTGTCCCGGAGATCGCGCTCGCACCGCAGACGGTCGGCCGGGTGCGCGCG
>JBBQQI010000027.1:0-29639 GCA_038216085.1 Gaiellales bacterium | reverse complement strand
GGAGCTGCGTGCCCACCCCGAGATCTCCGACGAGCCGGTCCCGAGCCGCGTCGCGTTTCTCTCGCCGTTCGACCGGCTCGTTCACGATCGCGCCCGCGCCGAGGCCCTGTTCGGGTTCTTCTACCGGCTCGAGATGTACGTACCCAAGGCGAAGCGTCAGTACGGCTACTACGTGCTGCCGATCCTGCGCGGCGACCGGATCGTCGGCCGCATCGACGTCGAGCGCGACCGAGCGTCGAACGCTCTGCGGGTCAACGGCGTTTGGTGGGAAGACGGCGTCAAGCCTCTCCCGCTTACCCCGCCGCTGAAGCGGCTGGCGGCGTTCCTGGGCGCGGGAGCGATCCCCACGACCCAACGCGTCACAAACTAGACTTGGCTGGTGAGTCGTGTCGGCCTGCACGCGCTCGTCCTTCTTCCCGCCGCCGCGGTGTTGGCTGGACTTCCTGCGGCGTCAAGGGCGCGCTCGCTCGGCAACGCATGTCCCATGAGCCATGTCCATTACGCCCCTTATCCCGGCGTCGAGCAGGGGCTGGCCGCCGTTCCGTGGATCTCGTCCGTTCCGGGCGGCAGCTTCAAGGCGCATCTGTTCTTCTACGGGGGTGTCCCCTGGGGCAGACAACATCTGCTCGGAGCGCGGATCTTCACCACTCGCAGGCCGCGCGACATCAACCCCAAGGTGCTTTGGATCACGCGAACGAAGGGCTACGGATCGAAGCTTGCAATCGACGGCCGGCGCCTCGACGCGCCCGGCTCGTTCTCGGAGTCCTACAAGGGCTTCGGGGACTATCCGTCCTACGTGACCGTCCCCACGGCAGGGTGCTGGAGTGTGACCGTCACCACCGGCCGCGTCACCGGTCGCGTCGTCTTTTCTGCAACAGACTGACGGCAGTCAGGCGTCGCGACGCTGTGTCCACCAGCGGCCGGCGGTCAACGCGACGGCGGCCCAGACGATCAGCACGAGTACAGCTGTTGCACCGGTCACCGCAACCCTGGAGTTGCCGCTGCTCGCCGGTGCGAAGTGCTCCGCCGCGGCGACGTCGATCAGCTTCCGCGCTCCGCCAAGCGCGCCGATTGCGATCAGCAGGTGAGAGACGATCGCGTTCCAGGCGATCAGGACGCCGACGACGATCCGCGAGCTGACGAAGGCCGCGAGGCCGATCGCCAGCACGACGTCGATCACCGTGATCGCAAGGACGTACGCGATCGAGTGCAGGACGTACGACGTCGACGGCGACTCGTTGGTCCCGGCGAATGCGTAGGCGCCGCCGATCGCAACTGCCAGGCCGACCGCGAGCATCGGCAGGAACACCAACAGTGCCCCCGGCACGCGAACGTAGAAGAGGGTGCGCCGCTTGCGGCCGGTGACCACGAGATCGCGGAACACGCCGTTGCTCACGTCCTGGGTGCCGGCCGTCGAGCCGATCAGGATCGCCGCGACATTGCCGAGCCCCGCGAGCAGAAACACATAGTTCTCGAGATTGGTCTTGCCGCCGGCCGGGCCGTGGTGGTCGGGGTTCACGGCGTGCAGCGTGACGATGATGATCTCGGCGATCAGCACCGCTCCGACCGTCAGAAGCGCCGACCACGCCATCAAGCCTCGGCGGCGGCGGAGCTTCAGCACCTCTGCGGCGATCAGGTTCATTCGTTGCCTTCCAGGCGGGACGTCACGGCGAGGAACTTCTCTTCGAGCGTTGCCCGGGCGGGCTCGAGGCGCGAGACCGCGATCCCCGCCTCGACGAGCACGCGGTTCACCTCTGCCGGGCTCAGACCGTCGGCGAGCGTCAGCCGAAGCTCGCGCGCCTCGTCTTCGATCTTCGTGATTCTCGTCTCCGCGGCGAGCACAGTGCGGGCCTTCGCCAGGTCATCGACCTCGAGCAGCAGCGTCGGGTCGCCGCTCGATGCGATGTCGGCAACGTTGCCCTGCAGGATCACGCGGCCAAGATCGACGATCGCGACCTGGTCGCAGGTCTTCTCGACCTCGTCCAGGAGATGCGACGACAGGAAGACAGTGCGACCCTCGTCGACGAACGCGCGGATTAGGTGGCGCATCTCCAGGATGCCCGCGGGATCGAGGCCGTTCATCGGCTCGTCCAGAATCAGGAGCTGCGGGTCGGCGAGCAGGCAGCGGGCGATCCCGAGGCGCTGGCGCATGCCGAGCGAGTAGGTCTTCACGCGGTCGCCTGCCCGCTGGGCGAGACCGACGCGTGCGAGCGACTCGTCGATGCGTCCCGCAGCTGCGTGGTCGCGCGCGGCCGCGACGATCTTCAGGTTCTCGCGGCCGGTCAGGTGAGGGTGGAAGCGCGGCTCCTCGACGATCGCCCCGACGCGCGCGAGCGCCTCGCGGCGCTTCGCCGGCTGGGGAAGCCCGAGCAGGCTTACCTGGCCCGACGACGCCTTCGTCAGGCCGAGCAGCGTGCGGATCATCGTCGTCTTGCCGGCGCCGTTCGGGCCAAGAAAGCCGAACGCGACGCCTGCCGGGACGACCAGGTTGACTCCGTCGACGGCAGCGCGGCTGCCGAAGCGCTTCGTCAGCGCGCGGGTTTCGATCACCGTTTCCATGATCACCACCCTAGACACCCCCTGTTCAGCCCGAGACGACCAGTGGCACGTACGGCGGCGACATCAGGTAGCCGATCCGCTTGGCCCCGCGGCCACGCGCCATCTCGAGCGCCGGGACGAGCCCGTGCACCGGGACGAAGCCGAGCTGTCGCGCCGATTGCGCGTCGCGGCAGCCGGCGATCAGCACAGCCCCCAGCCGGTGCGCCGAGGCGTCGCACGCGCTCCACTCGGCGAACGGCTGCAGCGGATGACATGCCCGGCCGGCGCGGTACTCGTCGATCGCGCTTGCATCCTCCACCGCGGCGAGCTCGGCGTCGCGCATCGCCTCAATGTCATGAGCGGTGCGCGGGTCGAAGAAGAGCGCGCGGTAGGGATCCTGAGTCGGCCGGGGAAACCGCCGCGGCAGCGGGTGTACGAGGATCGCCGTTCCGCCGGGAACGATTGGGGGCATGTTGCGCCAGAGGCGAAGCGCGAGCCCGAGACCGAGATAGGCGGCGCTGATCGGGTTCGGCCGTTCGCGCGGGATGAACGGCGTTGTCGGTGGGATGCCGATCACCAGTGCGTCGAGCGGTTCGTCCAGCACGATTCCCTTGAAGAGCGTCCCGCGCAAGAGCGCCTCCGCATGCGCCACCGACGGTATGCCCCCGTAGACGGCAGAGGCCGTCTGCTCGCGCGGCAGCCGCTCGATCAGGCGCTGCCGGACGCGGCTGGGTGCGACCTGGAAAACACGGCGAACGCGTGATCCGAGCATCCGCTCGATCGCCTCCTGGTCATGCGGATACCCGGCGAACGGCCCGGCGACCTGGGGTGCGTTCAGCGCGAGCGAGACGCCGGTCAACGGCAACCGCTCGGCGAGACGGCGTTCGACCTCGATCGCAAGGCGCCAGCCTTGCGATGCACTCGTCTCGAGCAGCGATAGCGCCCCCGCCGCGCGCAGCGAGTCGCGACCGCTCGCAGAGAGGAGCGCCGCGGGGCCACCGTGCAAGACGGACTCCGCCGCCGTCACCGTGACGACGAGGTCGGTCTCGACGAGTGCGGGGTTGATCCGCAGCTGAAGGTTGCCCGTGCGTCCGAGGTCGACGAGGTCTTCGCCTTCGGCGTCGTGGACGATCACCCGGCCGCGGAAGCGGCGGCGGAACTCCGGCGGGAAGAGCAGTCCCATGTCGCGGGGCGTCGTCCGGCGCATCAGACCGCCCGCGACGAGGATCGTCAGCCGTTCCGCTCCCAGCCGCTCGAGCTCGTCGGAGACGGCGGCGATCGCCGCGTGCCGCGGGCCGACCTGCACCGCGGGAATCGGCAGCGACGGCTGCTCGATCACGATCGTTGCGGTGCTGCCCTTCGTCACGAGGTCCGCGAGTGGCGGTCCGGCGAGTGGAAAGGAAAGCGCCTCGCGCACCGCGGCACCGATGTCCTCGATCTGGTCGCGTGGTAGCGGCGGCCGCAGAATCACGTCGTTGGCGCCCGGCTCGGCGACGACGATGCGCGCGTCGTAAAGGAGCGGGATACGCGTCATGCGCGCCGCGCGACCGCGGCGGAGATACCGAGCGCCACGAAGATGCCGCCCGAGACGTAACGGCGGACACGTGCTCCCGTGCCGCTGCGGCGGAGGCGCCCGGCAAGCAGGTCTGCGAGCAGCGCGTACGTGCAATCCGAGGCGAGCGCGATCACCACGAAGATCACTCCGAGGACAGCGATCTGCAGCGCAACCAACCCTCGATCGGGGTTCACGAACTGCGGCAGGAACGCGAGGAAGAAGAGCGCGGTCTTCGGATTCAGGACGTTCACGACTACGCCCTGCACGTAGAGCTGTTGCGACGAGGCCGGCTCGGCCTCGGGCTCGGCGTCCACGTCCTTCGAGATGATCCGCCGGATCCCGACCACGATCAGATATGCCGCGCCGCCGAGCTTGACGGCGGTGAACGCCGTTGCCGACGACGCGATCAGCGCCGAGAGCCCGGCGGTCGCCGCCGCGACGTGCACCGCGCCGCCGCTGGCAACGCCGAGCGCCGACATCAGCCCGGCGCGCCTGCCCTTGTCGATGCTCTGCGTGACGATGTAGGTCACGGCGGGACCGGGGACGACCGCGAGCGCGATCGCCGCTAGGCTGAAGAGCGCGATCGTCGAAGCGGCCGGCATCAGGCGACCGACCGGAACAGGCGGAGGAAGGTCGGCCGCCAGCCGCGTGCGGGCCAGAAGCGGGAGGCCTCGAGGTTCGGTGAGCGCCAGTCGGTCGTGAACGACCGGAAGCCACGCTCGTACGCCCAGGTGCTCGCGTAGGCGGCAAGTGCGAGCCCGACGCCCCGGCCTCGAACCTCCGGAACGGTCGCCGCGTGGGCGAGGTCGATGTTGTTCGCCGGCACTCGCAGATCGCCGGTCGGCCGGTTGTAGAGCAGGATGTGGCCGACGACACGGCCGTCGAGCTCGGCAACAGCATGCAGCGGAAACTCGTCGGTCTCGTCCCAGAGGTTGGCCCACTCGGCCTCGAAGTCCTGCGCCTCGACGTCGCGGCCCGAGAAGCTCGGCGATGCGTCCAGGTGCTTCCAGAGCAGACGGTCGAAGCCGGCGACCGCCTGCAGATCCTCCGGGGTGCTCGCGCGGATTGCACCGCCGAAGTCGACAGCGGCCTCGACGCTCGGCTCGCGCACGGCAGTCATGAACTGGCAGCCGAACGCGACCCGAAACCAGGGGTCGATCAGCGTCGTGTCGCTCGCGGGGATCATCGCCTGATGGTGGGCCGGCCAGCCCGCGGCGAGGTTCGCATACACGTCGCGGAGGGCTTCGGGCTCCGACGCGGCGCAGCCGGCGAGGCCGACCTCCGCGCGCTCGCCGACAGCGGCGATCACGTAGGCGACGACAGTGCCACCTCGCGTCGCGACGGCGCCGTCTCCGGCCGGCAGCATCGCCGCGAAATCGTCGACCTCGGCGAGCAGCGGCTCGACCGCCAGGTGCCGCCGGTGTCGGTCGGCGAGGAGCGCGGCGGCCTCGGCGCGGAACTCGTCCGAAAATGGGTGAATCTCGAGCTTCGCCATGACCGCGTGACGATACCCTCGTGGCGTGCCAAAAACGCTCACTGGAGCCGAGCTCGACCTGGACGACGCGCCCGCGCGCGAGTCCGATCTCTTCATCGTCGACGGCAACAACCTCGCCTACCGGGCGTTCTTCGCTCTCCCGGAGGAGCTCGTGACGACCGACGGGCAGCCGACGAACGCGCTGCTCGGGTTCACGAACATGCTCTTCAAGCTGCTCGCCGACTACCGGCCGAAAGGAGTTGCTGTCGCCTGGGACTCGCGCCCGGTGCACCGCGCGGCCGTCGCCGAGGCCGGGGACGTGGTCTACAAGGAGGGGCGTAAGCCGATGCCGGAGCTGCTGCGCGAGCAGTTCCCGCACTTCCGCCCGATCGTCGAGGCCTTCGGTTACCGCAACCTCGAGTTCGAGGGCTGGGAAGCCGACGACGTGATCGCGACACTCGCGACCCGCGCGGACACCGAGGGCATCAAGACGTGCGTCGTCTCCACAGACCGCGACGCGTTTCAACTCTGCAGCGCGAACATCTGCCTGATGATGACCCCGCGCGGCGTCGCCGACGTCAACGTCTACACCCCCGAACGGGTCGAAGCCCGCTACGGCGTGACGCCCGAACAGGTGCCCGACTTCATCGGGCTGAAGGGCGACACGAGCGACAACATCCCCGGCGTCCCCGGCATCGGCGACAAGACCGCCGGCCAGCTGATCGCGCAATACGGCTCGCTCGAGTCCGTGATCGAGCATGCCGGCGAGCTGTCGCCGGCACGTTCGCGCAACATCACCGAGCACGCCGACCTCGCGCGGCTTTCGAAGGAGCTCGCGACGATGCGGCGCGACCTCGACATCGACTGCGACCCGGCACAGCTCGTGCTCGATCCGCCCGATCGCGCCGAGCTGAAGGAGATCTTCCGCCGCTTCGAGTTCCGCAATCTCCTGAACAGGGTCGACGAGCTGGACGCGGCTGTCCCTTCGGCGCCGATGCAGCTGACCGGAATCGAGGTGCCGTGGCGTGAAGGGGAGCTCGACTTCCGCGGGGTCGTCGGCTACGGCGCCGACGCCGAGCGCGCTGCGGTTGCGAGCGGCGACGAGGTGGTGATCGGCGCGCGCCCGTCGCGCGTTGAGGGCGACCTGATCGTGCACGACGCGAAGGAGCTCGGTGTCGACGCGCACGAGGACACGTTGCTCGCGGCGTACCTGATCGATCCGGGCCGTTCGGCCTATGTGCTCGACGACCTCGCGGCCGAGTACGGCGTCGAGCTCGTGCCGACGCCCGAGGCGGAGGAGCAGACGATTGCGCTCGTGCGCCGCGCGGAGACGCCGAGGCGGCTGCTCGGGCCGCTGCTCGAGCGGCTCGAGGAGCGCAACCTCACCGACCTCTACCGCAACGTCGAGCTGCCGCTCTCGGACGTGCTCGCCCAGATGGAGCAAGCAGGCGTGAAGATCGACACGTACCGCATGGGTGAGATCACTGCGCGGCTCGCCGACCGCGTCGAGGAGCTCGAGACGAAGGCGTACGAGCTTGCAGGCGAGGAGTTCATGATCGGCTCGACGCAGCAGGTCGGCCGCATGCTCTTCGAGCAGCTCGGTCTGACCACGGGCCGCAAGGGCAAGACGGGCTACTCGACCGATGCGAAAGTGCTGCGCTCGATCCGGCACGAGCACGCGATCGTGCCGGTGCTCGAGGAGTGGCGCGAGCTCTCGAAGCTCCTGAACACCTACCTCGGCCCGCTGCCGTCCTTGATCTCCGAGCACGACGGCCGCCTGCACACGACGCTCAACCAGACGGTTGCTGCGACGGGGCGTCTCTCGACGTCCGATCCGAATCTGCAGTCGATCCCGATCCGCACCGAGCTCGGACGTGAGATCCGCTCCGCGTTCATCGCCGAGGAGGGTCACCGCCTGCTCTCGGCCGACTACTCGCAGATCGAGCTCCGGATTCTCGCGCACGTCTCGGGTGAGCCGAAGCTGCGCGAGGCATTCGAGCGCGGCGAGGACATCCACACGGCGACCGCCGCGGAGGTGCTCGGCGTCGACCCGGCGAAGCTGACGTCGGGTCAGCGCTCGATCGCGAAGATGATCAACTTCGGGATCGTCTACGGCATCTCCGCCTACGGCCTTTCGGAGAACCTCGAGATCCCGCGCGACGAGGCTCAGCGCTACATCGACGCCTACCTCGCGCGGTTCCCGCACGTGCAGGACTTCATCGCGCGCACGATCGAGCAGGCGGGCAAGGACGGGTACGTGACCTCGCTGCTCGGCCGTCGCCGGCCCGTGCCCGAGATCCGCGCCTCGAACAGGCAGACGCGCGGCTTCGGCGAGCGCATCGCGGTCAACTTCGTGATGCAGGGCTCGAACGCGGACATCATCAAGGTCGCGATGATCCGGATTGCGAAGCGGTTGCGCGAGGAGGGGAGAGGCGCACGGCTCGTCCTCCAGGTGCATGACGAGCTGCTGCTCGAGGTGCCCGAGCCCGAGGTGTCGAAGGTGCGCGAGCTCGTCCGGTCGGAGATGTGCGGCGCCTACGATCTCGATCCGCCCCTGGCAGTCGATGTCGGCGTCGGCGACAACTGGGCCGAAGCGAAGTCCTGAATCCCGCCAAAACGAGCGGATTCCGACGTCGCTCCCTAGGTGGCTATACTTCCCGGCCGCTTTGGCTACGAACGATCTCATCATGGAGCGGGAGCCTGGCGTCTGGGTTGAGGGACCTGACGGCGAGCTGATTCCCGACTACGACTCGACCTTCCCCGAGATCAACGAGGGACAGGTTGTGCACGGCACCGTCGTGCGGGTCGACAAGGACGAAGTGCTCGTCGACATCGGCTACAAGTCCGAGGGCGTCATCCCGGTCTCGGAGCTGTCGATTCGCCGCTCCGTCAATCCCGCCGACGAGGTTTCGCTCGGTGACGAGATCGACGCGCTCGTGCTCACGAAGGAAGACGCCGAAGGGCGCCTGATCCTCTCGAAGAAGCGCGCGCGGTTCGAGCTCGCCTGGAAGAACATCGAGGGCGCCGCCGAGTCCGGCGAGCCCGTCAACGGTCGTGTGATCGAGGTCGTCAAGGGCGGCCTGATCCTCGATCTCGGCGTTCGCGGGTTCCTACCCGCGTCGCTCGTCGACATTCGCCGCGTCCAGGACCTCGACGAGTTCCTCGGCCAGGAGCTCCGCGCGAAGGTGATCGAGTTGAACCGGTCGCGGAACAATGTTGTGCTCTCGCGCCGCGCCGTGCTCGAGGAGGAGCGCAAGGATCAGCGCCAGCAGATCCTCGACAAGCTGCAGCCGGGCGACGTGGTCGAAGGTCAGATCTCGAACATCGTCGACTTCGGCGCCTTCGTCGACCTGAACGGCATGGACGGCCTGATCCACATCTCCGAGCTTTCGTGGTCGCACGTCAACCACCCGTCGGAGGTGCTCGAGATCGGCCAGACCGTCGAGGTCAAGGTGCTCGACATCGACCGTGACCGCCAGCGCATCTCACTCGGCTTGAAGCAGACGCAGAGCGATCCCTGGCAGCAGGTGATCGAGAAGTACCACGAGGACAACGTCGTCGAGGGTCGCGTCACGAAGGTCGTCACGTTCGGCGCGTTCGTCGAGATCCTGCCGGGCGTCGAAGGTCTCGTGCACATCTCGGAGCTCGCCCAGCACCACGTCGAGAATCCGCGCGAGGTCGTCGCGCAGGGCCAGCCGGTCAACGTCAAGATCATCGAAGTCGACGGCGAGCGCCGCCGGCTCTCGCTGAGCCTGAAGCGCGTCGAGGACACCGACGAGGTGCAGCCGCGCGCCGACGGCAGCGAGTCGGTGCACACCCGGCCTGCAATCGACCTCTCCGAGCAGGTCTTCGCCGAGACGGCCGAGGATCCGACCGACGAGCACGCAGCTCCGCTGCTTTCAGACGACACCGTCGAGGCTCCTGAGGCCGACGACGCCGTCGAACCCGAAGCCGAAGCGGCGCCCGCCACGGAGATCGACGATGCACCGCCGGCCGAGGAGACGCCGACCGCCGAGTCCGACGCCACCGGCGCCGCGGTCGCGCCCGCCGAGGACGCGCCGGCAGCTCCCGCCGAGCCGGACGACACGTCCGCCGCGGAACCGGAAGCATCCTCCGACCCGGAGTGACACCTCCCGTAGCCGTCGCGATCACCGGCGGCATCGGAGCAGGCAAGAGCGAAGCGCTGCGCGCGTTCGCCCGTCAAGGCGCGGCGACGGTCTCGAGCGACGTGATCGTCCATCACCTGCTGCAGCGGCCCGAGGTTCGGGATGCGATCGTCGCGCGGATGGGAAACGGCGTCCTGTCGCCCGAGGGCGACGTGGACCGGGGTGCTCTCGGGACCGTTGTCTTCAACGACCGTGAGGCGCTCGGCTGGCTCGAGGAGCTGCTGCATCCGCTGGTCGCCGCCGAGTACCTGCGGTGGCGCGACGACCTGGCGAAGCTGCCCGATGCACCACGTGTGTGCGTCACCGAGGTGCCGCTCCTCTACGAGACCGGCGGTGACGAGCGCTTCGACAAGGTCGTCGTGATCACGGCCCCGACGAAGCTCCGCCGCGCCCGGTCCGAAGTTGCGACCGAAGAGCGAGAAGCGCGGCTGATCCCGGACAAGGAGAAGATCGAGCGTGCGGACTACTCCTACAAGAACATCGGCCCGGTCGAGGATCTCGACGCCTTCGTCGCGTCTGTGATGCGTGACCTGACGACGTGAGGCGCTTCGTCGTCCTGACCGCACTGGTCGCCGTCGTCGCCGCGACGTTCCTTTACGTCAACGAGAAGAGCCCTCCGTGGTTTGAGCGGATCCGCTATCCGCTGCGCTACTCGGAGTTCGTGCGAGTCCACGCGCGCGAGCACAATCTCGACCCCGCGCTGATGGCTGCAGTCATCTACCAGGAGTCGAAGTTCGACAAGAACGCCAAGTCGTCGTCGGGTGCGATCGGGCTGATGCAGCTGACACCGGCGACGGCGCACGGGATCGCGATCCGCACCGGTGGCAATGCCTTCCACACGCAGGACCTGTACGACGCCGACATCAACATTCGCTACGGCGCCTGGTACCTTCGCAACCTCTTCCTCAAGTACGACAGCGAGGAGCTCGTGCTCGCCGCGTACAACGCCGGCCAAGGCAACGTCGATCGCTGGCGCGCCAACGGCCAGCCGATCCAGTTCGCAGAGACGAGGGCGTACGTCAAGAAGGTCGAGCACTTGAAGGACGTCTATCGACAAGCGTGGGGAAAGGAGCTGGGACTGCGTTGATCACTCCGGAGGAGCTCGCCGAGAATGCGAACACCTACACGCCGCTCGGACCATCCGACGAGCGCGTCGAGAACGACCGCTACGTGCTCTGGATGGGACGCGGCGACCAGCCGGCGTGGAATGTCGCCCAGCGCTTCCGTCTGCGCGGAGACGAGCTGGAGGCTGCGCGGGCGGAGATCCACGGGATCCTGCGCGCGAAGGGACGCACCGCGTGCACCTGGGAGATCGGCACCAATGCGACCCCCGTCGACCTCGTCGAGCGGCTGCTCGCACTTGGCCTCGTCGACGACGAACCGACGCCGCTCGCGATCGGGATGGTGCTGAGCGAGGCACCCGCGCAGGCGCCGCCGGACGTCGAGGTGCGCGAGGCGCTGACCTACGACGAGCGGCTCGCGTCGGCGCGGATCGCGGCGATCGCGTTTGGGGGCGACATCCCGAGCGACGTCCCGCCGCGAGAGCACGATCCGAGGAACGTCGAGTACCTGGCGTTCATCGACGGCGAACCTGTCGCACGTGCTTCGGGCGTCTTTTTTGCACACGGGGCGGCCCTCTTCGGCGGGTCGACGCTCCCAGAGGCTCGCGGACGAGGGGCCTACCGCGCGCTCGTCGCGGCGCGTTGGGAGGAAGCCGCCCGGCGCGGGACGCCCGCGTTGATCACGCAGGCCTCGCCCATGTCCCGCCCGATTCTCGCGCAGCTCGGCTTCCGTGAGGTGTGCGAGATCCGGATCCTGCTGGACGCTTTCGGCGCGTAGCGTCGTCAGAATGGACGCGTGAGAGTCTCCGCCAAGGACTACGCGATCCGCGCGGCCGCCGAGCTCGCTGCTGGCGGCGACGGCCCCGTCAAGGGCGACCGGATCGCAAAGGCCCAGGAGATCCCGCCGAACTTCCTCGAGAACATCCTCGGCGACCTCAGGAACGCGGGGCTCGTCGCCTCGAGACGTGGGGCGGAGGGTGGCTACTGGCTCGCCCGGCCCGCTAGTGAGATCAGCCTCGCTGACGTGATCCGCGCTGTCGACGGCCCGCTCGCGAACGTCCGCGGGGTCAGCTCAGAGCAGGTCGCCTACGCCGGCAGCGCCGAGCGCCTGCGCGACGTCTGGGTTGCCGTTCGCGCGAGCCTGCGCAGCGTGCTCGAACAGGTGACGCTCGCCGATCTCACAAGCGGCGAGCTGCCGGAGTCGGTGCGCGCCCTCGCCGCCCACCCCGACGCGTGGGCGCCGCACTGAGCGAACTGGTCTTCGACACTTTTGGCGGTTCGGGTTGTGTGCGCGGTTCGGTGCAGGTGTCGAAGACCTCTTGCTGTTGCGGCTCGCCGTCGTCGCGCACGAGTTCTGCGCGCACCTCGAAGCATCAAAGTTGCTGATCTGTCTGATAAGTAGCACCGCGAAGGGTTTGATGTCGCAGAAGGCGCGGTAGCGTAGGGCCGCAGTGAGATTCCGCCCCGGAGCGAGGCTCGACCCGTCGCAGGTCTCCGACCGTCGTGGCATGGGCGGGGGCCCGATCGCACTCGGCGGCGGCGGGCTCGGGCTCGCCGGGGTGATCATCTACGTGCTGTTTGCCCTGCTCGGCGGGGGCGGCAGCTCCGGCACGTTCGGGTCACTCGACGGGGTGACCCAGTCGCAGCAGCCGCCCTCGCAGGCACTCGGCGAGAGCTGCCAGACCGGCGCCGATGCGAACACGCGGCAGGACTGCCGAGTGCTCGCCGACGTCAACAGCGTGCAGGCGTACTGGACGAGCTACTTCAAGCGGCACGGCAAGGCCTACACGCTCGCGACAACGGTGTTCTTCACCGGGTCGACCCCCACCGGCTGCGGCACGGCATCGACCGACGTGGGGCCGTTCTACTGCCCCGTCGACAAGCAGGTCTACATCGACCTCGGCTTCTACCAGGAGCTGCACGACCGCTTCGGTGCCCGCGGCGGCCCGTTTGCGGAGGCGTATGTGATCGCGCACGAGTACGGCCATCACGCCCAGGATCTGTTCGGCGACCTGAAGCCGGGCAGGGAGACCGGTGCGACGAGCCGCTCGGTGCGACCGGAGCTCCAGGCGGATTGCTACGCCGGCGTGTGGGCGCGGAACGCGGTCGCGACCGGCTACATCGTCGACCTGACTGACGCCGACATCGCGGACGGGCTCGACGCGGCGGCGGCGGTCGGCGACGACCGGATCCAGCAGGCGACGCAGGGTCAGGTCAACCCCGAGACGTGGACGCATGGCTCGGCCGCCGAGCGCCAGAAGTGGTTCCAGCGGGGCTTCCAGCGCGGCGAGCCGACCGGCTGCGACACGTTCAGCGGCAGCCTGTAGTAGCGTCGATCTATGAGCGCCCTCGCCGAGGCGCTGCGGCATGTGGGTGTGAAGGAGTCTCCGCCCGGTTCGAACCGAACGATGTTCGGTCGGTGGTTCGGCGTCGACGGCGTTCCCTGGTGCGCGATCTTCGTCTCGTACTGCTTCGACGTCGGCGCAGGCACGGTGCTCTGTCGCGGCTGGCACGGCGCCGGGGTGGGGAGGCGCGGCGTCGCCTACGTGCCGACGCTCGCCGCGTGGCTGAAGGCGACCGACCGGTGGGTCGACGACGGGCCCCTGCGCGGCGACCTCGTGATCTTCGACTGGGACGGCGGCATGCCGGACCACGTCGGGATCGTCGTGGCGGTGCTCGAAGGCGACGCGCTCGAGACGGTCGAGGGGAACACTGGAGTCGGCAACGACTCCGACGGCGGCCAGGTGATGCGCCGCCGGCGGCACGTCGCGCAGGTGAGCGGATTCGGGCGGGTCGACTGTCATCTCGCAAGATTGCAGAGGCGCCGGCGTCTCAAGGTGATCGATGACGACTGACGTGAAACGGATGATCTCCTCGCTCTGCTGGACGCTGGCAGCGGCAGCGGTTCTTGCTGTGGGCGCGAACGCGGCCGGGCTTTCGTCGACGTCCTCGACCCCGGCGCAATACCGCGGTCATGTCAACGCGATCTGCCGGGGCTACACGGCCAGGTTCAAGCCGATGGAGGCCGATCTGAAGCGCACAGGCGGCTGGTGATGCCAGGTCGTACAGCAACGCCCTGGCTCGCCTTATCACGGGCGACCTTGCGCAGCACCGCGACATCGAGGGTGTTCCGGTTCCACCCGCGTTGCGCCTGCGCATGGCGCCGATCGTCCAACTCTTCAAACGGATCGACGCCCACTTTCGTCTGGCATTCACCGACGCACGCAACGGCGATGCCGCGGGCTGGAACCGAGAGCTTCTCAGAGGGATTTCGGCGGCCGCCCCGATCAACTCGATGCTCGACAGAGCCGGCCTGCGCGACTGCGGCTCAAACCAGCGCTGAGAGTTTCCTACCCCGGCGTATTCAGCCCGCGCGCCCCGCTCGGGCGCGAGGAAGAGCCGGGACAGGAGAATGGCTGCCCACCGCTAGGTTCGATCGCATCTGAAAGGGAGTTCACGCGTTGACTGGCAGACCCATCGAGACGGACAGAGAAGAGCATCGGCTTACGAACGCTCAAGGAGACGCGGTCGACCTTGTTCTCTGGGACGACCAGGTGTGGGCAACCGCATTTGCCGTCGACGAGCATGGACGTCGAGGGTTGGAACTCTCCGAACGCGCGGTTCAAAGCGAGGACGAGCTTCTCGAATTCCTCGTCACGTTGAAGCTCGAGAACCAGATAGCGAACATCGGGGCCTACGAGATCTGGCAGGAATCGTCGCGTGCCACGTATTACGGCCCGCGGGATGCTCGAAGCAAGCGGTTGCTCAACTTCTTGCGGCGGATAGCAGCTCAAAGGAAGCGATAGCTTTGCTGCCCGGGCGTTTCTTACCCCGCGCGCTCGGCGCGGGCGAGTCCCGTCTTTGCCCAGACGGCGAACACGGCGAGCAGGATCGCCGACACCGCGAACGCGGCTGCGACCTGGGTCGGCCGGCCCTCGATGAACCCTCGACCTGCCTCAAGTAGGAATGTCAGCGGATTGAACCGCGCGACCGAATGGATCCAGCCCTGCAGCAGGTCGAGCGGCACATAGACGGGGGCGAGGAAGAGCAGCAAGAACACCGGGGTCTGCATCAGCGGGCCTGCCTGCACCGATTGGAAGCGCATCGCGACGCCGCAGGCCCAGAGGAGGCCGACCTGATTGAAGATGATCGCGAGCGCATAGAGCCCGAAGAGGTCGACGCCGCTGCCGCCGATCTGCATGCCCGAGGCGAGCGCGACAACCGTGAGCACGATCGCGATCATCGCCCAGCGCATCAGCGACGCGAGGGCGTAGCCCAGGATGATCCCGCTGCGCTGCGGGGCCGAGACGAGCAGCCGCTTGGCGAATCCGCGCTCGAAGTCCCGGGCGATCCCGAAGCCCGCGAAGACGCCGCCGAACGCCGCGGACTGCAGCAGCACGAAGACGAACGTGAATGCGGTGTAGCCGCCCTGGAAGTCGAAGCCCTGCACGTGACGCAGGCGCGAGAGCCCACCTGCGAACGCGAGGAAGTTCATCAGCGGAAAGAGCATCGGCGGCAGGAAGAGCGACGGGTTCTTCAGCAGCACCGTTGTCTGCCGGTAGGCGAGTGCGAGCGCGACGTCGATGCGAGATCTCATGTGCGGGCCATTCGGACTTTGAGCTGGCGGGAGGCGAGCCACATCGAGCCTGCGATCAGCGCGAAGGTGAAGCCGAAGCCAAGCCCGAGCGCCTCGCCGTTCCAGCCTTCGATCACGAGCGAGCGCAGCGCCTCGATCAGGTAGCTCGTCGGGTTGATCGTCGCGAGGTCGCGAAACCAGCCGACCTCAATCAGGTTGCGGGGCAGGTTCATGCTCGAGATGAAGAGCACGAAGAAGAGGAGCGGGAACTGCGACTGCACGCCTTCGCCCGAGCCTGTCCGGAGTGCGATCCAGAGGCCGAGCGTGCCGAACCCGACGGCGATCAGGAGAGCGAGCACGAGGATCAGGATCGCTCCCGGAACGCCGGTGTCGATGTGCACGCCGGCGACGAGCCCGACCGTCAGGTACAGCACGGCCTGCACTGCGCCGATCCCGAGCGCGCCGCCGATCTGACCGAGCAGCAGCGCCGAGTCGCGCACCGGCGTCAGCGCCAGCCGGTTCAGGAAGCCGGTGTCGATGTCGCGCGCGAAGTCTGTGCCGGCGATCCCCGAGGCGAAGAGCGCGCCTTGCATGAACGAGAACGGCAGGAAGAACGCGAGGAACGAGTGGGTCGGGAAGCCCGGCAGATGCGTTGCCGCCCGCAGACCGTTCGAGTTGACTGCCATCAGCATCAAAGGGAACGTCAGCGGCGGGATGAACACGCCGGGCTGGCGGAACGTGCGGATGATCGAGCGGCGCGCAATCAGCCAGATCTGGCGAAGCGTCGTCGTCACGCGTCGTCGTCCGCGCCCTCGAGCTTGTGCCCGGTCTTCGCGAGAAACACGTCGTCGAGTGTCGGCTGGTGGAGGTTGATCTCGGCTGCGCGCACGTTCTGTTCGTCGAGTGCGCGGATCACGTCAGGCAGCTGGCCGTGCCCGTCGAGTTGCACCGCGCAGGCGCCGGGCCGCGCGGCGGTCTCGGCTCCGAAGCGCGAGAGCAGCGAGGCGAGCCGCTCGCGATCATCCGGCTGCTCGGGCACGACCTCGACCGTCGCCTTGCCGATCTCGGCCTTCAGCTGCGCGGGCGTTCCCTCGGCGACGATCTTGCCGTGGTTGATGATCCCGACGCGGTCTGCGAGGACGTCCGCCTCCTCGAGGTACTGCGTCGTCAGGAACACGGTGACGCCCTCGTCGTGCGCGAGGCGGCCGACCTCCTCCCAGAGCGCCGTGCGGCTCTGCGGATCGAGACCCGTCGTGGGCTCGTCGAGGAAGAGGATCTGCGGGTCGTGGATCAGCGCGAGCGCGAGATCGAGACGTCGCTTCATGCCGCCGGAATACGTGCGAATCTTGCGGTCGCCGGCCGCGGTCAGCCCGACGCGCGCGAGCAGCGTGCCGATCAGCTGCTTCCGGGTCTCACCGCGGATCCCGTGCAGCGAGGACTGGAGCCGCAGGTGCTCCCGGCCCGAGAGGAACGGGTCGAGCGCCGTCTCCTGAAGGGCCGCGCCGATCGAGGCGCGCACCTTCGGACCCTCGCGGATGATGTCGAAGCCCGCGACGGTCGCACGCCCGGAAGTGGGCGGCAGGAGCGTCGTCAGCATGTGGACCGTGGTCGACTTCCCGGCGCCGTTCGGGCCGAGAAAGCCGTAGATCTCGCCCGGTTCGATCAGCAGGTCGATCCCGTCGACGGCCCGGATCTCCTTGAACTTCCGGACGAGGCCCTCGACTTCGATGCCATTGTTTCGACCGCTGTTGCGTGACGCGCTCATATAGGAGAACCTATCGACAGCCCCCACGGGCGCTCCGCGCGCGCTACACTTGAGGACACAACTATGTCAGAACCGACCGTCACGACCGTCCGAGACACACCGCCCCGGCAACTCGAGAGCTGGGTGTCGTTCCTCCGCTCCCACGCGGCGATCACGCGCGAGCTCTCGGCCCAGCTGCAGCGGGAGCACGGCCTGACACTGAACGACTACGAGGTGCTGCTGTACCTCTCGCACGCCGAGGACGGGATGTTGAGGCGTGTCGACCTCGCCGAGCGGGTGCTGCTGACAGCGTCCGGGATCACCCGCCTGCTCGAAGGGCTCGAGCGCGCAGGCTTCGTCTGCAAGCGCACCTGCGACTCGGATGCTCGGGTTTCCTACGCGAAGCTGACGGACGAAGGCGCCGAGAAGCTCAGCGTCGCTGCCGTGACGCACCTGCGCGGGATCGACGAGCTCTTCACGGGGCGCTACTCGGGCTCGGAGCTCGCGACGCTCGCCGAGCTTCTTGCGCGGCTGCCGGTCACCGGCTCGACTGCGTCCTGCAAGGCCCCGCCGGCCTGTAGCTGAGCGCCTTTCAGTTCGGAGGCAAGGCGGCGGAACGGCCCGTCGAGGGCGAGCAGCTCCTCGAAGCGTCCGCGCTGGGAGATGCGGCCATGCTCCATGACGAGGATCTCGTCGGCGCGGCGGACGGTGGCGAGACGGTGGGCGATGATGATCGACGTGCGGCCGCGGAGCAGCCGGTCGAGTGCGCGCTCGATCAGGATCTCTGTCGGCCGGTCGATGTTCGACGTCGCCTCGTCGAGGATCAGGATGCGCGGATCGGCGAGCAGGGCGCGGGCGATCGAGATCAGCTGCCGCTCTCCGGCGGACAGGCCGGCGCCGCCCTCGCGCACCGCGTGCAGCAACCCGCCATCGAAGCGGCGCGCGATGCGGTCGACGCCGACCGCGTGCGCGACGTCCTCGACCTCGGCGTCAGTAGCTTCCGGTCGCGCGAAACGAATGTTGTCGGCGATCGTGCCCGCGAAGAGGAACGGATCCTGGAGCACGACGCCGAGCTGGCGACGGTAGGAGCGCAGCTCGAGCTCGCGGAGGTCACGGCCGTCGATGCGGATGGCGCCGTCGTCGGGGTCGTAGAAGCGCCCGACGAGCTTCGCCGTCGTCGACTTGCCGCCGCCGGACTCGCCGACGAGCGCAAGGCAGCCGCCGGGCGGCACGTGGATCTCGATCGCGTGCAGGACCGGCTCGCGCCCGTAGGCGAACGTGACGCGGTCGAGCCGCAGGTCGCCCTCGATGCGCGGCGCAGGCATTGACGTGGGCTCGTCGCGGATCTCCGGCTGCTCGTCGAGGACGATCGTGATCTACTCCATCGCCGCGCCCGCCGACTGCACCTGCCCGTAGAGGTCAGAGAGTTCCTGCAGCGGCTGAAAGACGAGGTTCAGCAAGAACACCGACGAGACGAGCGTGCCGATCGTCAGCGAGCCGTGCGAGAGCATCTGGCCGCCGACCCACAGCACCGAGGCCATCGCGACGACGCCGAGCAACTCGACCCCCGGGAAGAAAAGCGAGTTCAGGTACTGCGCATGCGTGTTCGTCCTCCGGTTCGCGTCATTCGCTGCGTCGAAGTCAGCGAGGAACGCGCGCTCGCGGTTGAACGCCTGGATCACGGCCATCCCGGAGACCGACTCCGCGATCTGCGCGGTCATCGACGAGATCGTCTCGCGCACGCGCAGGAACGCGGCGTGCGACCGGACCTGGAACCAGCGGGTGAGGATCAGCGTGGGCGGGAGGATCACGAGCGCGACGAGGCCGAGCCGCCAGTCGAGGATGAAGAGGCCGACGATCGCGGCGAGCAGCGTCAGCGTGTTGACGACGAGCGTCGTCAGGCCCTGCGAGAGCACGTCGGAGAGCGCGTCGACGTCGGAGGTCAGGCGGGAGATGATCCAGCCCGCCTTCTGCTGAGAGAAGTAGCGAAGGGACAGCGTCGTCAGGTGGTTGAAGAGATCGCGGCGCAGCCCGAGCACGACACTCTGGCCGACGCCCGCGAGGCCACGGACGAGCGTCGTCTGCAGCACCCATGCGAGCGCGTTGATCACGAGGTAGACGATCACGTCGCGCCCGAGGCGTCCGCGATCGTGTGCGCGCATCCCGTTGTCGATCGCGTCCTGAACGATCAGGAGCGCCGTCACCGGCGCGGCCGCCGAGCAGATACCGATCAGTGCGAGGACGGTGACGCGCAGCCGGTGGCCGACGAGGTAGCGGCTGAGGCGCGAGAGGCCGGTGCGCCGTGGCTTATGCTGTTGCACTGACTTCCTCCCCGAAGAGCGATGCGAAGAGCCCGCCTGCGAGCAGGAGCTCCCCGGGGGTGCCGGCCTCGACGATCACGCCGTCGTCGACGACGACTGCACGGTCTGCGACTTCGACGGTCGAGAGCCGCTGGGTCGCGATCAGAACGGTTCGCCCGGCGAGGGCGGGGCGGAGGTTCTCGACGAGGTGCCGTTCGGTCTGCGTATCGACGGCGGACATCGGATCGTCGAGCACCACGACTCTGGCGCCCGCGACGAGCGCGCGCGCAAGCGCGACGCGCTGGCGCTGTCCACCGGAGAGGTTGACGCCGCGCTCGCCGATCAGCGTGTCGTAGCCGTCGGAGAGCTCTGCGGCGAACTGCGCGACGCCCGCGGCCTCGCACGCGGCGACGACCTCATCCCACGGCGCGTCGGGCCGGGCGGCCGTCAGGTTGTCACGCAACGGGATCGAGAAGAGGATCGGCCGCTGCGTCACGATCGCGACCGCGCTCCGCAGCTCCTCGAGCACCAGGTCGCGCACGTCGACGCCACCGACGAGGACGCGGCCGTCAGTCGGGTCGTAGAAGCGCGGCAGCAGGTTGAGCAGCGACGTCTTGCCGGAGCCGGTCGGGCCGCAGATCGCGATCACCTCGCCCGGCTCGATCGCGAGGTCGATGCCGGAGAGCACCTCGGAGCCCGTGCCGTAGGAGAAATGCACGCCCTCGAAGCGCACCGAGAGCGGAGTCGCGGGCAGGGTCGTCGGGTGCGTTGGCTCCGGGACGGTCTCGATTCCCTGCAGCCACGCGAAGCTGCGCGACGCTGAGGCCGTCGCACGCTGTGCGAGCGAGAGGATCCAGCCGAGCGCCTCGAGCGGCCAGACGAGCTGGAGCAGCAGTTGGTAGAAGAGGAAGAACTCGCCGTAGGTGAGCGTCCCGCCGATCACGTCGTGGCCGCCGAAGAGAACGACGGCGCCGATCGAGAGCGTCGGGAGGAACAGCAGGCCGGGGAGGAATGCTGCCTCGACGCGCGCCTGGCGCAGGACGCCGTCGCGCACGGCCTCGGCCTTGGCGGCGAAGCGATCCTGGACGTCGTCCTCGCGCCCGAACGCCTGCACCATCTCGATGCCGACGACTGCTTCGTCGGCGGCCTCGGTCACGTCGGCCTTCAGCTGCTGCACCTCGCGCGAGATCGGCATCACCCTGCGCGCGAACGAGAACGCGAGCAAGAACACGGCGGGCATGGCGATCAGCGCGATCGCCGCGAGCTTCACGTTGACGAGGAACAGGACGACTGCGATTCCGCCGATCATCATCAGCGACTGGATCCCCTGTGTCATGCCCCAGCCGATGAAGTAGCGGACGGGGTAGAGGTCGTTCGTGGCCCGCGAGACGACCTGGCCGGTGGCGTGCCGGTCGTAGAACGCCCGCGGATAGCGCAGGTAGGCCTGGTACAGCAGCTCGCGCATGCGCGCCTCGACGCGGATCCCGGTGCGCGCAGTCGCGTAGCGGCGCATGAAGTTGATCACGAAGCGGACGAACGCGAGAATCACGACGATCACCAGGTAGGGCCAGAGCGCCGCGCGGTGGCCGTTCGTCGGCGCGATCGACTTGTCGATCGCGTGCCTGACGACGATCGGGATCGCCAGCGAGAGCCCGCTGTAGACGAACGCGCACGCCAGGCCGAGCAGCACGAGCCGCTTTTGCTCGCGCCACAGCCCGGCAAGCCCCTTCGCCGTCGGCCAGAGACTCAGGTCCGGAGGATCGACGGAGAGAGAACGCCTGCTCACCTCCGCAAGCTACCAGGAACCGTTAACCAGGCTAACTATGCTTCAGGGGCTATGCGGGCTGGGGTGTCCTATGGGATGAACGCCAGATCCTCGGGGAGCATCGACGTCGGCGTCTCGAAGTAGATGCCGGCGTCGTCCGGGTCGATAGTCGTTGCTCCGTCCGAGGCGAAGAAGGTCGCGATCTGGTTCTGCGCTTGCATCGCGAACTTCGTTCCCGGGCCGGTGATGTTCGTCAGGAACGTATGCGGGTTCTTGCTCGTCCCGAAATCCCGGTTCGCGAAGTCGTTGCGGAACAGCGTCGCGCGGGCGCCGAGGTTGCCCGCCCGGATCACCCGGGTCGACGTCGGGTTCGGCACGGTCTGGTCACTGCGCGCGAACTGGTAGATCGTCGGCACCGAGATGTGCGGCGCCCAGCCCTCCGGGTTGCCGGACTGCTGTGCCCACTCTGCATCGTCGAGATAGGTCTGGATCGCCTCGGCGCCGGGGACGTTGTCGACGACGAGCGGTTGATCGCGCAACGGCATGTTCTCGATGAAGCTGATGCCGTTTACCGGAGTGCCGTTGTAGAGGCCGTGCTGGATCAGCGCCAGCCCGACGAGCACCCGGAAGCTCGGTGAGAGCCGTGCGATCTCGACGATCGGACCGCCCGCGACGTTCGGCACGCCCGCGTGGATCGTCGATTCCAGCCCGAGCAGCTCGACGCCGTAGATGCCGCCGAACGACTGGCCCGAGTAGTAGATCCGCGAGGTGCTCAGGTCGTTCGTTCCGTCACCGTTCACGTCGACGCCGCTCTGCAGGACGTGCACGAGCTGAACCAGGTCGATCACGGTCTGCCGGAGTCCGTCACGGCTCGCGACGATCGAGCCGTTCGCGGCGTTGACGCCCTCGGTGAGGTTGTCGATCGTGCCGTTATGGTCCTGGTCGATGCCGCGGCCGAGTGCGGGCAGCGTCACTGCCGGTGTCGCCGGCCGGGTGACGACGTAGTTGCCGCTGGCCCCGCCGCCGTGGCCGACGACGTTGATCGCGATCGTCGCAATGCCCGCGTGTGCGAGCGAGGAGGCGACCGCCCACGGTGCGCCGTTCATCGAGTCGGTGAATCCGTGGCCGAAGACTGTCACGGGCCAGCCGCCTGCGGGCGCAGAGCCGGCCGGGACGAAGAGCGTGAACTCGATCGTCTCCTGCCGCTGCACCGCCGGAACGCCCGTCTTGGTTCCCGTCGCTGGGATCACCTGCGAGGCGTTCTCGTAGTTCGGTGAGGTGTAGGTGCCGTAGCCGATCTGGCCGACCGCACCCGGGAAGTTCGTCGGGAGGAACTGCAGCGCAACGACGGGCAGATCCGATGCGGTCAGCGGCCCGGCGATGCTGTTCTGCCGGTTGAAGGTGATCGCCAGGCCGGGCGTGTTCGCGAACACCGTCCGCGAGCCGTCGGTCGCGAGGTTGAAGTTCGGCCTCGGCGCAGGCGCCGAGCGAATCTGGTCGCGGATCTTCTTCAAGTCCGCGGTGATGCTCTGAGTCGTGAAGAGGCTCGCGGCCGCGATGTCATCCGGGCCGACGCCGCCGAGGAAGGCCGACGGCAGTGCGTCCAGCAGCGCCTTGCGGTAGGCCTTGGTGGCAGGATCCTTCGTCCGGCCGAAGTTCAGGTCATGGCGGAACCTCGTGGCGTCGAGCGGTGAGCCGTTGGCGGCGTGCAGCCCACGCGTGACGATGAGCAGATAGGTCGAGTCCTCGGCGAGCTGCTCGTTGCTTTCGACGTGCAGCGTCTTCGTGATTGGCTCCCACACAGCCTGGTTGATGCCGACCACGTGCCCCCCCGGGCCGACGAGGAAGATCGTCGAGCTCGAGACGGTGGAGGTGTCGATCGGGCCGTCGAACGGGATCGAGATCCGCGGCTGGATGTTGAAGCCGTCGAGTGAGTCGAGGACGGCGATGTCCGCGCAATCCACCGGGTCAGCGGTGCAGTTTGGCTGCGGCAGGTTGACTCGCAGGCCGGTGATCTGGCTCGAGTCGGCCACGGCGTCGAGGTTCGACGGAAACGGCTGGCCGGCCGATGTTCCCGCGAAAGCGGCCGCCGGGAACGCAAGCACGAGTGCTGCGAGTGCGGCAACGCGAATGACGATGGGCATTGCGGATACCCCCTTTTCTCCCCGGACAAAACTGTCCGGGGCGACGCTACTCCGCCTGCGGCTCCCGCGTCAACGCCCAAGCGGCGGCCGCCCGTGCCAGGCGCGGGTCAGGTCCGATCCGTACAGGTGCCGTACTCGAGGCCACCCTCGGCACGCGGCGGGCATCCCACCCGCTGGACGACGAGCATCGCATGAATACAGGCAAACCGGAACCCTGTGGACAAGAAGTCACACTTCCGACACGGGTTTTCGCAGGCCCCAAAACCGGTGCCAGGCACCGTCCTTGAGGCCTGTTTTTGGGGCCGATCTACGTGGTTCCGGCGGCCGCGTCTCGTTAGGCGGGGTTCGCGGCTACGCGCGTCGGGTGCCAGCGCTTCTCGAACAGCACCGAGAGCCAGATCGACGCCTCGAAAAGAATCGCGAGCGGAATCGTCTCGACGACGGTCGTGATCGGATCGATTCCGGGGAGTGCGACGCCGATCACGGTGACGATCAGGTAGCCCATCCGGCGATTGCGTCGGAGCTTGGCCGACGTCAGCGCACCGACGCGCACGAGCCCGAGCACCGCGATCGGCAGCTCGAAGACGGCGCCGCAGGCTGCGAGCACGAGCACCGCGAACGAGATGTAATCGGCCGCGCGCAGCTTGATGTTGTAGAGTGAGTTGTCGTAGTTCGTCAGGAACTTCAGTGCCGCCGGGAGTGCAACTCTGTCGCCGAAGATGACCCCGGCGACGAGCAGCACACCGGCGAAGATCACGAAGCCTGCGATGCCGCGCTGCGTCTTCGGATCGAGCGCGGGCGCGAGAAACGCCCAGAGCTGCCAGAGCAGGATCGGCAGGGCAAGCAGGAAGCCGGCGACGATGCTCACCTTGAGCGAGGTCGTGAACGGCTCTGCGACGCCGAACGTCAGCAGCTGGCGGTGGTTCGTCGGCAGCGCGTCGATCAGCAGCCGCAGGATGCGCGAGTGGAAGATGTAGCCCACGATCGTCCCTGCGAGCAGAGCTCCGCCCGCGACAAAGATGCGGGAGCGGAGCTCCTCGAGGTGATCGGTCAGCACGGCCTCCTGGCCGTGCCCGAGCCGCCGGGGCAGGCGCGCCACTAAGCGACCTTGATCGTCTCGGGCTCGTGAACCTCGTGCGCCGTCATGTCGCTCGTGATCGTCAGGTCGTTCGCCGGCTTGTCGTCGGAGCCGGTGACCGAGTCCTTGAACTCGCGCAGGCCCTTACCGAGGCCGCGACCCATCTCCGGCAGCCGCTTCGGACCGAACAGGATCAGTGCGACGAGGCCGAGCAGGAGAATTTCGGGAAGGCCGATGAAGCCGGGCATAGTGCTCCTTTGCTTTGATCCTGCAGGACGTAGGTCACATGGTTCGGCCCGGGTGGCGGAACGGTTCGCAGCGCTCGCGCAGTAAGGTCACTCCAGGTGGAGCAGCGACCTGTCAGGCTCCCGTTTGAGCCGTTTGCGCGCGAACGGCTCGTGATGCTGCTGATCGGCCTGTCGGCGCTGACGATCGTCCAGTTCAGGAACACGCAGGATCAGACGAGGCTCTCGCTGACTCAGGCGATCGCCGAGCACGGCGACGTGACGATCGAGCGCTACGGGACGCCGCTCGATCGGGCCCGGAAGGGCCGGCACCTCTATACGGACAAGGCGCCGGGGCTGTCGCTGATCGCACTCCCTGCCGTCGCGGTCGTGCGCGCGGGCGAGCGGGTCACGGGGCGACCGCGTGCGCGGCTGATCTGGGAGTCGGCTCCGAAGCTCTTCTTCGTGCGCCTCGTCACGGTCGGGTCGTTTCTGCTGCTGCTCGCGTGGCTGATCGGGAGGACCGCCGAA
This sequence comes from Gaiellales bacterium, assembly GCA_038216085.1. Classification (GTDB taxonomy): domain Bacteria; phylum Actinomycetota; class Thermoleophilia; order Gaiellales; family Gaiellaceae; genus PALSA-600. Next base: position 4,483 of record JBBQQI010000027.1, on the reverse strand, counting down.
GGCCTCGCGCCGCGCACCGGCGCAGCGGCTGCCGTCACGGCGTCGATCGGCACGATGATGGCAGCGCTCTCCTCGGTGCTCTTCGCGCACGTGGCCGCGGCGTGTCTCGGCTTCGCAGCGTTCATCCTCCTCGCGCGCGGCCGCAACCATCTGCGCTACGCGGCGGCGGGCGCACTGGCCGGCGGCGCGGTGCTGATGGACTACGAGGCGGCGCTGCTCGCTGCGGCGCTCGGTGCCTACGTGCTGCTTCGGCGCGACTGGACCGGAGCGGCCGCGTACGCGCTCGGCGGACTGCCTGCGGCGGCGATCCTCGGCATCTACGACACGGTTGCGTTCGGCTCCCCGCTCCGCCTCTCCTACAGCTACAAGGTCGGCGCGTTTGCCGACGAGCAGGCGCACGGCTTCTTCGGGATCGGGTGGCCGCACTTCCACAGCCTCGAGCAGACGGTCGCCGGCGATCCGGGCCTGCTGACCTCATCGCCTGTGCTCGCCGCCGCGGCGGTCGGGCTGGTGCTCCTCTGGCGGCGCGGCCTGCGAGCCGAGGCGGGCCTCGCTGCCGCGGTCGTCGTGCTCTACCTGGCGCTCGAGGCAGGGTATTTCTTCCCGTCCGGGGGCATCTCGCCCGGGCCGCGCTTCTTCACACCGGCGATCCCGTTTCTGTTGTTTGGCTTCCCGCTCGCGTTCGCGGTCCGGCCACGGCTCGTGGCGCTGCTCGCCGCCGCCTCCGTCGCGCTCTCGACGAGGCACGCGCTGACCTGGTACGGCGAGACCTACGCCAGGTGGCCGAAGACGGTCGCGTCGGAGTTGCACGCTCCTCGCATCTTCGGCGTTGCGTTCCTCGTTCTCGCCTCGCTGGCCGCGGTCGCCGTCGCACTGTGGGACGCACGCCCGCTCGGGGGATGGAGCGTATCGGGATCGAACCGATGACCTCCGCCTTGCAAAGGCGGCGCTCTCCCAGCTGAGCTAACGCCCCGAACACGGCAAGTGTAGCCCCGGAAAGGTGTAGTTCCCGAAACCACGAAGCGCCCCTTGCGGGACGCTCCGAGTGCGTGAGGATGCGAGCCGTTTAGGCCGCGCGCGAGAGGCGCTCTTCTTGCCGCGCCCTCTGGATGATCACGTCACGGTCGCCGAAGCGGAGCATGGCGCGCGCGTTGCGCTGCTCATCCCAGAGCTGCGCGATGTCCTCTTCGAGAGCCTTGTGCTCTGCAGCGAGGGTCGCGTCGAACCCCTGGGACAGCGCACGCATGACGTCGATTCGACGTTCGGACAGGGTGTCGATCTCTTGTTTGATCTCGTTCAGCGTTCGCATACCCGTAAAAACGCTGGACAATGTCGGCCTATTCCGGCCGGATCGGGTCAGCCGTAACCGAGCTCCTCGAGCCGGTCTTCGTCGATGCCGAAGGCGTGCGCGAGCTCGTGGAGAACGGTGATTCGGATCTCCGCCTCGAGCTCCCGGGGGTCGGGAAACGCCCTCGTGAGCGGGCGGCGGAAGATCGTGATCTTGTCCGGCATGTACTCATCTGCCTGCCAGAGGCCGAAGAGGTCGGGGTCGCCTGGATGCTCCTCCTCGACGACGACCGCGATGTTCTTCAGCGCCACCGCAAGCTCGGGCGGGAGCTCGTCCAGCGCGGCGGCGACATGGTCGTCGAAGCTCATCGCGACCTTCGGCCGCGGGCGGGCAGGGGCGCCCGCCGCTGGAAGAGCTTCACGGTGATCGCCCCGAAGGCGAATCCGCCGACGTGCGCCGCGAATGCGACCCCGCCGCCGCTGTCCGGGTGCGTCATCGAGAAACCGCTCTGCCACAGTTGGAACAGGAACCAGAACCCGAGGAAGAAGAACGCCGAGATCGGAAGTGGGAGGAAGCCGAAGAGCAGCGTCAGGACGCGCGCATGCGGCAGGAGGATCAGGTAGGCGCCGAGCACACCGGCGATCGCACCGCTTGCCCCGACTGTCGGGATGCTGGCTGCGCCGACCCCGGCGTAGTGGATCGTCACCCAGGTCTGCGCGAATGCCGCCGCGACACCGGAGGCCAGGTAGAAGACGAGGAAGCCCAGCCGCCCCATCACGTCCTCGACGTTGTTGCCGAAGATCCAGAGGAAGAGCATGTTGCCGAGGATGTGGAGCCAGCTTGCGTGCAGGAACATCCCGGAGGCGATTCCCTCCGGCCACGCGATGTGGTCTCGCGCGGCGCTGACGCAGGGGCCGCTGACCGCGCACGGGTAGAAGGCGTAGTGGTCGATGCGCGAGGCGCGTGACCCGAGCTCCCAGAACCAAACCGCGAAGTTCGCTGCGATCAAGCCGTAGGTGACGAGAGCCGGGCGGCGGGTCGGGATGTTGTCGAACAGCGGGATCATGGCCAGGCCGGCTGGTGCTCCCCGAGCAGGTCGCGGAGCTTTGCGAGCGCCGTGAACATCCGGCTTTTGATCGTCCCGAGCGGCACACCGAGCCGCTCGGCGAGCTCCGCCTGCGACAGGCCGCCGTAGTAGGCGAGCTCGAGGGCCTCGCGCTGCTCTGGAGGCAGTTGCGCGAGCGCCTTTTGCACCGCCCGGCGCTGTTCACGGATCTCCACAGCTTCATCGGTCGAATCGCCGGACGCGATCGGGGCGTCGTCGAGCGGTTCGGCGCGGCGCCGGTGCTCGCGGCGGACAACATCGACGGCCCGCCGGTGGACGAGCGTCAGCAGCCAGGTCGAGGCCGAGCCGCGTGCGGGATCGAACGACGCGGCCGTGCGCCAGGCCGCGAGGAACGCATCCTGCACGGCGTCCTGGGCGAGCGACGCGTCTCGCAGAATGCGTAAGGCGACGCCGTAGGCGACGCCGCCGAAGCGGTCATAGAGCGTGGCGAGCGCGTGCTCGTCGCCTCGCGCCATTGCAACGAGCAGCCCATCGTCGTCCTGCGGCACCGTTCGATCGTACGCTAGCTGCCTAACCCCTCGCGGATGCGCTCGGCCACGGAAGCCATCTCGAGCTTCGCCCCGGTGACGTCCTTCAGGAGTGCGTCTGCAGTCGGGCCCTGGCCGAGCGACCACAGCTCCCGCAGCAAGCCGCCCGCGTCGCGCTTGGAGAACCAGTCGTTGCCGAGCTCGGAACGCAGGTACTCGCGCAGCTGCGCCTCGAAGGCCCACGAGCGCAGGTAGCCGGTGACGTAGAAGCTGCCGTCGATGTCGTCGAGGTAGCTTTCGGGGTTGACAGGGATCTTCAGTGCGTCGGTCAGGAGCTCGAAGTAGCGGCTGCGCATCGAGGCGATGTCGTCGGCCTGGAAGAACTCGAGCTCGTAGAGCAGCTTGGCCGCGTAACGGCGCACGAAGTAGAGGAGCGAGACCGCGCCGTCGTAGGCGAGGTCGGCGGGCCGCGGCACGTCGAGGCGGCGATTCAGCCACGCCGGCTCGGTCACGAGGTGCTGCATCAGCATTGCCCAGCCCTCGGTGACAGCCATGTCGCCGAGGCGGCGATCCTCGGTCGGGAGACTCGCGCTCGTGTGCGCGTAGTGCTCGGTGTGGCCGGCCTCGTGGAAGAGCGCTTCCCAGTCGTCCTTGCCGCCGATCGGCTGGATCACGAGCATCACCTTCCCGGGAACCTCGATCGGCGCACAGAACGCGCGCGGCGTCTTCGACGGGCGGGCCTCGAGGTCGAGGTGGACGTTCTCCTGGGAGCGCAGGTCAACGCCGAGGTCGGTGAGGGTCGCCTCGAGCGCCGGCAGCATGCGATCCTGCGGGTAAAGCTCGTCGAGCTCTGTCGCGCGGAACAGACGGACGACGTCCCAGGCGCGGGCGTCGGAGAGCCCGAGGCCGAGCCGCGAGCGGAAGAGCTTGTCGCCCTCGCGCTCCCAGAGCTTCTCGGATTCGTCGAGCAGCGCGCGGCACTCCTCGCCGAGCTCGTCCAGGCGGAAGCCAAAGTTCTTGTACAGCTCGTAGTAGTTGGGCGAATCGAGGCGGTGCACGGCCTCGCGGTCGATCTGCGCCGCGTCGAGGTAGACCGGATTCAGGTGCTCGTCGAGCAGCCGGACTCGCGCCTCCTCCAGTCGCTGCCGGGCGTCGCGGTCGTCCTCGTTCGACATCGCGACGCGGAGCATCCGGTAGGGCACCGTCGCGCCGTCGACGGTGGCCTCGAGCTCGGCCTCGGCCTGCGCAAGCCGCGCCTGATGAGAGCGCGTCAAGTTCCCCAGGAACCCCTCGCAGGCGAACCGCCAGAGCTCAACAGGTGCGCCCTGCATGTGCTGCGCCGTCTCGAGGCGGGTCAGCTCCTCGTAGCGCTCGTAGACCTGCTCGACGTCGAGCGTCTCCTTCAGCCCTGCGAAGTGGAGGTAGTACTCCTCGTCGAGGTCGGCGATGAAGCGGTCCGCGCGGTCGCGGAACGCGTCGACCTCGCGGGGGGTGGCAGGACTGTTCGTCGGCGCCTGGTGTGACACGGCTGCCTAGGATACGCGCCCATGCGGGAGCTGACAGTCACCACCGAGCGCCACACGCAGCTGATCGACATCACGC
>JBBQQI010000026.1:0-29758 GCA_038216085.1 Gaiellales bacterium | reverse complement strand
AGTTGCAGGTGTGGTGCCGAAGCGTCGCGACCAACCCGACCCAGTGCACAACGGCCGACATCGGCCGCCAGAGCCTCTTCGGGCTCGCGCTCTCGGGCGCGCCGATCAACGGCCTGCCGATCAACGGCCTCCCGATCAACGGCCTCGACCTTTCGGCTTCGCCGATCAACGGGCTGCCGATCAACGGCCTCGACCTCTCGGCCTCGCCGATCAACGGCCTGCCGATCAACGGGCTGCCGATCAACGGCCTGCCGCTCGGCACGCTGCCGATCAACGGGCTCCCGGCAGCGACTCGCGACACAGTCGTCGACTGCACGATTCTCCCGGACTGCCTGACGAAGACGCTCGGAGACGCGGCCCTCGGCGGCGCGATCAAGCCCGGGGCGACGCTCGGCGACCTGCACTTCTACGGGACGTTGACGATCGGCGATCTCGAGCGGAGCCTCACAGGCACGAACGTCACCCTCGGCGACCTGATCGGGCTCTTGATCAAGCGCTCCGACGTCCCCTGGGAGACGCTCTCGCCGCGCCTGCTCTCGGCGTTCGACCCGGCGAGGCCGACGCTGCCGATGAGCGCCGGCTTCACGCTCTCTGGACAGGGGCAGGCACCCGCGACGCTGACGGTCACGCTGCCGCCTGGCTTCGACTACAAGCCGGGCTCGGCGACCTTGACCGTCAACGAGACGACGACGCCCTTCGCAGATCCCGCGATCAACGGGAACACGAACACGCTGACCTGGACCGTCGCTCCGGCGACGCTCGGCACCCACTACGTCGTCGACTTCCGGGCGAGCTCGGGCACCGACGTCGGGACGACACAGGCGACCGCAAAAGTCTCGGCCGGCGGTTTGACCGATACCCACGTCGCGTCGTTCGGGGTGACCGACAGCTTTACCTCGAGCGACTCGACCGCGACCGCCCCGACGATCACGCCCGGGACGAACGTGGAGATGTCCGCAATCGCAAGCGGCGGAGCCGTCGACTACTACAAGATCCCGCTGCCTGCGGCAGGCACGCGGCTGCAGGTGCACCTGACGAACCTCGCGGCCGATTTCGATCTCGCGCTCTACTCGAGTACGACGATCACCGTTCGCACGGGCGCGACGAGCGGCCTGCCGCTCCAGGACGGCACCGTCGCCGACCAGTCGATCAACCTGCAAGGCGGCCTCAACCCGCAGCTGACGCCGACCGCGCTGCAGGACGTTCCCGACCCCGGGATCCCGGCAGTGCAGGTGTCCGCGAACCGCGGCACCGACGACGAGGATGTCGGCATGGTCTCGCCCGGTGGTGCCGGGTTCGCCTACATCGCCGTATTTGGCTACAACGGCGCGTCCAGCCCGCAGCCGTACACGCTGCGTGTGACCGCCCAGGCACCACCACAGGTGAGCTGTCCGGCGCGCACGTTCCCGTTCGCCGGGCAGGGCAGAGCCGGAACCGTCCCCGCGACCTCGTCCTTGCCGGCCAACCTGAACACCGTGATCCTCGTCGACGAGAAGCGGATCGGCGACACCTACGGCTCGACGGCCGAGACGAGTGTCGTGACGGCCTTGACGAGCCTCGCCGGCGACTCGACGCTCGGCGTCAGCGGCGCCGTCATCCCGGTCGAGGGGCTCGCTCAGTCGCAGTACACCGCGTGGGATGCGAACCCGTGCAATGTCGGCGCCGCGAACGCGGTTGCCAACACGATCGCGAACCAGATCAACCAGATCAAGGCCGCGCGCCCCACCGTCAAGTACGTGGTCTTCGCCGGCGGCGACGACCAGATCCCGTTCTTCCGCATCCCGGATCTCTCGCGGATCGCCAACGAGAACGGGTTCGCCGGCCAGTTCGGGCAGAACGAGTACTACGGCGCGCTCGCCAACAGCGATCTGCTGACGGACAACCCGTACCTCGACACGCGGCCGATCCCGGCGAGCGGGCGGCAGCTCTTCATTCCCGACCTGATCGGCGGCAGGCTCGTCGAGCGGCCGGACCAGATCGCCAGCGCCGTCAGCCGCTTCGAGACCGCGCGGGGCACGCTGCGCAGCTCGACCGCCTTCACATCCGGCTACGACTTCGTCACCGACGGCAGCCAGCTCGTCCAGAGCCGCCTCGCCTCGATCCTCGGCACATCGTCCACCCGGACGCTGATCAGCAACACGTGGTCGAAGGCGAACTTGCTGGCTGCAGCCTTCCCGACCGGCGGCCCAGCAGCGATCAACGACTGGAACGGGCACTACGACAACCATCAGGCGCTCGCTGCGAACGGCGACCAGGCGAACCTCCTGACGACGGCCGACCTGACCGGCACACGCGCTCTTTCCGGCGGCATCTTCTTCACGATGGGCTGCCATGCCGGCTTCCAGACGACCGATGCGATCGTCGGGTCGACCGCTCCGGACAAGCTCGACTGGGCCGATTATTTCGCAGGCACCGGCACCGGCTTCGTCGGCAATACCGGCTTCGGCCTCGGCAACACCGACAGCGTCGCCTTCTCGGAAGAGCTGATGGCCGCGCTCGCGGGCCATCTCGACGGCAGCCTCTCGATCGGCGAGGCACTGGCGCAGGCGAAGCGTGACTACTACCTCTCGCGGACCGCGTTCAGCTCCTACGACGAGAAGACCCTCTCCGAGGCGGAGTTCTACGGCTTGCCGATGTACGGCGTCGGCACAGCGCCGATCGCACTTGCTGCCGCTGCTCTCGCCCCGGTGTCTCCGGATCCGGTGCTCGGCTCGACGAGTTCGACGAGCCCGTCCCAGACGACGCTCGGGACACTGCCGAACACGACCGCACAGGCCGCGCCATTCAGTGTCGTTCCCGCCTTCAGCGCCCAGCAGATGGGCGCCCACGGCCAGTACTACACGAACGCAGGGCAAATGCAGGCGCCGAACTACCGGCCGCTTCAGCCCTACGTCTCGCTGCCCGCGACCCGCGCGGGCCTGACCGCGCACGGTGTCGTGATCGACAGCCTCACGAGCGAGGATCACGCGCCCTTCAATCCCGACAACGTCCGGCCGACGGTCGACACCTCGGCAGCCGAGCCGGAGCCGCAGTTCGCCGAAGAGGCCTGGCCGACGAAGGTGCCGACGCTCGTCTCTCTGAGCGATGCAAACGGGCTGCAGCAGAGCCTGAACTTGACGACCGGGCAGTTCTTCACCGATACCGCCACACACCAGGGCGTCGAGCGCCTGTGGACGCAAATCGGCGGCCGCGTCACCTACTCGACGTCGACAGACTTCGTGGAACCGACGATCGACCGGATCGATGCGTTCCTGGCCGGCAACAACACTGTCGCCTTCACCGGCAAGTTCAGTGACCGGACCGAAACGGGCGTCGTGGGAACAGTCAAGTTCGCGCAGGTCGTCTACGACGTCGACAACAGCGCAACCTGGAAGGCCGTGCAGTTGCAGTTCGATCCCGCCTCCGGATCGTGGTCTGGCGGCGCACCGTTCACAGGGACGGCCGTCCAGTACTTCGTGCAAGCCTGCGACGGAGCCGGCAATTGCGGCTACAGCTCGAACAAGGGGCGCTACTTCGACGCGCTCGCGCTCCCCGTCCAGACCGGCTCGGTCACGATCACCCCGAGTGGCACGCACGGCACGGGTGCTTGGTTCACGGGGCCTGTGGCGATCAGCGCGACCAGTGCTACCGGTGCCACGGTAACCGTGAGCGTCGACGGCGGGCCTGACAGGTCGCCGACCGGCCTGACGCTGAGCGGGGACGGGGCCCACACGATCGTCGCCCATGCGTCCGACGGATCGAGCGCGACCACGGTCGTGCTGATCGACGCGACGCCGCCCGACATCGCGATCACACCCGACGCCGCGCAGTTCGGCGCGAACGTAGCGCTCACCTACACCTGCCTCGATCGTGGCTCAGGCGTCACGTCGTGCAGCGCCACCCAGAACGGCACTCCAGTGCTGAGCGGCGGTCAGCTGAACACTTCGGCCGTCGGGATCGTGCACGTCATCGTCACCGCGGCCGACGCCGCGGGCAACCAGCAGCACGTGGCAAAGGACATCCAGATCGGCCGCGCGACCCCGACGTTGACCTGGCCGACACCTGCGGCCATCAACTACGGCACCAAGCTGAGCGCGACCCAGCTGAACGCGACCGCGCCCGTCCCCGGAACGTTCGTCTACACCCCCTCCGCAGGCACGGTCCTCCAACCTGGGGCACAGACCTTGTCGGTGGCGTTTACTCCCACCGACAGCGTTCACTACACAACCGAAGCGAAGAGCGTCCAGATCAACGTCGTCTTTTCGCAGGCGTGCATCACGGGCAAGTCAGGACCGGTGACCGTCGCGAGCGGCACGTCGGTCTGCATCTCGGCCGGTGCCAGGATCTCCGGCTCGGTGACCGTTCAGGCCGGCGGCTCGCTCTGGATGAGCGGTGCCGCGATCAGCGGCTCGGTCAGCGCGACGAAGCCTGCTGCGCTGACGATCTGCGGTTCCGCGATCAGCAGCTCGGTCAGCGTCACGGGCTCGACCGGCTTCGTCCTGATCGGCAGAACAGCGAGCGGCTGCGTCGGCAACACGATCAGCGGCTCCGTCAGCCTGACCGTCAACACCGGCGGGCTCAGCTTCTCGAACAACAAGGTCTCCGGCTCGGTCAGCATCACGAACAACACCGGCGGCTTCACCTACACCGGCAACGTGATCAGCGGCTCGGTCACGGTCACCGGCAACAGCTGAGCCAACCGGCGCGCGCAGTTAGGGCAGCGGGACGTCCGGCAGCGAGACGACCCCCAGCCGCTCGAGGATCGCCTCCGCCTCGACCGCCTCCTCGTCGTCGGCGAAGCCGGTCATCAGCTGTGCCTGCAGTGTCCGCGCCACCTCGTACTGGGCGTCGAGCTCCCGCGTCAGCTTGATGCTCGCGTCGAAATGGGGCGGCGCATCCTCGGGCCGACGCGCCTGGACTGCGGCGAGGCCGAGGATCCGTTCGAGCAGCGCGGAGCGCACACCGATCTCGCCCGTGCCGCGCATCCGTTCGAGTGCGCTCGCCGCAAGCGCAGTCGCATCGCCGTGCCGCCCCTCGAGCAGAAACGCCTCGGCCCTGCGGGCATCCGCCTCGATCAGGAAGCTCTCGGAGCCGAGCTGAGACAACTGTGCCGTCGCGTCGTCGAAGTGATGGTGTGCATCGGCGAACCGTCCGCCGGCGGCTGCGAGGCGTCCGAGGTTGATCGTCACGAGCGCCTCGCCGATCGGGAACTTTGCGGCGCGATACGTCCGGAGGGCGCGGTCGAACAGCTCGGCGGCCTCGGCAAGACGGCCCTGGTCGAGCAGGATCTCCGCCCGGTTGTTCGTTGCGTGACCGCCCGTGAGAACGTCGCCTGCACGTTGCACGGCCTCTTCTGAGCGCGTGTAGAGCGCGAGCGCGTCGTCCCAGGCGCCTTCGTAGTAGGCGCGGACGCCCATGTTGTTCAGCACCGTCGCCTGACGGTGCAGGAGGCCTAGCTCCTCGAAGATCAGGAGGGCGCGGTCGAGAAACTCGTGCGCGGGCCCGCCGCGGTCGCCCTCGGCGGCAGCGCGCACGTAGTAGGCGTCGGCGAGCGCGGCGCGGTCGTCGAGGGCCTCTGCGCCGTCCGCGGCCAGCGCCGCCCACTGCGCGCTGTCGTCGATCCGCCCCTGGCGGTAGAGGACGATTGCGCGCCCGAGCTGCAGCGCCACGGTCTCGGCCGGGTCGGCATCGGCCGCGGCGAGGTCGTACAGCTCGAGTGCTTCGTCGTAGCGTCCGCGCCGTTCGCTGACGACGCCCAGCTTGCGCAGCAGGCGGGCGCGGTCGCCGCCGAGCTCGAGGCTCCGCGCATATGCAGTGTCGGCCTCGTCGTAGTGCGCTGCCAGCTCGCAGACATCTCCGAGCGCCTCGGTGACACGCGCAACCTCGTCGTCCGGGGGCTTCAGACCACCGGCTGCCGCCAGCGCGCGCTCGTAGAACGTCGTTGCGTCGATGTTCGCGTGCTTCGCGCGCGCGTCGTCGCCTGCGATCACCGAGTAGCGCCACGCCTTGTCATAGACGCCGGCGACGAGGAAATGCAGCGAGAGGATCTCAGCCGACGCCACCGGATCGGCCGAACGCCGCTCGATCGCGGTGCCGACGAGCGAGTGAATCTCGTGGCGACGCGCGTACGAGAGCCCGTCGTAGGCCGCGGTGCGCACGAGGTCGTGCCTGAAGCGGAGCGTCGACGCGTCATCCCAGGCGACGAAGTCGGCGAGGCGTGTCCAGAGCTCCGGGTCACCGACCTCGTCGGGCAGGATCTCGGCGAGCAGATCGAGATCGAATGCCGGCCCGATCACCGACGCATGGCGGAGGAGCAGCCGGTCGGCTGGATCGAGTGTGTCGATCCGCGTCGTCAGCAACGACTCGACGGTCTCGGGCAACGCGTCGTCCCCGGCCGGTGCGAGTGCGAGCTCGCGCACAAACAACGGGTTTCCCCCTGCGCGATCGGTGACCGCATCGAGCTGCTCCTCCGAGAGAACGGCGTCACCTGCAGCCGCGAGGGCCAGCGCGCGCGCGTCCTCGGCGGGAAGCGGGAGAAGTTCCAGCACGGTTCCGGCGACGCCGACGAGCTCCGGGCCGGATGGCCGCCGCGTCACGACAACGAGCCACGGTCGCGGCCCCGGCACCACGAGCCGCTTGACGAGCAGCTGCGATGCGTCGTCCAGCCAGTGGGTGTCCTCGATCAGCAACACCGTCGGCGTCAGGAGCAGCCTGCTCAGGAACTGCTCGAGGAGGTCATGGAGCCGGTCGCGGCGAAAGGTCGGCTCGATCTCGTCGACCGCCGCTGTCGGCGACACGACGGCATCGAACGGCAGGGCTAGGAGCGGCAACCACGGGGCGAGATCGGGCATCACCGACTGCGTGAAGGCTGCGAGCTTGTCGCCCGCTGCTTCGGGCGACTCCTCCGGCAACACGCCGACGAGCGGTCGCAGAAGCTTCCTGAAGGGGGCAAACGGCGTCGAGGCGGCGTACGGCTCGCACTGGGCGCGCAGGACCTGGAAGCCGAGGACGTCGGTCGCCAGCTCTTCGAGTAGACGTGACTTCCCGGCGCCGGCGTCGCCGACGATCTCGACGGCTCGGCTCTGGCGAAGGCGGGCCGCGTCGGTAGCTTCCCGCAGCACGGCGAGCTCGGCCGCGCGACCGACGAGCGCGAGCTTCGGTCGGGTCGCCTCGGTGCTTTCGCCGGACGCCGCGCCAAGCGAGTACCCGGTCACAGGCTTGGACTTGCCCTTCATCAGGAACTGCCGCGTGGTGGTCTCGAAGCGCGTTCGCGATCGCTGCAGGACCTCGCCCGTCGCGAGGATCTCGCCCTTCTCCGCGCGGGAGGCGAGCCGCGCGGCGAGGTTGACGGTGTCGCCCATCACGGCATACGTGCTCCTGCTCGGCGAGCCGATCGGCCCGGCCAGCACCGGGCCACGGTTGACGCCGACAGCGATCGGCGGCCCGACATGCGCATCGACGATCGCGCGAACCGCCCGCAACATCCGCTCCTCGTCGTCGCCTCCACTCGCCGGCGCGCCGGCCACGAGGTAGAGCTTGCCGCCGTCGAGGTCGATGTCCGACTCGAGCCAGGTGATGCCGAGCTCGTTGGTGATCGACGAGACGACAGTCGCAAGGGCTCCGAGCGACTCCGCCGCTTCGTCGAGCCGCTCGACGAGCGAGTCGGCGCCGCTGAACTTGACGAACGCCGCCGTCGCGTACCGGTGCTCGGCCTCGATCGCACCGGCCTCGATCGGTGCCCGAAGCGGCGGCGGGACGAGGCGCGCGAGCTCCGCGGGCGCCTCCGCCGCGGCCCGCAGGGGAGGCAGTTCCTCCTCACCCTCCGCCGGCCTGAGCAGGAACGCAACGCCCTGAATCGCCACGTTCCGCTCGGCCGCGACGAGCCCGTCGAGCGCAGCGGCTGTGCGGGGAGAGACGAGGATCTCGCCCGACCCAGCTGCGTCCTCGAGCGCCAGCGCGGCCGACGCGGCCGGGCCGCAGACGATCAGCTCCCGCTGGTGCTCGCCGACGAGGAAGAAGTGACACGGTCCGGAGACGAGGCCGCCGGCCATGCCAAGGGTGACGGGGCCGACCGATGACTCGCCGGTGCCGGCGCCTGCGATGTAGAACTGCATCGCAAGGGCTGCGCGGGCCGCGCGGTCTTCATGCCGGTCGCCCTCGAACAGCAGCAGCAGCGCATCGCCACGAAACTTCAGCACGTCGCCGCCGTACCGCTCGGCGATCTCGATCAGGCCCGAGTAGCACCGGCTGATCAGCGCGATCAGCTCTTCGGCTCCGAGCTTCCCTCTCGCCGTGAGCCTCTCGGACAGCGCGGTAAATCCGGCGATATCCAGGCCGAGCAGGGAAGCATCGACCGTCCGGGCCCGGGAGTCAGGAGTCGCGGCCACCCACTCGAGCGCGAGTCGCGGCACGTATGGGCGGAACCGATCTGCCGTAGCGGCCATAGGTCAGGTTACGCCAGCGTGGGCGGCACGCTCAATCGTTTAGTCTGTCCGCAACCCGCACCTGGCCGAGGAGGTCGTTCCCGATGAAGGGCTCGGACAAGCCGAAGAAGCTCGCGAAGAAGGCGCCGCAGAAGACGCTCAAGGAAAAGCGGAGCGAGAAGCGCGCGAACGAAGGCAAGAAGGGCAGCCTGCAGTAGCTAGGCCCATGGCAACCGTCGGCAAGATCCTCCAGGAAAAGAGCGGCGACGTAATCCGCATCGACGGCGAAGCAACCGTCTTCGAAGCGGTGAAGGCGATGGTGGACGCGAACGTCGGCGCGATCCTCGTCAGCGGCGCCCACGCCGGCCAGATCTCCGGGATCTTCACGGAGCGCGACTACCTGCGCCGGATCGCGGTCGAGGGGCGCACCTCGCGCGACACGAAGGTGCGCGAGGTGATGTCCGCGCCCGTGATCGCCGTCAACCCGGAGACGACGGTCGAGGAGGCGATGGCGCTGATGACGGCTCGCCGGATCCGCCACGCACCAGTCGTCCAGGGTGACGAGCTGCTCGGGATGATCTCGATCGGCGACCTCGTGCGAGCCCAGTCACACGAGCAGAGCTACAAGATCCAGTACCTGACCGAGTACATCAGCGCCCGCTGAGCGGGTGCCCTCGAACTACTCGGGGCGCTCGTCACCCGGCCGCATGCGGTACACGATGCGTCCGCGGCCCAGGTCGTACGCCGAGAGCTCGATGCGAACACGGTCACCCGGATTCATCCGGATGCGGAACCGGCGCATCTTGCCGGCCGTGTAGCCGAGCGTCTCATGACCGTTGTCGAGCTGGATCCGGAACATGCCGTTCCGGAGCGCCTCGACGATCTCGCCGGTCATCTCGACCTTCTCTTCTTTCTGCGCTATGGCTGCCTCCTTTCCGTGCTTCGACAGCTGAAAAACGAGGTGGCGGGCTTTCGCCCGCCACCTCCACCGAACGGACTAGCCGGTGACCGAGACGTTCGCTGCCTGGGGGCCCTTTTCGCCCTCCTGCGCCTCGTACTCGACCTTTGCGCCTTCGTCCAGCGACTTGTAGCCGCTGCCCTGAATCGCGCTGAAGTGCACGAAGAGGTCCTTCCCGCCCTCGTCGGGCGTGATGAAGCCGTACCCCTTCTCAGAGTTGAACCACTTGACGGTTCCTGTTGCCATATTCCTTCACCTCCTTGCCAACTAAGTGAACGGGCAAGAAGGCGGCTGGCACCATCTCAACACTCGCTCAAGTTCTCTTGCGGCGGAAGCATAGCGCCGAACGGGCCTGGGTAGGCTCTATCCATGGAGGTTCGTGTCAAGCCGCGCTTGCGCGGGGTCTTTCACGAGGTTGGCTTCTACACCGTCCTCGTGCTCTCGATCCCCCTGATCCTCACCGCAGCCCCCGGAAAGGCGCGGATCTCCGCGATCGTCTTCTCGGCCTGCCTCGCCGGCTGCTTCGGGGCGAGCGCGCTCTACCACCGCCCGACCTGGACACCGGGGACGCGCTCGTGGCTCGCGCGGCTCGACCACGCGGGGATCTACCTGTTGATTGCCGGGACCTACACGCCGTTCGGCCTGCTCGTGATGTCGAAGGGCTGGGCGATCCCGGTGCTGACGATCGTCTATACCGGCGCCGCGATCGCGATCCTGATGAAGCTGTTCTGGCCGCGTACGCCGAAGGTGCTCTCGGCAGCGATCGGGCTCTCCCTCGGGTGGGTCGCGGTCGTCGCCTACTCGCAGCTCGCAAAAGTCGGCGCGACCGGCCTGATCCTGGTCGGCGCCGGAGGGTTCTTCTACACGGTCGGCGCGATCGTCTACGCGCGGCGCAAGCCCGACCCGAAGCCCGCCGTGCTCGGATACCACGAGCTCTTCCACCTGTGCACCGTGGCGGCGGCTGCATGCCAGTACGCCGCGATCGCGTTCTACGTCCTGCCGCGCGGCTAGGCGTTCAGACGCTCAGCCGGCCTTAGACGCGCTGGGCCGTGATCGACGACGCGGCGTCGGTCACGCGCCTGAGCACCCGCAAAGCGCCAGCCGTGTCGCCTTCGGCCTCGAGGAGATCGGCATAGCGGCGGCCGGCCTCGAGCGCACGAGGCTTGTTGTGCTCGATCAGCAAATCGAGCCCTTTTTCGAAGAGCCGGCCGGCCCGGTCGCCGTTGCCCGCGGCAAGAAAGACGTCCCCAAGCGCGACGTATGCACCGCCGCGGTCACCCGGCGAGAGCTCGCCGACGAGCTCGAAAGCCGTCGCCCCGGCTCGAGCCGCCTCCTGAACCTGGTTCGTGAGCACGAGCGCGCGCGCCTCTTCGATCGAGAACCGCGCGTCGTCGGCAGCGCTGAGCTCGTCACCGAACAGCTGCCGTCCTTTGGCGAGCAGGGCGAGAGCTTTTTCACCCTCGCCAGACTCGATCTCCGCGAACGCGAGCAGGTGGTACGCCATCCCGACATAGACGGTGTTCTCGGTACGTTCGAGGATGTCGAGCGCTCGACGCGCGTAGCGCGCCGCAAGGGGCGCCTCGCCGCGGACGCTGTGCAACCGCGACTGCGACCACATCACGCGCGCGGAGGCAATCGGGTCGCGCATGCGCTCGGCAAGCTGGATGACGTCGGCGAGCGAACGCTCGGCCTCCGCAAACGTGCCGTTGTCGATCAGCGCATTCGCAAGCAGGATCGTGAATCGCAACTGCTCTACCGGCGCCTCGACCGCCTTGCACTCCGCGACCGCCGATTCGAAGAGGGCGATCGCAGATTCGCGCGAGCCAGTGTTCGCGTACGCGCGACCCAGTGAATCGACCGCCCCAGGATCAACAAGTGCCTTGCCCCCGTTCATGGCGAACGCCTCCTCGAAGAGGCGGATCGCCTCGCGCTGGTCGCCGGCGCGGAAGGCGATCTGGCCGAGGCCCGCGATCGCCGCCGGCCTGCATGGGTCGCCGGGCTGCAAGCGCGCGCGATACAGCTGCTCTGCTTCGGCGACGTCGCCGATGCGCAGCGCGACCTCCGCCTCGAGCAGGTCCATCGGTTCGGCGAACGGAGCGTCGACACCAGTCGCGAGCCACGCCGACGAGACGCCGAGCCGCGAGGCGAGCTCGTTGACCATCTGGAGCGACGGGACGCGAGCGCCCGCTTCGAGCCGAGAGATGTAGGCCGCCGTGCAACCGGGAAAGGCGAGCTGGCGCTGAGACAGCCCAGCACGCTCGCGCGCCGTGCGTAGGCGGGGACCGAGCTGCGCCGGGGAATCGATGTGGGTCGTGAGGGAGCGGGGCATCCCCTGAGTGTAGTTGCCTGCAGTTTTCCGTGTTGACTCAGGGCACCCGCGTTGACTGGACACCTTGCGCAACCCAGGACTGCGCCCACATAATGCGGCCTTGCCCCCGGGGGCTGTCTTTCCCAATCGCAACTCAAGGAGACAGCCCAAATGCGGTACTTCCCGTCGTTCGCTGCCCTCACGGCATTGATCAGCTGCGCGCTCGTCCTCGCGGACAACACCTACTGGCCGTAAGCCGCGACTGAGTCTTGCTGCGGGGCGCGCGCGGGTCGTGGTCGTTGCCACGCGGCGCGCGTGTCCTACGCATTTCGGGGGAGGCGGGCACCGCGCGACGAAGCTACCTTCGCCGCCTGATGACCAGACGCCGCTTCGAACGCACCACCGCCCCCGCCGCACTCGCCCGTGTGATCGCAACCGCCTGTGTGATCGCAACCGCCTGTGTCGTCGCGGCCGCGTGTGCAGCCGTGGCAGGCGCGGGCGGGCACGACTGGGCCGCGGCGCAGATCCGCGCCGTCACACAGGCAGGCGTCCTCGGCACGTCCCCGTCGACCTTCGCACCGCAGGCCGCCCTCACCCAGGGCGCGCTCGCCGCCGCGATCAAGGCAACCGACGCGCTGCAACACCTCCCCGCCGTCCCCGCACCCAAACCTCCCGCCCTCTCGGTCCTCTCGACGATCCCGGCGAATGCCACGATCGGCGGCGCGCCCACCTGGACCGTCGACTCACCCGGCCGGCAGATCGACCACGTCGACTTCGCCGTCGACGGGCTCGGCGTGCACACCGCGCGTGCGACGCCCTTCGGCGAGCCGTTCGACACCCACGTCCTGGCCGACGGCGCCCACCAGCTGGCCGTCAACGTCGGCTTCGCCGGCGGCGGCTTTGCAATCGCAACCTGGGCGGTCACCGTCGCAAATGCGCCTGGCTCGCTCCTCTCGCCCATCTCAGGGCCCGTCGCGGTGACGATCGCCAAGTCGTCGCTGCCGCCGGCCCCAGCGGCCGTGCCCATAACGCGCGCCCTCTACCGGGCCATCGTCCCGGCGCGTGCGGTCTCGATCAAGCAGCTCGACGCGGCGCTCGTCGGCTATCTCGGCCTCGGGAGCGCGGCACGCTCGATCCAGGCGACCCTCCTGCACGCAGGGCTCGAGCCGCCGGCGAACACGGGCACCGAGGCGGTCGCGCGGATGCTCGGGCTGCGCCTCAATCATCCTGCGGCTCAGGACGACCTGGAGCTGTTGCCCGGGCAGGCTGCGACGCGTGCCGAGGGGGCATGGTCGTTCGCGCAAGTGCTGCAGCTCGACGACTCGGCCCTGCAGGCGGTGCACCAGGCCGCCGACACGTTCACCCTCCCCGACCTGACGCCCTGGCAGCGCCGGCTCCTGACGACCGCGGTCTCCTACGTCGGCTATCCCTACGTCTGGGGCGGCACGAGCCCGACCACGGAGACGTTCGGCGGCATCAAGGCAGCCGGGGGGTTCGACTGCTCCGGCTTCGTCTGGCGCGTCGTCAAGCTGACCCCATACGCCGGCGAAGGACGGCTCGCCTCCGTCCTCGGAGGACGGACGACGTACCAGATGAGCGGCGAGGTGCCTCGCGGCCAGCGTGTCGCCGCTGCGAAACTGCAACCGGCAGACGTGCTGTTCTTCGGCGCCGGCGGCCCGGCCGCGACCCCGAGCGAGATCGACCACGCCGGGCTTTACCTCGGAAACGGCTGGTTCGTGCAGTCGAGCGGCGACGGCGTGACGCTGCTGCCGGTCGACGGCTGGTATGCCCGCAGCTTCGCCTGGGCCCGCCGACCGCTCCGCGAAGCCGGCCTCGGCTAAACCAACTAGCGCCCGAGGGCGGCGAGCAGCTCAGTCTACGAGAGCTGCCCGGCGAGCACGGCGCTGACCTTCTCGATCAGCTGCGACGGCGTGAAGGGCTTCTGGATGAACGGCCCTTCAGCGGCTGCATCCGTGTAGCCCGAGGTGTAGAGCACGCGGACGCCTGGCAGCTCGCACGTGATCCGGTCCGCAAGCTCGAAGGCGTCCATCTCGGGCATGACGACGTCGGTGACGAGCAGCTCGATCCCTGCGTTGCCGCGCACGATCGCAATCGCGTCGCTCGGAGTCGCCGCCTCGAGCACGTGGTAGCCGGCACTCTCGAGCGTGAGGCGGATGACGTCGCGGACGACGTCCTGATCGTCGACGACGAGAACTGTTCCGGCCATGCGAGCAGTGTCGTCGCGGCGGCCGCCGACCGGCATCCCCGGAACGGGTTGCGGCCGCCCACCGAGGCCCGTTCATACGTCTTTTCTACTGATGGCTCGTCTTGGCCGGGGGCCAGTGCGGGGAGATCGCCGGATCGCCGAGCTCGCCATAGGAGCGACACACCGGAGGCGTGCGCAGGAGCTGCCGGTCTGCCTGCAGGAGCTCGTTCACCCGGCGGTTCACAGGCACGGCGGTACGCCACGCGAGCCGGATCGACTGCCCGAGCCGGATCAGCGTGCGGGGAGGCTGCGGCCGGCCTGACCTGACGATGAAGTAGCCGCTTCCGACCTGGCGGAGGTGTGCGCCGGGCACGCGCGCAAGAGCGCGGCGGGCGGCCTGCAGCTGATCGGGCGCTGCCGCGTAGAAGAGCCAGACGCCGCTCCGCGGTGTCTGCGGCCCGCGAACAAATGCGAGCGCGCGTTCGCACGAATCGTCGTCGACGTAGCTGAGTGTCCGATTCCGAAGCGCGACGTAATGATCGAGGATGTTCGCCGGGTGCCCGTAGTCGAACGACGAGAAAAACGCGCCGCTCGTGCCGGTCGACCCGAACAGCACCGCATCGCGCGGGCCTTCAGCGACGGCGCGCGCGATCCCGCCGAGACCGATGCGGCGCTGGCCGTCGCGGAGCGTATCGACGTAGCGCAGCTCGATCCCGAGCAGTCCCGCGACGAGCACGCCCACGACGACGAGCCGCAAACCTCCTGCCCAGCTCCCGATCGCCAGGCACCCGGCTACGACGAGCGCGAGGAACGCCGGTGTCGCGGGGATCATGTACCGATCGAAGAACAGGGCCGAGTCGCCATTCGCCGGAACGATCGAGAAGAAGAGCACCGGTAGCGCGACCGTGATCGCGCAGAATGCGAGCACGCGGCCGCGGCCGCGCACGACGAGCGCGATCACACCGACGGTGGCGAGCGCGGTGAAGTAGTTGACGTCGTGCCGGCCCGGCGCGAGGAAGTGCAGCGCGTCCTCCCAGACCGGGCGGCCCGAGAACGTGCGCCCCCCTGCCTTCGCCGTGCCGACGCCGTACCGGTCGCCGAGCACGTGCAGCGTGCGCAGGTAGTACGGCACGAATGCGAGCACCAGCGCGAGCGCACCCGGCCACGCCTCGCGCAACACGGAGCGCGACGATCTGGGCACGTAGACGACCGCGGCCGCGAAGATCGTCAACGCATAGAGCGGCGCCGTCGGATGCACGAACACGCCGAGGCCGAGCACGGCGCCGGCCGCGATCCACCAGGGCCGGCTGCCGTCGCGGCCGGCTCGGAGGGCAAGCACGGTCCCCCACATCAGCCACGCGAAGAGCATCGTGTGCGGCCGCCCGAAGGTCGAGTAGAGCACCGGAATCGGCGAGACCGAGACGAGCAGGACGACGCCTGCTGCTCCTTCCTCGCCGATCAGCTCGCGCACGACGAGTGCGACAGCCGGCAGGGCGAGGCAGAGGAAGACGAGCGACGGGACCCGCAGCGAGGCGAGCCCCGGCCACCAGCCCTGCAGGAAGTGCTCGAGCCAGAAGTGCAGCGGCCCGCCGCCGCGTTGGCTCGAGACGATGTGGAACACGTTCCGAAACGAGAACTGCGCGAGGCGGAGCGTCAACTCCTCGTCGACGTTCAGCGGCGACCACCAGACGAGCTGCAGAGAGACGCCGACGAGCAGCGCTGTCGCCGCGACGGTCGCGACGGGAAGAAGAGGGCGCTTACTCAGGGGATGCGGCGAGCGCCTGCATCTCGGGCGTCTCGGGTGCTGCGCGGTACGGGTGCTCGTCGACCACGTCGGTCTCGTGGTAGACGCTCTCCGCGTTGACCTCCCAGATGTCGTGGTGCGCTCCGGTGAGCACGTTGTCGACAGCACGCATCGCGGTGAGCATCGAGTGGTCGGAGTTGTTGTAGCGGTGCAGGCCGTTGCGGCCGACCTGCTGGAGGTTCTCGATCCCATCGAGCCAGGCGCGGATCGTCTGCACCCGCTCGGCATAGTCGCCGTCGTAGATTGGGTACGCCTTCGGCACGCGGATCGCGAAGCCGCGATCGACCTTCGCGCGCGGTGCGAGGCGAAGCTGCTCGAGCTCACGCGCAGCGAGATCGACGAGCGCGTCGTCGTCCATCGTCCAGAGCTCGTCGCCTGCGAAGCAGAAGTACTCGAGACCGACACACGACTTGTCCGGGTCGGGAACCATCCAGGGCGACCACGAGCGGAAGTTCTGAATACGGCCGACGCGCACGTCCGGCTCGTGGATGTAGATCCAGTTGTCGGGGAACGGATCCTCGCCATCGACGACGAGCGCGACCGTCAGGAAGTCGCGGTAGCGAAGGCCGCGCGCTGCGTCGATCACCTCCTGCGGCGCAGGCGGGCTCGCCATCTCGACGACGTTCCGAAGCGGCAGCGACGAGATGACCGCACCGTCCACGGCGTACGAGACGCCTCCGGCCTCGATCTCGACGACTCGGTTGCCGACGATCTCCAGCCGCTCGACGGGTGCTTCGAGCCGGACCATGCCACCCTGTTCGACGATCGCGCGTGTCATCGCGTCCCACATCTGGCCCGGGCCGAAGCGCGGGTAGTGGAACTCCGAGATGAGGCTCTTCACCTTGTTGCCCTCGTTGCCGAAGAACGCGGCCTTCGCGGCGGAGAAGAACGACAGGCCCTTGATCCGCTGTGCAGCCCACTCGGCGCGGATCTCGTCCGCGGGAACGCCCCAGACCTTCTCGTTGTACGACTTGAAGAAGAGCTCGTAGAGACGGCGGCCGAAGCGGTTCGTCACCCAGTCCTCGAGTGAGGCGTCGACCTTGTTCCGGCGCGCCGCCGCGCGCAGGTACGAAGCCACGCAGCGCGTGAGCTCGACCGGCCCGAGCTTCCTGATCACGTCGGAGCCTCGAAGCGGGTAGTCGAGGTACCGGTTGTTCCAGTAGATGCGAGACATCCGCGGGCGCAGCAGGAACTCCTCGCCGAGCACCTCGTGCCAGAGCGTGTCGACCTCGATTGACTTGGTGAAGAACCGGTGGCCGCCAAGATCGAACCGGTAGCCGTCGACCTCGACGGTCTTTGCGATCCCTCCAACCTGGTTCTCGGCCTCCAGCACGAGCACGTCTCGCTCGGCCTTGCCGAGCAGGTATCCGGCGGTCAGGCCCGCGGGGCCGCCGCCAAGGACGATCGTCGTCTGGGGATTCTCGGTCGTCATGAGGCGGGCCGGTGCGCGCCGCAACCCATTCGTACCTTAGATGATCGACCTAACGAAGCCGTCGATACACGAAGGCCTGCAAGGGCTTGAAGTAGTTGTGCTTGACAGCGACCTCGTCCGTGGCGACGTGCCGTTCGAGGCGAAACCGCGCGTCGCCGCCGAGCAGCGCCGTCCAGGCTTTCGACGTGCGCCAGACGAGGCGCGTCCAGGTTGCGTTCCAGGCGCGATAGTCACGGAAGACCGGTGCGACGACCACGAACTCCTGCCCAGGCGGCACCGTCTTGACGAGCGCGTCGAGCGTCGGCCGGGGCCGCGCGGCGGTCAGTCTGTCGACCGCATCGCGCCAGTCGAACACCTGCGAGTCGGCGACCGGGCCGAGGGTCGTCGCCCAGCGCAGTCCGCCGCCGAGGTAGTACCGGAGCACAGGCACCTGCTCCGGGTGAGTTGCGATCACGAGCTCGCCCGGTTGCAGGAGCGGTGCGATACCGGCGGCGATCTGGCGCGCGTTCTCCTTGTCGTCCTTGACGGAGTAGCCCCACCAGAGAAAGAGAACGACGACGAGCGCGATCGCGCCGAGTCGTCCGGCGCGCGCGATCGCAGCTCCGGCGAGCAGGACGCCGGGCCCGAGAATGACGGCAAAGTACCGCGTCGTCCAGGCAGGCGAGATCTGCGACGTCAGCCAGGCGGCGAGCACCGTGACGGCGACGATCGCGATCAGGGAGCGCTCGAGCCGGCGCGCGCTCTGGGCGAGCCCTGCCGCGGCGACGACGACGAATGCGATCAAGGGCGCGTCACCGCCGAGCACGGTCCCGGACGCGGTGAAGAGCTCGTGGAAGCTCGGCCTCGTCGACCAGGGTGCACCGGTGTGCCTCGCCTGGGAGAGGACCGTCGGCACCCACGGGAGATAGAGCAGCGCCACGCCGAGTGTGACGAGCCCGAACATCCGAAGGTGCTCGCGTCCGTAGAGCAGGGTCGCGACCGCAAGCGCCAGGCAGAAGAAGAGCGCCCAGTTATGCGCGTACACCATCAATGCGAGCGTCGGCACGAGCATCATGGCCCAGGCCCGCCGCTCGCGCAGAACGCCGTTCACATAGGCGAGCACGGCGACGAGGGAGAGGAAGCCCTCGAACGCGTACATGCGCGTCTCCTGGCCGTAGTAGGTGAGGTACGGCGTACCCGCGGCGATCAGCGCGCACAGGAGCCCCGTGCGCCGGTCGAAGACGCTCTTGCCTGCTGCGTAGGCGAGCGGGATGCACGCGAGTGCAAAGACGAGCGACAGCGCGTGCGTCGCGGCCTCGCTGTCGCCGAAGACGCGGATCCAGAGCCCGAGCAGCATGTAGTAGGCGGGAGGCGAGCCGTCCTGGCGGAGCACGTGTGGGATCGACGACCAGTGGTGATGGGCGACTCCGACTGAGATGCCCTCGTCGATCCAGAAGCCCGAGTGCAGGTGCCTCGAGCGCAGGAGCAGCGAGAGCGCGACGAGCAGCGCGAGCGCGACGGGCACCGTGACGCGCCGGGCGAGCAGGCCGTCCCAGTCGGGGCTCCGCGGACGCAGCGCACGAACGCGCGCCGGCAGCAGGCCGGCGCGAGGCTTGATCGCTATCTCGCCGCTCGCCAAGCTGGGCGGAACGTATCAACCATCTCCGTTACGGCGGGTCGCTCGCGGCGGCGGCCTCGGCCCGGGGCACGAGCGTCGCCACGACCCGCCGGTCGCCGGCGGCGTAGACGACGTCGACGGCGTCGTTCTTCCGATACGTCCCGGCGACCCCGAAGAAGAGTGAGAGCCAGCGCCAGAACCCGAGCTGCCCTTCGCCCGCCAGCTCGTGACGGAAAACGAGCGTTCTGCCCACCTGGTCGAAGTCGATTCCGGCCTGCTGCTGTACGCCGTTGACGAACACCTCGAACGATCCGCCGACGTTGTTGGGCAGGTCGACCAGGCTCCGCTCCTCGAGGCCGCGTGGTTCCACGCTCTATACGATGCCAGCCGGGGTGCGCCGGACCGCTTTTGCCACGCTCGTCACGACCATCGTCGCCCTCGCGGCGACGACGGCCGTCGCGTACGCAGGCAACGGAGGACTGCTGCCGGGCGAGCCCCACTCCCCGAACGCACACCGCATTCAGGACGCGTTCATCGTTGTCGCGATCTTCACCGGCGTCGTCTTCGTGCTCGTCGAGGGGGCGCTGATCGCGTTCATCGTCAAGTACCGGCGAGGCAAGCGCAGCCGGAGCGCCGACGGCCCGCAGATCCACGGCTCGACGCGCCTCGAGATCGCCTGGACGGTCGTGCCGGTGCTGATTCTCGCCGCGATCGGGTCGTTCGTCTTCTACAAGCTCCCGGGAATCGCCGACGCACCGAAGGCAGCCGCCGCCGACCGGACGACGATCACCGTCGAGGGCCACCAGTTCTACTGGCTCTTCCGCTACCCGAACGACGCGGTGTCGATCGACCAGATGATCGCGCCGGCCGACCAGGTCGTGCACGAGGACGTCCAGGGCTACGACTACGACGTCATCCATTCGTGGTGGGTGACCGATCTCGGCGGCAAGGTCGACGCGATCCCGGGCACGACGAACCGCACCTGGTTCAAGGCCCCCGCCGGCACGTACATCGCCCGCTGCGCCGAGCTCTGCGGGATCCAGCACGCGCAGATGGACGCCACCGTCAAGGTCGTTCCGCGCTCGCAGTACGACGCATTCATTGCGAAGCGGGCTGCGAACGCCAGCGGCCCGGGACTCGGCCAGGAGGAGTGGGTCGGCGCCTGCATGAAGTGCCATCGCCTCGATCACGCCTACATCGGCCCAGCGCTCGGCGGGAACTCGCTGCTCGGTGACCGCAAGGGCATCGAGACGCTCCTGCGGGAGGGACGAGGCAACATGCCGGCCGTCGGCAAGAACTGGACGGGCGCGCAGGTCGACGCGCTCGTCTCGTGGACGAAGCAGTACGCGCCTGGAGCCGCCAAGTAATGGCGGTGAACGTCGAATCGGTTCGCACGTATCGCGCAGACTGGCGGCGCGGCAAGGTCACCTCGTGGCTGACGACGGTCGACCACAAGCGGATCGGGATCCTCTACATCGTCACCTCGCTGATCTTCTTTGCGATCGGCGGGATCCTCGCGTTGCTGATCCGGACGCAGCTGCTCACGCCCGACGAGTCGTTCCTGACGAAGAACTCCTACAACGAGGTCGTGACGATCCACGGCACGACGATGATCTTCCTCGTCATCGTCCCGATCCTCGCCGGGTTCGGCAACTTCCTCGTGCCGCTGATGATCGGCGCGCGCGACATGGCGTTCCCTCGCCTGAACGCGCTCTCGTACTGGCTGTTCCTGCTCGGCGGCATCGTCCTCTTCCTCAGCTTCTTCGCGAAGGGTGGCGCGGCCGCCAGCGGCTGGACCGCCTACACACCGCTGTCGACGCTGCACTCACCGGGGAACGGACAGGACCTCTGGATCCTGGCGCTGCACATCCTCTCGATCGCCTCGCTCTTCGGCGCGATCAATTTCATCGCGACGATCCACAACATGCGAACGGCGGGCATGTCGTGGATGCGCCTCCCGCTCTTCTGCTGGACGATCGTCACCTACGCGTGGATGCTCGTGATCGTCCTGCCGGTGCTCTCGGCCGGGCTGACGCTGATGCTGCTCGACCGCCAGGTGGGAACGCACTTCTTCGACCCGGCGCACGGTGGCAGCCCGATTCTCTACCAGCACGTGTTCTGGTTCTTCGGGCATCCCGAGGTCTACATCATGGTGCTGCCCGCGATGGGCATCGTCTCGGAGGTGCTGCCCGTCTTCTCGCGCAAGCCGATCTTCGGCTACAAGGCGGTCGCGATCTCGACCGTCGGCATCGCTTTCTACTCGCTGCTCGTGTGGGCCCACCACATGTTCGCGGTCGGCATGCCGATCGGCCTCGACATCTTCTTCATGCTCAGCTCGATGATCATCGCAATCCCGACCGGCGTGAAGATCTTCAACTGGCTCGCGACGATCTGGCGCGGCAACATCGAGTTCGCCACGCCGATGCTCTGGTGCCTCGGGTTCATCGGCGTCTTCACGATCGGCGGCCTGTCCGGGATCTTCCTCGCCGTGTTCCCGATCGACTGGCAAGTCACCGACACGTACTTCGTCGTCGCGCACCTTCACTACGTGCTCTTCGGCGGCTCGATCTTCGGGATCTTCGGCGGCCTCTACTACTGGTGGCCGAAGATGTTCGGGCGGCAGCTCGACGAGCGCCTCGGGAAGCTGCACTTCTGGCTTGTGATGATCGGCTTCAACCTGACGTTCATGCCGCAGCACTTCCTCGGCCTGCTCGGCATGCCGCGCCGCGTCTACACCTACCACGCGCACGGGCTGTGGGAGGCCTACAACATGACCTCGAGCGTCGGCTCGTACCTGATGGGGATCGGGATGCTCCTCTTCGTCGTCAACGTCGTGCAGACGACCCGCACGGGGGCGCGCGTGGGCAACGACCCATGGCACGCAGACACGCTCGAGTGGTACACGACCTCGCCGCCGCCCCCGTGGAACTTCGACAAGGTGCCGTACGTGACCAGCGCGCGGCCGCTGCGCGACCTGCGCCGCCGGCTCGCGGAGACGAGATCCTGATGGGCTTCTGGGCGCGGCTCACCGCGATCACCGCCCTCGCCGGCACCGCGCTCGCGGTCGCCTCGGGCGCCGCGGGCTGGGGCACGGCGCACCGAGTGCTCGCGGCTGTGGCGCTGCCGCCGCTCGCGGCGCTCGCCGCGACCGCGTGGGTGACCGCGCGCTGGCAGTTCCCCGCTGCACTTTCCGCGCTCGTGCTCTTCGGCCTCGCGGCGTTGCTGACCGGGCAGGTCGTGCACCTCGTGTTTGCGTCGCTCGCGTTCGGTGCCACGGCATTCGTCGCCGCCGGCGCGTTCCGCGGCGAGTCGCACGAACAGGGGCCACTCCGCGACTACGTGACGCTGACCAAGCCGCGCATCATGTCGCTGCTCCTGCTGACCGGCGGCGCGGGCGCATTCGTCGGTGCGGGCGGCGTCCCGTCGTGGAGTGTCTTCACGCTGATGCTGGTCGGCCTTGCACTCGCATGCGGCGGTGCCTCCGCGCTCAATCACTACCTCGACCGCGACATCGACAAGCTGATGGGCGCGCGCACCGAGCAGCGCCCGGTCGCCTCGGGCCGCGTGCCCGCAGCGCGCGCGCTCGAGTTCGGCTTGGCCCTGTCGGCCTTTTCGTTCGTCCTCCTCGACTCGCTCGTCAACCTCCCGACCGCGTTGCTCGCGCTCGCGGGCAACCTCTTCTACGTCCTCGTCTATACGCGCTGGCTGAAGCGCTCGACGGCGCAGAACATCGTGATCGGAGGAGCGGCGGGCGCCGTACCACCGCTCGTCGGCTATGCGAGCGCCTCGGGGCACCTGGGCTGGGCTGCGCTCGTGATGTTCGCCGTCGTGTTCGTCTGGACGCCGCCGCACTTCTGGGCGCTCGCGCTGATGATCAAGGAGCATTACGCGCGCGCCGGTGTGCCGATGCTGCCAGTGACGCGAGGCGACGAAGAGACATCGCGCCAGATCGTTCGCTACACGGCGATGCTGATCGCCGTCACCCTCGTGCCCGTCGCCTTGGGCGTCTTCGGCCTCGCCTACGGGATCGCAGCCCTCGTGCTCGGCGCGATCTTCGCCTGGTACGCGATCGAGCTGCGCCGGTCGCTGGAACGCGTCGCTGCGGTGCGGCTCTTCCACTACTCGCTCCTCTACCTCGCGCTGCTCTTCGTCGCGATGGCCGTGGACGTGTCGATCTGATGAGCGAGCCGCTGCAAGAGCGCGAGGTGGCGCGGAAGAACCTCGTCTGGGGCTGGGCGCTCTTCGGCCTCTTCGTGGTGCTCTTCGGCGGCACCGTGCTCGTGGCGCTCGCCTACCTCTGGCTCGATTAGCTAATGCGGCCCGGCGCCGGCCCCCAGCAGACGCCGAACCGCTCGTAGGCTCATTCGCCTGTGGACGGGATCTGGATCACCGAGCTCGCGCGTGCACCTGAAGGACGACGCCTGGCGGTCAAGGATCTCTTCGACACGGCGGGGATTCGGACGACGTACGGATCGGCCGTCTTCGCCGACCACATTCCGTCGGTCACCGCGCCTGCCGTGGCGCGGCTCGAGGCGGCGGGCTGGGTGAACGTGGGCAAGGCGAACCTGCACGAGTTCGCTTATGGCGTCACGTCGCAGAACCTGCATTACGGGGTCGTCCCGAACCCCGCGTACCCCGGCCGGACGGCCGGTGGTTCGAGCGGCGGCTCCGCAGCGGCACTCGTCGCCGGCCTCGCGGACGCGGCGCTCGGCACGGACCCGGGCGGATCGATCCGCATCCCGGCGGCCTGCTGCGGGATCGCCGGCTTCAAGCCGGGCTTCGGCGTCGTTCCGATCGACGGGGTGTTCCCGCTCGCGCCGTCGTTCGACCACGTCGGCCCGCTGGCGCCGTCGGTCGACGGGTGCGCGTCGCTGATGCGCGAGCTCGTGCCGGGCTTCAACGTGCCGGTGCTCGGTGACGTCCGTGTCGCAGTCTCCTGGGCAGACCGCTGCGAGCCGCTGGTGCGCGCCAGGGTGCTTGCGGCAGCTGCGCTGCTCTCTGCGACGACGGTCGCATTCCCGACTGCCGAGGATGTGGGGCCGGCGTTCATGCGCGAGGTCGGGGACGTGCACCGCGAGATCTATGCCGAGAGCGCCGAGCTCTACGGCGACAACATCCGCGAGAAGGTCGAGCGGTGCATCGCCATCGGGGACGCCGAGTACGCGGCCGCCGTCGAGGCCAGGGCGCAGCTCGCGCGGAGCGCTGAGGAGGCGCTCGCCGGGTTCGACCTGCTGCT
This sequence comes from Gaiellales bacterium, assembly GCA_038216085.1. Lineage (GTDB taxonomy): Bacteria > Actinomycetota > Thermoleophilia > Gaiellales > Gaiellaceae > PALSA-600. The sequence goes on along the minus strand of JBBQQI010000026.1, from coordinate 5,815 downwards.
GACGCCGACCCTGGCATTCGTCGCGCCGGCGGCGGATGTCGTCGAGACCGAGGCGCGGGGCGACTTCGTGCAGTTCACGTTCCCGTTCAACGCACTCGGATGGCCGGCGCTCGCACTGCCCGCGGGCGAGGCGGAAGACGGCCTGCAAGCCTCGGTCCAGATCGCCGGGCGACCCGGAACCGACGGTCTGGTGCTGGCTGCGGGCGTCGCGCTCGAAACGGCGCTCAAGGTCTGAGCGTCCGCTGCCGACAGGAGGGCGGAATGAGATACCTCATCGTCATCATGGCCGCGGCGGCCATCTGTGCCCCGGCTGTTCACGCCCGCGGGATCGCCGGCACGACGCCGTTCCACAGCGCGTCGAGCGCACCTGTAGGCCTGCACGCATTCCTGCTTCGCCTTGACGAGCCCGCGCAGCAGTACTACCAGCGAACACCGTCGTTCTCCTGGGCACCGGTGGCAGCCCGCAGCGGCACCTACGACTTCGAGCTCGCGACGAGCCGTTCGTTCAACGATGCGGCGGTGCTCTTCAGCTACTCGAAGATCAAGATTCCCGCCGTCGCCGTCGATCATCAGCTCCCCTGGATGACCGGGCTGCCGTACGCACTGTGGGTGCACGTTCGCTGGCTCTCGGCCGACGGCAAGATCGTCACGCCGTGGAGCCAGCCGTATGGCTTCAACATGCGGTGGAGCGACAACGACTATCCGCAACAGCTCCCGGCACCCGAGGGCCTGATCCGGTGGAAGCCGATCGACGGCGCGACGCGCTACGAGGTCCTCTACCCGGACATCCACAACGCGACGTCGTTCCAGACGACAACGAACGTTGCGGACGAACGTGAGTTCTTCTCGTTCCATTCGCAGTTCGGGTACTCGTCGATCCGCTGGCGCGTGCGCGCAATCCGCTATATCGATGACACTGACCTGCTGAAGAACGGCCTGCCCCGCGCGTCGTACGGCCCGTGGAGCAAGGTGTTCACGACGGTCAACCCGCCTCAGGCTCTGGGTACGCTCAGCCCGACCGACACGGTCTCCGACACCTGGGACAAGAAGGGCCAGTCTGCGGCGGCACACGATCTCACACCCGGCTTCGCCTGGGCGCCGTCCAACCCCGTCATCGATCCTGCGATCGGCGCGGTCGGCTCGCCGCTCTACCGCGTTTACATCTTCACCGACGACCATTGCGTCAACCAGGTCTTCACCGGCTCGGTGGTCGGCTCACCGGCGTTCGCACCGCGGACGGTCGGCGGGCCGTTCAACTTGCCACAGGGATCGAAGGCGCTCAGTAACTGGACGGACGCGCCGTACCTGATCTCAACCGGCGGACCCGAGGGCAACTCCTTCGACGCGACCGGCAGGCTCGTCAGTCCGAATGAGCTGCCGGGCTCCAAGGTGAGCACGAACGCGCCGACGAACGCGGCCGGGAGCGCCTCGGGCGTCAGCGACGCGAACGTCGATCTTTGGGACTCGGGCTGGCCGAGCGGGCGCTACTACTGGACCGTCGTTCCGGTCAGCGTCGAGACGTTCGGCCCGCCGCCGGACCCGACAAAGCCGAGCGCGGATCAGCTGATCGAATACCACGACGTCGCTGTGCCGCAGGATCGGTGCGAAGCGGGGCGCGGCATGAGCTTCGGCAAGGTCTCGCAGCCGGTCGTCGCCTCGCGGAACACTCCTTGGGTCTCCGGGCTCAGCCCCGACGGCCGCGTGATCGCATCGGCGTCCAAGGTTCCGACGGTGCACGACTCCCCCCTCGTCGCATGGGAGCCCGCCGTTGGGGCGACAAAATACGAGGTTCAGATCTCGCACAAGAACTACCCGTGGAAGACGACATGGTCGAAGCTGACCGCTGCGACGTCCGTGGTGCTTCCGCTCGGCAAGGGTCAAGTCGGCAACTGGTGGTACCGCATCCGGGGAATCAACCCCGCACTGCCCGCCGGGGCCGAAGCTATGAGCTGGTCGATCCCGGTTCGCCTCAAGATCACCGGCGACCGCTTCGTCGTCGTCAAGCGCTGATCGATCATCTAGCGTCTGCCACGTGAGCGGCGACCTCGCGTTCGCGCATGCACTGGCCGACGTCGCAGACGGGATCACGACGGCGCGCTTCCGCGCGCTCGACCTGCACGTCGAGACGAAGCCCGACCTGACGCCGGTATCCGAGGCCGACCGCGCGGCGGAAGAAGCGATCCGCGCTCACATCGCATCGTCGGGCCGGGGCGAAGGCGTGCTCGGCGAGGAGTTCGGCGACGACGGCGGCGACGTGAAGTGGATCGTCGACCCGATCGACGGGACGACGAACTACGTCCGCGGCGTCCCGGTGTGGGCGACGCTGCTCGCGCTCGAGCGCGAAGGTCAGGTCGGGCTCGGCCTCGTATCGGCGCCCGCGCTCGGCCGGCGGTGGTGGGCGGTGCGCGCTGAAGGGGCGTACGCGAACGGGAAACGATGCCGCGTCTCGTCGGTCGCGCGGATCGAGGACGCCGCGATCTCGACGACGTCGGCGAGGCGCATGCCGCCGGGGTGGGCGACGATCGTGCAGCGAGCGTGGTCGAATCGCGGCCTCGGCGACTTCTGGCAGCACTGCCTCGTCGCGGAAGGCGCGCTGGACGTCGGGTGCGACTCGGTCATGAGCGTGTGGGACTACGCGCCGGTGCAGATCGTGGTCGAAGAGGCAGGCGGCCGGTGCACGAGGTACGACGGAGGGGAGCCGGCCGTCGGGGAGAGCTTCGTGAGCACGAACGGCCACCTGCATGCGGAGGTCGTCTCGCTCCTGAGCGCGGGTTAGAGCGCGGCGTGGACTCCGGCGTCGTAGATCCGGTCGCCTGATTCGAACCCCCTTGGTCCGACAGGAGTCAGACTGATGTCTGACCACGTCGCACCCTGGGATCGAGCTCTTCGACCATCGCTTTCAGGGTCCGGCGTGCATCCGTGGGACTCGGCCCGAAAAGACGAAGGAGCTCGTCCTCCTCGACCAGCGGATCCGGCGCGTGGAGACCGATCGCTGCGCCGTAGCTCGACCATTGCCAGTCCTCTGCAAACGTGCAGACATTCGCTCGCGGGGCGTTCAGTGCGACGTATCGGATCGATTCGTACAAGTGATCGTCGCTCTCGACAATCGAGTCGTGAGAGCGCCGCTGCCAGAGCGCGCCGCGCCGGCCGTGCCGGCGATTGAACGACCGTGCGTAGACACTGTTGAAGCGCTGAAATCCGCTGCTCAGCGTCAATTCTCGAAGCCGCAGAATCAGGTGATAATGCGTCGTCATCAGGGAGTACGCGAGCACGCACCAGTTGCTCTTCCTCGCCTGATCCTTGAGCAAGTTGAGAAACGCGAGGCGATCCTGCTCGTCGCGGAAGAGCTTCGCCCCATCGACCGCTTTCCCGTTCACGTGGTAGGTCATGCCGATGATTTCGATGCGTGGAGGAGCCATACGTCGAGGGTGCCTGCTGCGCTCGCGACAGTCCAGGCTCCAGCGCTCTTAGTCACACTTGATTGACAGTTCTGTGACGACCGCGTGCGTCAGACTCAAGTCTGACTGCTGTCAGACGTAGGGGGTTAGAGCGCGGCGCGGACTGCGGCTTCGTAGATCCGGTCGCGGTCGAATCGGTCGAGTTCGGCGCTCAGGAGGTCGCTCGGCGTCGCCTCGAGGGCGCGCGTGGGATGCACCGGCTCTCCGTCGAGCGTCACCTTGACGTTCTTCAACCCGCGCGGCTCGCCCACGGGACGGTCGAGGCGCGACTGCAGCCACCCCCGCAGGAGCACCGCTTCGGCGCGCGGGCCTGCAACCTCGATCTCCTGCTCGCGAATCGCCGGCCAGTGCTCCGAGAGCTCGATGCGCCACGGCAGCGTCCGCGCCCACGCGAGATCCGAGACCGCCGTTCGCTCGAACAGGCCCTCCAACCGCTCGAAGCCAAGCTTGCTCCATTCAGACGAATCGACGATCAACCGGTCGACGATGTCGACGAGCTGCTCGAACTCGCCCGCACCGAACGGAGGTTCACCGCGCCAGCGGCAAAACACGGGCAGGTCGGAGATCAGCAACGGCAGCACGATCGATGCGGGCGCGGAGGCGCGGCTGCCGCAAAGCGTCAGCTCGATCACCTCACCGCAGACGGCGCGGTCTCCGATCGGGAAGCAGCGGAGCGAGACCTGCGCGTCGATCCCGCCGGCCGAGTCGGGGTGTGGAATCAGCAGCAGCGTCCGCGACGGATGGCGCTCCGCCATGCCGGCGAGCGTCTCCTCCGCAACCCCTTTCCACTCCGGCGGCGCCCACGCGATGTGCGTCATCACCGAGGTGCGCAGGTTCGGCTGCGCACCTTCGGCGGACGTGGCGTCCCGTAGCCGCGCGAGCTCGCGCTCGATCTCGGCGACAGATGTGTTCTTCCCCGTCCACTCCTCGATGCTGAGAGCCGGGCCGCTCAATGCCGCCGCCACGATCGCCCGTCACGGTGAAGCAATTCGTCCGCGCCCACCGGCCCCCACGTGCCTGCCGCGTAGTTCGGGAACGACGGCCGGTCGCGCTGCCACATCGCAACGATCGCATCGACGAGCGCCCACTGCTCCTCGATCTCGTCCGACCGCGTGAACAACGTCGCATCGCCGAGCATCGCATCGAGAATCAGACGCTCGTACGCGTCCGGCAAACCCTCCCGGAACGCACCGCCGTAGAGAAAATCCATGTGCACCGTGCGGATCGTCATGCCCTGCCCCGGCACCTTCGCGCCGATCGCCAGCGAGATGCCCTCGTTCGGCTGGACATGGATCAGCAACACGTTCGGCCGCAGACCCTCGGCGGCACCGTCCTCGAACGGCGGATGCGGCGCACGCTTGAACTGAATCGCGATCGTCGTCTCGCGCCGCGCGAGTCGCTTACCCATCCGGACGTAGAACGGCGTGTCCGCCCAGCGCCAGTTGTCGACGAAGAGCTTCGCAGCGACGAACGTATCCGTCTGCGAGCCGGCCGCAACGCCCTCCTCCTCGCGATAGGCGCGCACCTCCTCGCCCTCGACGAAGCCGCGGCCGTACTGCCCCCGCACGACGTGCTTCGGGCCTGGAGTGTGCAACGACTTCAGCACCTTCACCTTCTCGTTGCGAACCGAGTCGGCGGTGAAGTCGATCGGCGGTTCCATCGCGGTGATCGCGACGAGTTGCAGCAGATGGTTCTGAAAGATGTCACGCACGGCGCCCGCGGCCTCGTAGTACCCTGCGCGTCCCTCGATGCCGATCGACTCGGCGACGGTGATCTGCACGTGATCGATGAACTGCCTGTTCCAGATCGGCTCGAAGATGCCGTTCGCGAACCGCAGCGCGAGCATGTTCTGCACCGTCTCCTTGCCGAGGTAGTGATCGATGCGAAACACCTCGTTCTCCGTGAAGTGCTCATTGATCTCGGCGGTCAGCGCCCGCGCGGACTCGAGGTCGTGGCCGAACGGCTTCTCGATGATCAGCCGGATCCAGCCCTCGGCACTGCGCCGCTCGGCGATCTCGGCAACGAGCGTCGCGATTGCGCTCGGCGGGACCGCGAAGTAGTAGACGCGATTGCCCTGCGTCTGGAGCTCGGCGTCGAGCTTCGTCAGCTCCTCGACGAGCGCATCCTCGCCCTTGTCGTCGGCGAAATCGAGCGTCGAGTAGCGCATCCCCTTGGCAAGCGGCTCCCAGATCTCATCCCTGAACTCGTCACGCGCGTGATCCTTGACCGCCTGTTTCATCCGCTCGCGGAACTCGTCGTCGGTCTCTTCGCTCCGCGCCGCGCCGACGATGCCGAAGTGCTCCGGCAGCAGGTGGCGGAACGCGAGCGCGTAGAGCGCCGGCATCAGCTTCTTCTCC
>JBBQQI010000025.1:0-29877 GCA_038216085.1 Gaiellales bacterium | reverse complement strand
CTTCAGCACCTCGAGCTCCCCGAAGCACTTCGTCACGCCCGTCAGTTGTACAAACGTCACGTCGCGGTTGCGCGCTCGCGGCGCTCACGCACGACGATCAGGTGATCCGTGAACCGCGCGAGTGGGATCGTCAGGAGGACGAAGAGCACGGCGGCGACGGTGTACGACGTGAAGTTCGCGTAGGTCTGCGAGTAGGCCTGCGACTGCAGTGCGGCCTCGGCGACGCCGATCACCGAGACGAGCGCCGTGTCCTTCTGCAGGCCGATGAAGTCGTTCAGGAGCGGCGGGATCACGCGCCGCACTGCCTGCGGGACCACGACGTAGCGCATCGACTGCGCGTAGGAGAGGCCGAGCGAACGCGCCGCCATTCGCTGGGACGGGTGCACCGACTCGATGCCGGCCCGATACACCTCGGTCACGTAGGCGGTGTAGACGAGGGTCAGCGCGATCACGCCGTAGGTGAAGTTCGACCGGTTGCTGATCAGGTGGACGTTCAATGCCGGCAGCCCGAATCCGATCACGAACGCGACGAGGATCAGCGGCGTGCCTCGGAAGAAGTCGGTGTAGACGATCGCCAGGGCGCGGAGCGGTCGTGCTCCGCGCCCTGGCAACCCGCGGACGACGGCGATCGCGAGGGCGAGGATCAGGACCAACGCCTCCGCGACCACCATCAGCTTCAGATTCACCTGGAATCCCGCCCAGACGTTCGGGAACGCGACCCGAAAATCGTGGGGCGAGAGGAAGGTGTTGACGACCTGGTGCAAGCGGTGCGACTACTTGAGGTTCGGGATCTTCGAGAAGTCGAGGTTGAACCACTTCTTCTGAAGCTTCCCGATCGTGCCGTTCTTCCAGAGCTTGTCGATCTGCGCGTTCACCATCGCGGTGAGCTTCGATCCTTTCTGGAGCACGGCGCCGTACTGCTCGTGCGTAATGATCTGCCCGGCCACGTTGCCGTACTTGGTCGGGCGGGCCTTCTTCTCGGATGCAACGATCGGTGTGTCGAGGACGAGTGCATCGCAGCGGCCGATCTGCACCGCGACGAACGCGGCTGCGGTCGACTGGTAGATCAGCGGTGCCTTCGACGGATGCAGCTTCTGCTGGATGTAGGCGAGGCCGGTGGTGTCGGTCTGCGCGCAGGTCTGCAGGCCCTTCAGGTCGGCCAGCGACTTCGGGGCCTTCGCTGTCTTCGAGAGCAGCACGCCCTGGTTGGCGTCGAAGTACGAGTGCGTGAAGTCGACGGTGCGCTTCCGCTGCGCGGTGATCGTCGCCTCCTGGAACGAGATGTCGAACGACTTGTGTCCCGGGGCGAAGAGCTTCGCCCAGGGGGTGTAAACAAACGACGGCTTCAGGCCGAGCCCGGTTGCGATCGCGGATGAGAGATCGACTTCGTAGCCCTTCGGGCTCAGGTAGCTGGAGCCGCGGATCTTGCCGTTGGCGAAGTTGACCGCAGGGTCACCGAAGCCGATGACGAGCTGGCCCGGCTTCATCGTTGGGGGCGAGCTCGTCCGCGCACCGGCGACGGCCGCGAGCGAGACAGCCAGCGTCGCAACGGCGACGAGAGCGACGAGACGCTTCACAGAGGTTCCTCCTATGTCTTGAGACGGGGGGTGACCCGATCTTATGCAGCTGAGAGCTGCTTCTCCACCCAGCCCTGGAAGGCAGCGAGGAGCGGCTCGGAGGCGAGCAGCAGCCGCCCCTGTTCCAGAACGCCCGAGGCCATGCCGCGATGCACCGATTCGACGAGGACGGTGTCTTCCTTGCCGACCTGGTTGTCGAAGTCGAAGAAGTCGCTGATCCAGCTCTCGGCGAGCCCCGGGGCGAAGAAGTAGTCGAGGTAGCGCTGCGTGCGGCCAGGCCCGTCCGGTGCGATCGGGCCGATCGAGAGGTTCGCAGAGCCCGGGAAGACGTTGAGGCCGGTGTTCGGATAGAGCAGGTGGAACTGGCCGCGCTCGCCCGTCTCCTTTGCCTGCGCGAACTGCGCCGAGAACGTCTCGTGCGCCTCAAGCTTGTAGCGGTCGGGGTGCACGTCGACCGTCTCGCTGAAGCTCGGGTGGGCGGTCGGGCAGTGGTAGCACTCGAGGAAGTTCTCGACCACGATCTTCCAGTTCGCATTCGCACCGAACTCGACGCGCGAGTGGAAGACGATGTCGTCGACGTCGATGTCGCGCGCGAGGATCTCGGGCAGGTCGCCGAGCTGCTCCGCGAGCGGAACGGCGCGCGGATCCGGGTTGACGAAGAGGAACGGCCCCCACGTGTCGGCGCTCGCCGGCAGCAGCGACCAGTCGCCCTTGTCGAAGTCTGGCTCACGGTCACTGCGCGGCGCCGCGCGCAGCGCACCGTCGAGGCCGTAGGTCCACGCGTGGTAGTGGCACTGGAGCGTCTCGCGCTTGCCGCACCCGTCCATCAGCACGGCGCCGCGATGCCGGCAGACGTTCAGGAACGCGCGCAGCTCGCCGTCACGCCCGCGGGCGACGAGGATCGGGACGCCGCCGGCGTCGGTCGTCAGGTAAGAGCCAGGCTCCGCAACCGACGCGGCGCGGCCGCCGTACTGCCAGGAGCGCGCGAAGATCTGTGCGCGTTCGCGGCGCAGCAGCGCGTCACTGCTGTACCACGAGAACGGGAGTGTCAGCGCGTCAGCGGCGGTGGCCATGCGCCGATGCTACTGACGCAAGCGCGGCCGTGGCCAGGCCCGGCTGGAAGCACGCGCGGCACCGCGCCTCGTACGAATCGAGCGCTCCGACCTGGATCGTCTCGCCGTGGAACGGCGCCGGCTCGCCCCCGACGAGCCGCTGGGTCATCGTCGCCGGGCCGCCGCAGCGGTGGCAGACGGCCTCCAGCTTGTCGACGAACTCGGCGACGCACAGCAGCGTCGGCATCGCTCCGAACGGCAGGCCGCGGAAATCCTGTGCGAGGCCGGCGGCGACGACGCGCGCGCCGTCCGAGACGAGCCCGTCGATCGCGTCGGTGATGTCGTTGTCGAAGAACTGCACCTCGTCGATCCCGACGGCGTCGTAGCCGCGCGCAAGGCGCCTGACCTCGTCGCTCGACTGCGCAGTGACGGCGCGCATCTTGGCTCCTGCGTGCGAGACCACATGCCCGACGTCGTAGCGGTCGTCGATCAGCGGCTTCACGATCAGGGCGCGCTGACCTGCGATCTCGGCGCGGCGGAGCCGGCGGATCAGCTCCTCGCTCTTGCCGCTGAACATCGGGCCGCAGACGACCTCGAGCCAGCCGCCTCCCTTGGGCTGTATCCTGATCACGGGGGCAGGTTAACGGGGCCGCCAGACGTAGACGTTCGTCTCGCGTTGCTCGAAGCCGAGGCGGCGGTAGAGCCGGTTCGCCGAGGCTCGGGCCGGGCTCGAGGTGAGCTCCACCGAGTCGACGCCCACCTTAGCCGCGAGCTCGAGCGCAGCGTTCGCGAGCGCCACGCCGACGCCCTGGCCCCGCGCGGCCTCGTCGACCACGACGTCTTCGATCCGGCCCCTCAGGCCGGTCGGGATGCGGTAGACGACGAGCGTCAGCATCCCGACAATGTTGTTGGCGCCGTCGCGGGCGACGTAGAGGTTCGTGCCCGGGGTCGCCAGCATCTCGACCAGCTCGACGTCGTCGGCCGACGTCATACGGGAGGTCAGCTGGGGCAGCAGGTGGGCGACCGCCGAGACGAGCTCGTCGGTCACGTCGACCGCGCGCTCGACCGTCATTGCGGGTGACCGCGCGAGTCGACGATCGCTTCGAGTGTCCGGCCGCGCACCCCGACGTCGAGCGAGGCCGTGCGGCGGACGGCGCGGATGGTGCCCGCGTTCTTGCCGATGATCTTCCAGCCTGTCTTCTGCAGGCGCCGCACGTACCAGGAGACGACCGTTTCGGCGTCGGTCTTCGGCGGCAGGGCCCAGTCGCGTGCGGCGAACTCGGTGCTCGAGCTCGAACCGGCCGACGTCTTCGGCGCCGCCGCCCCCGGGTACACGGGGACGGTTGCGAGCAGCGCTGTGTTTGCCTGCTCGTACGCGCTTGCCTTGTGCCCGCCGCAGCCGGCGAGGGCGATCGCCGCCAGCCCGAGGACCGCCGTCAGCTTCACTTGAGCAATCTCGACAGCCGCCGGTCCTTGAGTACGCGGCCCTCGGTCTGGCAGGTCGGGCAGTAGAAGATCGTGTGCTCCTCGAAATCCACCTGTGCGAGCGGCGTGGCGCAGCGCTGGCACGGCTCCCCGAGCTTGCGGTGCACACGGTAGGTGGCGGCGTCGTTTGCGCCCTGCACGCGCAGTTCGAGCCCGCGCGCGAGCTCGTCCCGGATCGCCGCCGCGAGACGCTCGGTGCCTGCGTCGTCGATCTGGCCCGACAGGGCGTAGGGAGAGAGCTGCGCTGCCCAGAGGATCTCGTTCGCCCATGCGCGGCCGATGCCGGCGATCAGACGCTGGTCGCGCAGCAGCGAGTGCAACCGGCGCGAGTCGGAGGCGAGGATGCGGGCGACGTCCTCCGTCGAGAGCCGGTCGGCCTCGGGCCCGAGGTGCGCGAGCTCCTCCTGGAGCGCGTCCGGGCGGAGCAGCCACACACCGGCTCGCTTCTTCGACCCCGCTTCGGTCAGCTGCAGCTCACCGCCGTCCGCGAAGCGCAGTCTGAACATCGGCGTCTTCGCACCCTTCGCGCCCGGCGCGAGGTACTTGAAGCGGCCGGCGCTCATCAGGTGCACCATCAGCACGAGCTCGTCGCCGTCGGTCGGGAGCAGGAACCGCTTCGCGCGGCGCTCGACCCCCTGGAAGCCCTCGCCCGCGAGCGCCGAGAGCGGCGGCTCGAAGGTCTTCAGCGTCGCAATGTGCGCCGGCCCGGCCTGCTCGATCGGCGATTTCTTGACGAGCGGATCGAGCTGGCGCCGCCAGGCTTCGACCTCGGGCAACTCCGGCAACTAGGCTCCCTCGGCGATGGACGCCATCAGCGTAACGGTGCAGCGCGGCTCAACCGTCGAGGCGGTCCACCGCGTGCACGTCGCCTCCAGCGACGGGCACCGCACCGGCGATGCCGACCTCGTCTGCCATCTACGTTCCTCGATGAAGCCGCTTCAGGCCGTGCCGCTCGTCGAGGGCTACGACGACCTCACGGTCGAGGAGATCGCGATCGCCTGCGCCTCACACCAGGCCGAGCCGGCGCAGCTCGCCGCGGTGCGCACCCTGCTTGCACGCGCGGGTGCCGGGGTCGACGACCTCGAGAACGGAACGCAGGCCGGGCGGCCGGACGGCAAGCTCGGTCACAATTGCTCGGGCAAGCACGCGGGGATGCTCGCCGCCTGCCGGGCACACGGCTGGCCGCTGCATCCCTACCGTGACCGTTCGCATCCGCTCCAGCAGCGGATCGCCGAGGTCGTCGGGCCGGGGGAGACGGCGATCGACGGCTGCGGTGTGCCGACGATCGCGATGCCGCTGACGCGCGTCGCCGAGGTCTTCACCACGCTGCCCGATGCGATCGTCGCGGCGATGCGCGCACGGCCCGAGCTGATCGGCGGCGACGGCGCCGACGACACCGACTTCATGCAGGCGCTGCCCGGCTGGGTCGCAAAGCGCGGCGCGGAAGGTCTCTTCACCGCGCTGTCGCCCAACGGCGTCGGCTGGGCGTTCAAGGTGGAGGACGGTGCGACGCGCGCGCTGCGTCCTGCGCTCGGCCAGGTGCTCGGCATCGACTCGTTCCGCAGCATCGAACTGCGCAACAGCCTCGACGAAGTCGTGGGGTGGATTCAGTGAAGGTCTTCGTCGTCAGCGACATGGAAGGCGTCGCCGGAATCGTCAAATGGCAGCAGGTGACCGGCGGTCATCCCATGTACGAAGAGGGCCGTCGGCTGTACACCGGCGAGATCAACGCGGCCGTCCGCGGTGCGCGGGCGGCTGGAGCGACCGAGATCGTCGTCATGGACTGCCACGGCGCCGGCGAAGGGTGGACGTTCAACTCCCTGATCCCGGAGGAGCTCGACTCCGACTGCGAGTACGTCGTCCAGAACGAGTGGACGGAGTACACCGAGTACCTCGAGGCGGGTGTCGACGCCGCGCTGTTCGTCGGGATGCACGCGATGGCCGGCACGCGCGACGGCGTGCTCGCGCATACCGTCAGCGGCTCGTCGTGGTGGCGCCTTCGCTTCAACGGCGTCGAGGTGGGTGAGACGGGCATCAACGCCGCGCTCTGCGGAGCGTGGGGCTGCCCCGTCGTCCTGGTCACGGGCGACGAGGCGTCCTGCCGTGAAGGGACCGCGCTGCTCGGCGCCGGGCTGACCACCGTCGCCGTCAAGAAGGGCCTCGCCCGCTTCAGCGCGCGCCAGTTTCCTGCGCCGAAGGCGAGGGAGCTGATCGAAGCAGGCGCCGCGGTGTCCCTGGCCGACCTCGCTGCGGTGCAGCCGTACTCACCCGGTTCGCCCTGCGAGATCCTCGTCGACTTCAACACCTCGGACCACGTCGAGAAGTACCGCTACCGCCCCGGTGTCGAGATCACGGAGCCGCGCCAGATCGCCTCGCGCGCCGACGACTGGTGGACGGCCTGGCGGCAGTTCTTCTTCTAGCGCTCCAGGTTCAGATCAGAGCCGGCGGGATCCGGCGGCAGCCGGCGGCAGCCACCGAAACGGTGGCGTCACAAAAGGGTCACGAATGCGTGACCGCGGTCAGGCGCAGTGACTGCGAGACGTTTGGCGAACCCAACTTCTCGATCTGAGCGCCCTCAGCCATGTCCGGTGGCAGCCACCGACACGGTGGCGTCACGCGAACGTGACGGATGTGTAACGCGGTGCTGCCGCTGTCCGGTACAACCGCTCGATGCGGACCGTCGTCGCCTGCCTCGGGGACTCGATCACCGAGGGCTCGCCCTACTGGAACGCGCGCACGTGCACCGGTGATCCGACCGGGCAGTGGGAGCACTGGGCCGCGCCGCTGCACCCGGAGCTCGAGCTGCGGAACTTCGGGATCTGGGGGCAGCGCACCGACGAGATCGAGGCGCGGTTCGAGGAGGCCGTCGACGGCGCGGAGGTCCTGATCGTGCAGGGCGGCATCAACGACATCGCACAGGGCGCCTCGCTCGAGGCGGCCGCCGATCACCTCAGGTCGATGGTCGAGCGCGGCCTCGCACACGGGTTGCGCGTCGCGGTCTGCGACGTCCTACCGTGGAACAACGGCTGGCCGGCGAAGGAGGCCCCGATCCGGGCGCTGAACGCGCGGATCGCAGGCCTGGGCGTGCCGCTGCTGCCGTTCCACGACACGCTCGAGGACCCCGCCCGGCCGGGGCGGATGAAGCCGGAGTGGACGAACGACGACGGCGACCATCCGTCGATCGCCGGGTACCGGCGCCTCGGTGAATCGGCCTTCCGGCCCATCTAGGTCTTTCCTCGAGGCGACGACAGCGCACGCCGGCACGTCTAGCCTGCGCGCATGTCCCTGTTGCAGGCGCGCGGGATTTCGAAGAGCTTCGGCTCGCGCTCGATCCTCAACGGGCTCGACTTCGACGTCGAGCCGGGCGTCCGCCTGGGCATCATCGGCCCGAACGGCGGCGGCAAGTCGACCCTCCTGCGCATCCTCGTCGGCGAAGAGACGGCCGACGCGGGTGAGATCACGCAGCGCCGCGGGCTCGTGCTCGCGTTCCTGCCGCAGCAGCTCGAAGGCGACGAGCGCGACGCGATGCACACGCTGTCGGGGGCGCGCCCTGACCTCGATGCGCTCGAGCGCGAGCGCGAGCTGGTGGAGGCGCAACTCGGCGACGTGGGCGCAGACCTCGAGAAGATGACACGCCTCCTGCGCCGCCAGGAAGACCTGATCGAGCGCTGGACCGCGGCGGGAGGGCCCGGCTTCGAAGGCCGTGCGCGTACATTGCTCGCCGAGGTCGGGCTCGATGAGGACGATCTCGGCAACCCGACACGCGTGCTCTCGGGCGGCCAGCGCAAGCTCGTCGGGCTCGCCGCGTGTCTGCTGCGGGAGCCGGACGTCCTGATGCTCGACGAACCGGAGGCGCACCTCGACGTCGAGGCACGTGAGCACATGGAGCAACTGATGCGCTCGTTCGAGGGTGCGGTCGTCGCGGTCTCGCACGACCGGTATCTGCTCGACGAGACGGTTTTCGAGATCGCAGAGCTCTCCGGCGGGCGCATCCGCATGTGGCCCGGCAACTATTCGGCGTACACCATCGCGCTCGAGCTCGAGCTCCAGCGCCAGCAGCAGCAGTACGTAACGCAGCAGAAGGAGATCGCGCGGCTCGAGGAGGCGATCCGACGCTTCAAGGACTGGGCGAGCCGCGTCGTCGACGAGCGCCACATCAAGCAGGCGCGCAACAAGCAGCGCCAGATCGACCGCATGGAGAAGGTCGACCGGCCCGTGCTCGAGCGGCGCAAGATCGCGCTCGACCTGCGGCCGCACGCGCGCGGCGGCGAGCGGGTGGTCGAGCTCGCGTCCGTCGGCGTCGAGCTCGGCGGCAACCCGATCCTCGCGGGCGTCGACCTGACCGTGCTGCGCGGAGAGCGCGTCGGCGTCGTCGGCGAGAACGGGGCGGGCAAGTCGGTGTTCCTCCGCGTGCTCGCAGCCGAGCTCGCGCCGACCGAGGGCGAGCGCAAAGCAGGCCCGTCGATCAGGTTCGGCAGGCTCGCACAGGACCGCCGGCCCGACGATCCGAAGGCGACACCGCTCGAGCTCGTCCGCCGCGCCGCGCCGATCTCGGAGGGGGAGGCCGTCTCCCGCCTGATGAAGTTTCTCTTCTCCTACGAACAGGTGCGCCGTCCGCTCGAGACGCTCTCGGGCGGCGAGTGGACGCGGCTGCAGCTGCTGCTCCTGATGCTCGAGGGCGCGAACTGCCTGCTACTCGACGAGCCGACGAACCACCTCGACATCGAGTCGGTCGAGATGCTTGAGGGCGCCCTCGAGGACTTCGACGGCACGGCGATCTTCGTCTCGCACGACCGGTACTTCCTCGACCGCATCGCCGACCGCATCGTCGAGGTCTCGGGCGGCAGCATCCGCTCGTACGAGGGCGGCTGGTCGGCCTGGCGCGCGCGCCAACCGGTGAGCGTCTAAGAGGCCGCAGCGCGTAGGGCGACGCGCTGAGCGGCGCGTGCGACGCAGACGAACTGCAGCGACGTGTCGTCGGTGCCGTTCATGACCGAGACGTTGCCCTCGAGCTTGACCCAGCTGCCGTCGGCGTGGCGGACACGGGCAGACATCAGCTCCGGCGCCTCGAGGCCGGCGCCGCGCTGCTCGAAGGTCGCACGAACGGCGTCGGCGTCGTCGGGGTGGACGAACGTCCCGAAGCGGTTGCCGATCAGGGTCGACGGCTCGTAGCCGAGCAGCGGCATGGCTGCGGGCGAGATGTAGGTCGTGATCCCTTCGCCGCTGATCACGGCGATCAGGTCGCGAGAGCCCTCGACCACGAGCTTGTAGAGGTCTTCGCTCTGTCGGAGCGCATCGTCGGTCGCGCGGCGCTCGGTCACGTCCATCAGGTAGCCCTGCAGGAAAAGCGGGCGGTACTCCTCGTCACGCGCGGCGACCGTCTCGTCGAGCATCCAGACGATGCCGCCGTCGGCCGAGATCATCCGATACTCGAGGCGGAAGTTCTCGCCCGTCTCGTGCGTGCGCTCGACTTCCGCGGCGACTCGCTCGCGGTCGTCGGGGTGCACCCGCGAGAAGAAGAACTCGGTGTCCGTCAGCCAGTCCGAGACCGGGAACCCGAGCATCGTCTCGATTTGCGGGCTCATGTAGCGCGTGCGGACCGGCATGCCGGTCTCGTTGACGTAGGTTGCGATCGGAAGCTGTTCGACGAGCGTCCGGTACTTCGCCTCAGCCTCGCGCATGCGCTCTTCGCGCTGCCGTCGCTTCGTGACGTCGCGCACCGAGACTGCATAGAGGTTTGGCCCGGGAACGTCCACACGCGTGATCGCGATCTCGGCCGGGAACGCGCGGTGGTCGGAGCGAAGAGCATTGATCTCGAGGCGGGCGCCGATCAGCGGGCCCGTGCCGGTCGCGATCACCTCTGCAAGCTCGCTGCGGTGCTCGGGCGCGACGACGAGCTCGAGGAATAGCTTGCCGACGGCTTCGCTGCGCATCCAGCCGAAGGTCTCTTCCGTCGCCGGGTTGAGCTCGACGATGAGGCCTTCGTGGTCGACGATCACGACGCAGTCGAGCGCCGCGCGCAGGATCGCATCCTTGCGGCCCTCGCTGGTCGCGAGCGCACGCTCGGAGCGCTTACGCGCGGTCACGTCGACCATCAGCGCGATCACTCCAACGACCTCGCCATGAGCGTTTCGGATCGGTCCCGCAGAGGTGCTGACGTCGATCAGCGCGCCGTCGCGGTGCAGACGGCGAACGTCGAGGTCGCGGAGCATGTCGCCGGTATCGCGAACGCGCTCGAGGTTCCCGACGAAGAGATCGAGCTCGTCCGGCGGGACGATCGGGCTGACTCGGCCGATCACCTCTTCGGCGTTCCAGCCGAACATGTCGACGGCGCCGGCGTTCCATGAGCGGACGCGGCCGTCGAAGTCGAAGTCGATAATCGCGACAGGCGAGGCGTCGATCAGCGCGCGCTGATGCGCGTTCGAATCCTGGATCGCCTCGATCTGCGCCGCCTGCTCGAGTGCGGTCATCGCCTGGTTGGCGAACGCGCGCAAGATGTGGAGACGCTCGCGCTCCGGTTGCAGGCGATCCGTGGGATCGTCGGCCCAGATGTAGCCGACCCGGCCTCCGCGGCGGTCGAAGAGGGGGACGAACAGCCAGTGGTTCTGCCAGGAGCGCGGGCCTCGGCCGTTCAGGCGCGAGCGATAGCCTGCGCTGCGCTCGGGGATCAGGCGCGCCGCTTCGTCGCCGGGAAGCAGGAGGCAGTCCTCGACGAGCTCGGCTGCGAGCAGTTTGTCGACCTGGACGACGGTCAGCGGGGCGCCGACGTTCCCACCCGGTTCGAAGCCGAACTCGGCGACGCTCCGGTAGGTGCCGCTCGGCCGGTCGAGCAGTTGCACGGCGACCTTTTCGAAGCCGAGCGCCTCGGCGGTCGCCTCGCAGACGTGCTGCAGCAGCTCTTTCGTGTCGGTCGACTCGTTCAGCCGGGCCGAGACGGCGAGCAGGTGGGCGAGGGCCTCGCTGTTGGCCTTGGCGCGCGCGGACTCCTGTGCAGCCTGCACCGCGAGGGCGGCATGCTCGGAGACGGCAACGAGCACGTCGATCTCGTCGCCGCTCGGCTTGCGGCCCGAGATCGGCTCATCGACGGAGAGGATGCCGAGCAGCTGGCCGTCCGTGCCGCGCATCGGAGCGAAGAGCGCGTCGTCCGGGTGCCAGGCGTTCGGGTCGTCGCTGACCGGGAGGTTCGGCGTGAACGACTCGATGTGGCCGGACCAGTCGAACTCGCCGTAGGGCACGAGGTAGGCGCCGCGCTGCAGGAAGCGTTGGTCGAGCAGTGGCTCCCAGTCGACGACCTGTCGCACCTGGCCGAGCAAGGCGTCGCGCGCCTCGGTGCTGCCGTAGACCGTGGTGACGACATAGTCGTCCCATTCCGGGCGATAGAGGTTGACCACGACCGTGCGGAACGCGAGCGAGTCCGAGGCGGTGCGCGCAATCGCCGACAGGAGCTCCGGCAGGTCCTCGCTCGTTCGCACGAGCCGCGTCACCTCGACGAGTCCGCGCAGCCGCGAGAAGATCGTGGATTGACGAAGATCGAGGGAGGCCACCGCACCAAGAAGATCGGTTGCCTTGGGTCAACTCCCCTCCCCCGAAGAGGGGAGCTTTCAAAGCGATATTCGGCGCTCCGCCTGCTCGATCACGAGCGGATCGTGGGTCGAGCAGAGGACGGCGGCCCCGGTCTCCCGCGCGAGGCGGGCGAGCAGCACGGCGACCGAGATCGCGCTTGCCCCGTCGAGACGGGAGGTGGGCTCGTCTGCGAGCAGCAGCCGGGGCTTCGAGGCGACCGCGCGCGCGATCGCGACTCGGGCTCGTTCGCCCTGGGAGAGCCGCGCGACGCGCTGGGTCGCGCGCTCGCCGAGCCCGACCGACTCGAGCGCCGCCATGGCGACGAGCCGGCTGTTCTCGTCCTGGCCCCGCAGCGCGAGCGCCAGCTCGACGTTCTCGAGCGCCGAGAGGTGCGGCACGAGCCCCGCCTGCTGGCCGACGTAGGAGATCTGCTCCCGCCTCAGGGCGGCGCGGCCGGTGCGGTCGAGCGCGGTGAGCTCGACTCCGTCGATCGTCACGGAGCCCGCATCGGGCAACTCGAGGCCTGCGAGAATGTGGAGGAGCGTCGTTTTGCCGGAGCCCGAGGGCCCGACGATCGCGTGCAGCGTTCCCGACCGGAACTCCGCGTCGAGCCCATCGAGGACGACCGTGCTGCCGTAGCGCTTCGCGAGCGCGCGCGCCTCGGCCACCACCGCCGTGCTCGTCGACCGGCGCTCCGCGACGGTCGCTGCCTGAGCGGCCGGTTGCGGGCGCTCGTCGCCGGCCGGCGAGACGACCAGTGCGCCGTTCTCGAAGCGAGCGGTCGCACGGGAGCCGATGCCCGCGCGGAGGAGCAGTTCCTCCGGCAGCCGCAGCCAGCCGCCGCGGCCGACGACGATCGTGTCGCTCTCGGTGTCGTCGCGGCCCCACTCCTCCGAGACGCGACCGTCGCGGATCCGCACGATTCGGTCGGCGATGCGCGCCGACTCGGGATCGTGGCTGACGATCACGGTCGTGCACCGGTGCTCGCGGACGAGCTCGGCGAGCACCGCGTAGACCCGGTCGGCCGTCGCGGCGTCGAGCTCGCCGGTGGGCTCATCGGCGAGGAACACTCTCGGGCGGTGGGCGAGCGCGGCGCAGAGCGCGACGCGCTGCTGCTCGCCGCCCGAGAGCTGTCCGGGAACACGGTCGCGCTTGTCCGCGAGCCCGACGCGCTCGAGCAGCTCGTCGGCGCGCCGCAAGCGCTCCTGCCGCGGCGTGCCCCGCAACCCGAGCTGCATCGCGACGAGCGCGCGCGCGGAGAGCTCGGGTGCGAGCGCGCGGCCGTAGTGCTGGTCGGCGTACCCGAGCACCGTCGAGCGGTAGTGAGCCAGTCGCCGGGCGCCGAGCTTGCCGACGTCCTCGCCGTGGACGCGGACAAGCCCCGCCGACGGGCGGTCGAGCCCGGCGAGCAGCCGCAGGAGGGTGGACTTCCCCGAGCCGCTCGGGCCGAGCACGGTCAGGACTTCGCCCTCGGCGACGCGCAGCGAGAGGCCCTGCAGCGCGGCCGCGTCGCCCTCGGGCGTTGAGTGGACGCGGAAGACGTCTTTCAGCTCGATCGCGTTCATGCGGCCGCCTCGGCGGCGCGTGCGGGCTCGCCGCCGCGCAGCATGGTCGCGGCCCCGACGAGCAGCGCTGCGAGCAGGGCGTAGCCGACGGCTGCTGCGACGAGCAGCGGCAGGTCGAGCGACAGGCGAAGCGGCGGCTCCGGCTCGGCCGCGCCCGCGGTCACCGAGACGAGTGCGATCACGAGCACCGACAGGATCGCCCCGAGCCCGAGTCCGCCGAGGATGCCGAACACCGCCACGAGCAGTGCACGCAGCCGCAGGTGCGCGCGAATCGTCGCCGGCGAAGCGCCCTGAGCCTCGAGGTCGAAGAGCTCGCCGCGGTCGTCGCGCACATCGGCGACGACCGAGAGCAGCAACCCGAGCAGTGCGAGCAGGAGCGCGACGGAGGCGGTGCCCGCGAGTGTCAGCAGCGCGCCCTTCGCCAGTGGGTCGGCCTGGAGCTGCGCGAGCGTGTCTGCCCGCGAAGCGACGGCGAGCCGAGTAAACGGCTCACGTGCGAGGAGCGCCGCCGTCGCCGCCTCGTGCGCGGCCGGGACGTTCAGCCAGAGCTCGTTGACGGTCCCGAGTCCGGGCGAGCTCGTGTCGAGCCTCGTCGCGACGGCCTCGCGGTCGGCGACGACCGCGTCGCCGACGATCGACGGGAAACGGTCGATGGTGCCGACGATGCGTGCCGCGACCTGCTCGCCTTCGACCTGCAGCGGGATGATCCCGCGCGGGCCGGCCTCGGCGGCGACCCGCGGTGTCGCGAGCACGCGCAGCGCTGTGCCGTCGGTCGGCTGCGCCGGCCGGAATGTGCCGGTGCGCTCCGGCGTCAGGATGTAGCCCAACCGCGTCACCATGCCGCCGACACCGCCTGTGCCGATCCAGCGGTCGAACGCGTCGTGCACGAGCCGCCCGTCGACTCGCGGCGCACCGAACGTCAGGATTCCCTTCGCCGAGGGTTGGATGCCGACGCCGGCGTTGGCCGTGATGCGACCAGAATTGAGGACGTCGAGTTGCAGTTGCGCGAGCGTGGCGTGGTCGAACGGGATCCGCCCGCGCAGCACCACGGTGGTTCGACCGTGCGTGTGCCCGATTCCGACTGCCTGGTAGTCACCGCGCGGTGAGCGGAAGATCGCGCGGAAGCCGATGTCCTCGCCGACGGTCGACACGGGCAGGCTGAACCGTTTGCCCGACGGCAGAGACGTCGTGCGCAGGGCGACCGCGCGCGTCGGCGAGATCGCGCGACCGAGTGTCGTGAGCGGCTTTGACGCGAAGTCGCTGCGCCAGCCACCGACCTCGCCGAGCTGCCGCGCCGGCAGGCCGAGCAAGGTGAACGTGGTTCCCGACGGGACGTTGCCGGAGAGCCGCAGCGCCTGCGTCGGTGGGCTCGGGTACCGCGACGGCGCTGCTCCGTGCAGGACGGGCACGAGCTGAGAGAGGTCTTCGGAGAGCACGAAGGACGCCGGCACCGTGTAGCGCGCTTCCTCGCGCTGGCCCGTGAGCAGCGTCGAGCGGTAGGAGACCGCGAAGAGAGCGAGGCCGAGGCTTGCCACGAGAAAGGTCGCCGCGATCGCCGCGTGCCCGGAGTGACGGGCGAGCGATGCCGCGGCGAGGCGGAGCGCGATCGGTCCCTGCCGACCGACCCGGCCGAGCGCACGCAGCGTCGGGGCGAGCAATCGTGCTGCGAGCACCGCCGCGGCGAAGACGATCAGTGCCGGGACGAGGATCAGGAACGCGCTCGTGCCGCCGCCGCCCGAGAGTTGCTGCGCATCGACGGAGCCGCGCGCCCAGCCGACGAGCACGACCGCGACCGCGCCGGCTGCCGCCGCGTCGAGCGGGGTGAACGCGAGCCGGCCGAGCTGCACTCCGGGCGCGCGGACGGTCGCATAGAGGAGCAGCCCCGCGGCAGCGGCGACCGCGAGGGCGCCGAGGACGCCGCCCGTCGAAAGGAGCGCGTGCTCGACGACCTGTGAGGCGGGCGAGCCCGCCCGTGCTGCGACGACCGCGGCAATGCCGCCGCCGGCGATCCACCCCGCGAGGGTGCCGGCGGCCGCGAGCGCTGCCGACTCGGCGAGCGTGAACAGCTCGACCTGCCAGCGTCGCGCCCCGAACCAGACGAGCCGCCTGCGCGCGTCCGTGACGTCGCGGCGCAGGGCCGCGGCGGCCAGGATCGTGAAGGCGAGCAGCAGCGCCCCGCCCTCGCCGCCGAGCAGCAGGAGCCGCCGTGCCGCGGCTTGCGACGAGCCGGACGCCGCGGCGAGCTGCTCCGTCGGCGCCGTCACCTGGAAGGCGGCGTTCGAGGTCGCATTGACCTCGGCCGAGAGCTGCTGCACGTGCTGCCCGAACGCTCCGACCGCCCACGGATGCACATCGCCCCTGCGCAGTGGGACGACCCATGCGTATGCGCGGTAGAACGTCTCCAGCTCCTTCGTCGCGGACAGTCCGGCGACGCCGTTTGCGATCACGATCGGTGAAGGCGGCGGCACGTGGTAGCGCACGGCGCGGGCGATCTGCTCGGTCGGCGGCGTCGGGAGGACGAACGGTCCGAAAGGCGCGTCCGGCTTCAGCACCGCTCGCCCGACCTCGATCAGGCGCAGCGCGCGTGTCGAAGGGATCGGGCCCTGCCCCTGCAGCCGCAGCACCTCGCAGTGCTGGGGAACGCACGGCTTCGGCACCCGCCCCGAGAGGAGCCTGACGTAGCGGCCGAGATCGTTCGCTGCGCGCAGGTTGACGAGCCGGCCCTGGATCGACGACTCGCGGAAGAGCATCGCCGCCGCCGGTTCCTGGCCGGTAACGCGGCGCATGTGTGGCCGCACCGTCGCGTCGAGACCGGAGTAGCTGTCGACCGCGCCGCTCCACGAGACCTGCACCACGCGGTCGGCCGGAGCGAGCTGTGCCGTTGCCTGCGCGAGCGACCGGTCCTGCATGACGAGCCGGCCCGCGAGCACCGCGGCGAGCACCGCAGCTCCCGCGACGATTCCGGTCGCGACCAGCACGAGCCGCTCGCCGCCGGCGCGGAGCCGCGAGCCCACGAGGCGCAACGGGAACACCAGACGGCGCAGGACCATGATCGGTCAGAGGATAGACCGCGGCGTCCACGGATAGGGTCGCGCGGGTGAGTGGAACCGCACGGTTGCGGGCGGCGCTCGGCGGATTCGCGCTCGCCGCGTCCTCCGGTTGGAACCTGGCGAACGTCGGCGCTGTCGCCGACCGCACAGCTGCCGCCTACGGCATCGGGCTGGCGGTCGTCGGCCTCTTCACGACGGCCCTCGTGGCGAGCCACGCTGCGATGCAGATCCCGGTCGGGCGCCTGTGCGACCGCCTGGGCGCGCGCGTCGTCGGCGCGGCCGGCCTCGCCGTGATCGTGCTCGCGTCGCTCGCGGGCCTGGGGCTGCGCGAGGCGTGGTTCGCGATCCTGATGCGGTTGCTCGCGGGCTTCGGGCTCGCGGCCGCGTTCGTCGGCGGCGCCGACTACGTGCGCTCGACACTCGCCTCGCCCGTCGCCCAGGGGCTCTACGGGGCGACGTCGATGGCCTCTGCCGGGCTCGCGCTGGCGCTCGTGCCGCTGTGGCCGGGCTGGCGGGCGCCGTTCGCGACGGCAGCGATCGTCGCGGCGGCCGGCCTCGTCCTCGTCGCGCTCGCGCCCGCCGAGGAGCGTCGGCCTGCGGTTGCGCGCACGGCGCGCATGTTCGACCGCCGCCTGCTGCCACTCGGCGTGATGCATGCGGCGTCGTTCGGGCTCTCGGTCGTGCTCGGGAACTGGGTGGCGACTCTGCTTGAGCGCTCCGGCCACTCGGCGCACGTCTCGGGGATCGTCGGAGGCCTCGTGCTCTTCCTCGGCTTGATCTCGCGCCCGCTCGGCGGCAGGCTGATGGAGCGCCCCCGAGTTGTGCGCGCGAGCTTTCTCGTCGGCGGGGTGGCGATCGCGCTGCTCGCGATCGGGCGACCGCTGGGACTCGCTGTCGCAGCCGCGGCGCTCGTCGGGCTTGCCGCAGGTGTGCCGTTTGCCTCGGCGTTCGCCGGCGCGCAGCGGCTGCGGCCCGATGCGCCCGCCGCCGCGGTCGGGACGGTCAACCTCGCGGCGACGATCGTGATCCTCATCGGCACGCCGCTCCTCGGCCTGACGTTCTCGCTGCCCGGGCACGGCCGGATCGGCTTCGTCGCCTGCGCCGTGCTCTTCGCCGCTGCGGCGCTCGCCGTTCGAGGCGACGGTCGCCGACGGCGAGCGAGGAGTTGACGCCGACCGCGAGTCGCAGCTCGTCGGTCGCCCGCGTGGCGCGTGGAGGCGCAGGCAGCGCTACTCGGCGCCGAGCAGCAGCCCGAGCAGCGCCTTCTGGACGTGCAGGCGGTTCTCGGCCTCGTCCCAGATCGCCGAGCGCGGGCCGTACATGACGCCGGCCTCGATCTCCTCGCCTGGATGAGCGGGCAGGCAGTGCATGACGAAGGCTTCCGGCGCCGCCGCGGCGAGCAGGGCCTCGTCGAGCCGGTAGGGCTCGAGATCGAGGAGACGCCGGCCGCGCTCGTGCTCCTGCCCCATGCTGATCCAGGTGTCGGTGACGACGACATCCGCACCCGCGACGGCCTCCCGAGGGTCGCGAACGACGCGCAGCCTCGAGTCGACACGAGGTTCGTAGCCTTCTGGGCATGCGGCGACGACTTCGTAGCCGAGCAGCTCCCCCAGCGCGGCGAGCGAGACGAGCACGTTCGAGCCGTCGCCGACCCACGCGACGCGCACGCCGTCGAGCGTACCGAGGCGGTCGCGGATCGTCAGTGCGTCGGCGAGTGCCTGGCACGGATGTTCGTCGGCCGTGAGCGCGTTGATCACCGGGATCGACGCCCACTCCGCCCACGCTTCGAGCTCAGCGTGCTCGTGAGTGCGCACCGCCAGCACGTCCAGGTAGCCGGAGAGTGCTCGCGCAGTGTCGGGCAGCGACTCACCGCGCGAGAGTTGCAGCTCCTCGGGCGCGAGCGGCACTGCCGTGCCGCCGAGATGCGACATCGCGACGGTGAAGGAGACGCGTGTGCGCGTCGAGTGCTTGGCGAAATAGAGGCCGAGCGTTGCGCCGGGCGTCTGGGGACGGCGCCCTTCTTTCAACTCGGTGGCGAGATCGAGGATGCGCTCGGCCTCAGCGGGTGCGAGATCCGAGATGCGCAGGAAGTCGCGGCCTGCGAGCGTGACGTCGAGGGGCGTGGTCACGACCACCGTTCCTTGGCGGCGGCGACGGCCGCAGCAACGTCGCCGAGGCGCTCGCCCCCCGGCGGGGCGACGAAAGTGCCCGCCCGCACCTCGGCGGCGATCTGCTCGTGGGCGTCGCGGAAGGGCATGCCACGAGCCACGAGCGCCTCGGCTGCATCCGTCGCGCGGAGCAGCGGGTCGGCGGTCGCGGCCGCGAGCCTTCCGTGCACGAACGTCAGGTCGGAGACGAGGACGGTGAGCGCCCCGAGCGCGCCGGCGACGTCGTGCCGGGCGGCGAACACCGGGGGCTTGTCTTCCTGCAGATCGCGGTCGTAGGCGAGCGGGAGCGACTTGACCGTCGCGAGCAGGCCCGTGAGGCGGCCGATTGCCGTGCCGGCCTTGCCGCGCGCAAGCTCGGCGACGTCGGGGTTCAGCTTCTGCGGCATGATCGACGACCCGGTCGCCGCGCTCTCCGGCAGGCGAGCAAACCCGAATTCGGTGGTCGTCCAGAGCACGAGCTCCTCGCCGATCCGCGAGAGGTGGGTGAAGAGCACGGCCGCCGCATAGAGGTAGTCCAGTGCGAAGTCGCGGTCAGCGACGGCGTCGATCGAGTTGCGCATCGCGTTCGGCGGCGGCGGCAACGGCAGGGTCGAGCCGGCGAGCGCGCCGGCCCCGAGCGGCGAGGGCGCCGCCTGCGCCGCGGCGAATGCAAAGCGCGCGCGGTCCCGCTCGAGCATCTCGACCCACGCGAGCAGGTGGTGACCGAGGGTGACCGGCTGTGCGCGCTGCAAGTGCGTGTAGCCGGGCATCGGTGTGGTCGCCTCGTCCGCCGCGCGATCGAGGATCACGTGTGCGAACGTCTTGAGCGCTGCGTCAGCCCGCAGGCACGCGTCGGCGACGTAGAGGCGGAAAGCCGCTGCGACCTGGTCGTTGCGGGATCGCCCCGCGTGGATCTTGCGGCCGACCTCGCCGAGCTGCCGCTCGATCGCCGAGTGCACGTCCTCGTCGGTCGGCTCGATCTCCTCGATCGCGGCGAGCTTCGAGGCCACCTCGGCGAGCTCGTCGTCGTCGAGGATGCCGGCGGCGTGCAGCCGGCCGGCGTGCAGGAGCGTCGCCCGCAGGTCGTAGGGGAGCAGCTCGGCGTCGTCGGCCTGGAGGAACGCCCACGCCTCGGGTGAGAGCTGCGTGCCGACGCGCCCTGCCCAGAGCGATCCCGTCATCAGATGGTGTACCCGAGCCGAGCGAGCATGCGGCGCGCGTCGGTGATGTCGTTGATCTTCACGGCGAGCTGGCCGATGCGGTCGGTCGCGGTAAACGCCGTCGCGCTCCGCTCCATGCTCAGCCGCTCCGGGTCGTAGGTGAGTGCGTCGCCGCGCGTGTCGAGGATCGTCATGTCGTCGCCGCGGCGCAGCTCGATCGCCACTTCGCCGCTGACGGCGGGCGCCACCCACCGCTGCAGTGCATCGCGCAGCATCAGCGCCTGCACGTCGAACCAGCGGCCTTCGTAGAGCAGCCGGCCGAGCCGGCGGCCTTCCTCGGCGTAACGCTCGATCGTCGCCTCGTTGTGGATCGCCGTCAGCAGCCGCTCGTACGCGATGTGCAGGAGCGCCAGGCCGGGCGCCTCGTAGATCCCGCGGCTCTTGGCCTCGATCACGCGGTTCTCGATCTGGTCGGACATGCCGAGGCCGTGCCGGCCGCCGATCGTGTTCGCCGTGCGAATCAGCGCTACCGGATCCTCGATCGTCGCGCCGTTGATCGCCACCGGCAGGCCGCGCGCGAACTCGATCGTCACCGTCTCGGCGTCGATGTCGACGGACGGGTTCCAGTGCGCCACACCCATAATCGGCTCGACGATCTTCATCGACGTCTCGAGCAGCTCGAGATCCTTCGCCTCGTGCGTCGCGCCGAGCATGTTCGCGTCGGTCGAATACGCCTTCTCGACGGAGGTCGCGTGCGGCAGCCCACGCTCGACGAGCCACTCGCTCATCTCCTTGCGCCCTCCGAGCTCGGCCACGAAGGCGGCGTCGAGCCACGGCTTGTAGATGCGCAGATGCTCGTTCACGAGCAGCCCGTAGCGGTTGAAGCGCTCGATGTCGTTGCCCTTGTACGTCGAGCCGTCCCCCCAGATCTCGACGCCGTGTGCGGCCATCGCCTGCACGAGCTTGGTGCCGGTCACAGCGCGCCCGAGCGGTGTCGTGTTGAAGTAGCGCCGGCCGGCAGTCTGGATGTGGAACGCGCCGCACTGCAGCGCAGCGAGCCCTTCGCGCGCGAGCGCCTCCTTGCAGTCGACAAGCACCGCTTCTTCTGCACCGACGCTGTGCGCCTTCTGCGGGACGGCGTCGATGTCCGGCTCGTCGTACTGGCCGAGGTCCGCCGTGAACGCATAGGGGATCGCGCCGCGCTCACGCATCCACGCGAGCGCGCAACTCGTATCGAGGCCGCCCGAGAAGGCGATGCCAACCCGTTCGCCGACGGGGAGCGAACCGAGAATCACGCCTGTCTGCTCGACGGTGCTCATAGCAGGCTGTGGAGCTCGACCGAGAGCTCGGCCGGCGTGACGCCGTCGCGGCAGGCGACGAAGACGGTGTTGTCCCCGGCGAGCGTGCCCGCGACCTCCGGGAGCCCGGCGGTGTCGAGCGCATCGGCGAGCGCGGCGGCGAACCCGCGCGGCGTCTTGATCACCAGGGTCGTGCCGGAGGGGACCGGCTCGCCCATCCAGCGGCGGAGCGCGGCGGCGAGCTCCTCGATCCGATCGAGGTCGGCGGCGCCGGGCAGCGCGTAGACCAATCGACCCTCCGCGTTCCGCACCTTGACGAGCCCGAGCTGGGTGATGTCGCGCGAGACCGTCGCCTGGACGGCGTCGATGCCCTGGTCGCGGAGCGCCCCGGCAACCTCGGCCTGCGTCGAGAGGTGCTGCTGCTGGACGAGGCGAAGGATCGTGCCTTGCCGTTCGAACTTGGTCGTCATGCGAGCACATCCGCCAGCAGCTTGACGCCGAGTGCGAGCTCGTCGGCGGTGATCGTCAGGGGCGGGGTCAGCCGCAGCGTCTGCTCGCCTGCACTCCCGATCACGAGGCCGTGCTGGAGCGCCGCCTCGACGACCGGCGCCGCCGGACGGTCGAGCTCGACGGCGAGCAGCAGGCCGAGGCCGCGCCCCTCGCCGAACTGCGAGAGCCCGTCCGCGAGCTGGGTCGAAGCAGCGCGCACGTGCGCGAGCAGCGCGTCGTCGATCGTGTCGAGGACCGCGCACGCCGCGGCGCAGGGAACCGGGCTGCCGCCGAACGTCGAGGCGTGGTCCCCGGGCTCGAACGCGGTGGGCGCGTCGTCCGAGACGAGCAGCGCGCCGATCGGCAGCCCGTTCGCGAGGCCTTTCGCGAGCGTCACCGCGTCGGGCTTGACACCGAGCCGCTCCCAGGCGAAGAATGCGCCGCTGCGCCCGACTCCGGTCTGCACCTCGTCCAGGATGAGCAGCGCTCCGTGCTCGTCGGCGAGCGCGCGTGCCTCCGCGAGCACATCCGGCGCGAGCGGGTGCACGCCGCCTTCGCCCTGCACAGGCTCGAGCAGGATCGCCGCCGTGTCGGGGCCGACGTGCTGCGCGAGCGTCTCGGGCGTCGCGAAGCGTGCCCCCGGCACGAGCGGCTCGAACGCCGCGCGCTTCGCCGGCTGCCCTGTCACCGACAGCGCGCCGAGCGTGCGCCCGTGGAAGGAGCCTTCGAGCGCGACGAACTCGCTGCGGCCGGTCGCTTTGCGGGCCCACTTGAGCGCCGCTTCGATCGACTCTGCGCCCGAGTTGCAGAAGAACGCATGCGCGCCGCCGAACCGCTCGGAGAGCTTCGACGAGAGCTCGGCCATCGGCTCCGTCCAGTAGAGGTTCGACACGTGCCACAGCCGCTCGAGTTGTGCGTGGGCAGCGGCGAGCGGGGCGGGGTGGCGGTGCCCGAGCCCGACGACCGCGATCCCGGCGAAGAGGTCGAGGTAGCGCTTGCCGCTCGAGTCGGTGAGCCACGCGCCTTCGCCGTCGGTGAAGGTGACGCCGAGGCGCGCGTAGGTCGGAAGCACGTTGTGCTCGGTGGCGACCTGTGTCATGCGACGACCGCCGTGCGGCCGATCGTCGCCGTGATCCCGTTCGCAGCGGCGAGTGCGGCCGCCCGAAGCTTCGGCACGATGCCGCCTTCGAATGCGCCCGCCTCCAGCATCTGCGTCGCACGGCGCACGTCGATCGCCTCGACGATCTCGTCGTCGACGTAGAGGCCGGCGACGTCGGTGAGGAAGACGAGGCTCTTCGCGCCGAGACCGAGCGCCAGCGCGGCGGACGCGTCGTCGGCGTTGACGTTCAGGGGGCCGATCGCAAGCGGCGCGACGACCGGCACCTTGCCGGCGGCGAGCGCCGCGAGCACCTTCGCCGGGCGGCACGGCAGCGGGTCGCCGACCTGGCCGAGCGGCGGCACGGGAACGGCGAGCAGCCCGTCGAGGTGGCCGAGCACCGGCACGGCGATGTCGCCGAGCGCGGCGCAGAGGCTCGCGTTGACCTGCTCCATCGACTCCCGCACGACCTCGATCGCAGCGCGCGAGGTGCGCCGGCGGCCCTGTACGAACTCGACGGGAATGCCGCGCCGGTGCATCTCGACCGTGATCTGGGGGCCTGCGCCGTGCACCACGATCACTTCGTGGCCCTCTTCGGCGAGACCGAGGATGCGACCTGCAGACTCGCCCGCGACCGCGCCGCCGACCTTGACGATCAACCGGCTCACGAGCGGTACTCCGCGTTGATGCGCACGTAGTCGTAGGACAGGTCGCTGGTCAGGTAGCCGGCGCTGCCGTCGCCGAGGCCCAGGTCGAGCTCGATCGTGCAGACCGCGCCGTCGACCGCGGGCTCAACGTTCTGCGGGGTGCCGGCGACGAGCACCGCAGTGCCGTTGTAGGAGAGGGAGACGAGATCGGGGTCGAGGTGCGCGTAGCCGCCGTTGAACGGCGCGCTGCCCGCAGCCATCAACACGCGACCCCAGTTGGCGTCCCGCCCGAAGAGCGCGGTCTTCACAAGCGGCGAGGTTGCGATGCGCTGCGCGACGGCGCGAGCCTCGGCTTTGCTGACGGCTCCGGTCACAGAGATCTCGGCGAGCAGCGTCGCCCCTTCGCCGTCTGCGACGACCTGGTGGGAGAGCTCGGCGCACACGATCCCGAGCGCACGTGCGAACGATTGGTCGGTTGCCGGCGTGCGGGTGATCTCTGCGGCGCCCGACGACAGCAGGACGACCGCGTCGTTCGTCGAGCACTCGCCGTCGACCGTGATCGAGTTGAAGCTGACGTCGACCGCGGGGCGGAGGAGCTCGATCGCCTCGCCCGCTGCGAGCGGATAGTCGGTCGTGATCACTGCCAGCATCGTCGCGAGGTTCGGGTGGATCATCCCCGAGCCCTTCGCCATGCCGCCGACGCAGAACCCTTCGCCGCGCGACACCGCCTGCTTCGTGCGCGTGTCGGTCGTGAGGATCGCCTCGGCCGCATCGTTCCCACCGTCGTCCGACAGAGCGGCGGCAGCGGCGTCGACGCCCGTCAGCAGCCGGTCGAGTGGGAGCAGGGCGCCGATCACGCCGGTCGACAGCACGAGCACCTGTTCCGGCTCGAGCGCGAGCGCGGTCGCCGCGTGTGCGGCGGTCGCACGCGCGTCGGCGAGTCCCTGCGCTCCCGTCGCGGCGTTCGCGATGCCCGAGTTGACGACGACGGCCTGCGGCTCGGCGTGAGCCAGGTGCTGCTGCGAGACGATCACCGGTGCCGCGAGCACGCGATTCTGCGTCCACAGCGCAGCGCCCGTGCCGGGAGCGACCGACCGCACGATCGCCACGTCTTTCTTCTCCTTGCGGATCGCGGCGTGCACGCCCGAGGCGACGAAGCCCTTGGCTTCGGTGACGCTCATACGAGCACCCCGTGCAGACGAAGGCCGGCGGTCTCGTCGAGCCCGAGTGCGAGGTTCGCGTTCTGCACAGCCTGCCCGGCTGCGCCCTTGCCGAGGTTGTCGAGCGCGCAGATGACGATCGTCGTGCCGGTCGCGCCGTCGGCGAAGACGGCGAGCTCGGCAGCGTCCGTGCCCTGGACGCGTGCGAGCTCGGGCGCCATGCCCTCAGGCAGGACGCGCACGACGGTGCTCTCGGCATACGCCGCTTCGAGCAGCGCGCGCGCGTCGGCGGTCGTCTGGACATAACAGGTCGCGAGCAGGCCGCGGCGCACGGGCAGGAGGTGGGGGACGAAGCAGACCGGGAAGCCGAGCTGCTGGGCGATCTCGGGTGCGTGCCGGTGCGCCCCGACGGCGTACGGCGCGAAGTTCTCGAGCACCGATCCCGCGTGGGAGGAGGCCTTCGGAGAGCGGCCGGCGCCCGAGACGCCCGATTTCGCATCGACAACCGCGCTGTCGATCGCGCCTGCGAGCGGCGCCAGGGCGAGCAGCGCAGCTGTCGCATAGCAGCCGGGGTTCGCGATCAGCGGGCCGGAGCTCGGGAAGAGCTCGGGCAGGCCGTAGCTCCACGCGCCGGGCGCTGCGCCGTACCAGGACTCGGCGAGCGCACGATCGTTCAGGCGATGGGCGCCGGAAAGGTCGACGACGACGGTGTCCGCGGGTGGCACGAACGCCAGGGCCTCCTCGTGCCCGAGGCAGAGGAAGATCACGTCTGCGCCTGCGACGGCGGCCTCCGCGTTCGAGACGAACGCAGGCAATGCGCCGTCGAGCCGTGGATCGAGCGCCCAGGCGGGCCGGCCGGCGAGCGTGTCGGAGCCGAGCGCGAGCGGCTCGAGCCCGGGGTGTGCGAGCACCCGGTCGAGGGTCTCCTGGCCGGTGTAGCCGGCGGTACCGAGGATCGCAGCCTGCAGCATACTGCAAACTATACAGATAGATGAGAATTATGCAGTAATGCTGATCACGGCGCCCGTTCGCAGCCGGCGGAGCAGCTGGACGAGCCGGCGGCGTGCGAGGCTGACGCAGCCGTTCGTGGCGCTGCCCGTGTCGTCGTGCAGGAAGATCGCGGAGCCGCGGCCCGCGACGACGGGGCGGGTGTTGTATTCGATGACCGCGAGCTCGCGGTAGGCGACTGTCGCCCGCCAGAGCGCCTCGCTGCCGCCCCGAAACGGCGGCGTCGCCCCGCAGGCGAGGTGGCGGAACCGGTTGTAGGTGGGCGAGCCTGGATCCTCGTCCCACCAGTCGCCGCAGCCCAGCCGGTGATAGGCGAGCGCGCCGCCCGGGTCCGGATCGAGGCCGTAGAGCGTCGAGCCGATCCCGAACGTGCCGAGCGGTGTCGTACCGTCACCCTCACGACGGTGAGCCGAGAGCCCGCTCCGCCCGACGCGCGCCGGCCACGGTCCCGCGACGCGCGTGCCGCACTCGCTGAGTGAGAGCGAGGCGGTCGTCGCGTGCATCGACGGTGCGACGACGACGATTCGCTGAGGGCAGGCGTGCAACGCGAGCGCCAGAGCAAGCGTGATCAGCACGGCCCCAGAGTACGCTGGCGCATCGATGGCCGCTCTGCCGCCCTTTCACGCGACCGTCTCCCCGGTGAGCGCAGCCGGGCTCGGTCGCTCCTGGCACGCCGGCTGCCCGGTCGGGCCCGCGCAGCTGCGACGTCTCTTCGTCTCCTACGTCGGATTCGACGGGCGCGCGCATCGAGGCGAGCTCGTCGTCAACCGCGCGGTCACCGTCGAGGTCACGAGCGTCTTTCGCAGCCTGTATAGCCGGCGCTTCCCGATCCGGCGCATGCGGCCCGTGTCGTTCTACGGCGCGAGCGACGACCGCTCGGCCGCCGCCGACAACACGTCTGCGTTCAACTGCCGCTATGCGGTCGCAAGCGGGCCGAAGCGCTGGTCTGCGCACGCCTACGGCGAGGCGATCGACGTCAACGACGTCGAGAACCCCTACCTCGAAGGACGCCGGGTGATCCCACCCGCAGGCGCCCGCTTCCGCGACCGCTCGCGCTCTCGCCCCGGCATGGCGGTCGCCGGCGGCGTGCTGGTGCGCGCGTTCGCCTCGGTCGGCTGGTCGTGGGGCGGGCGCTGGGCCGCGACGCCCGACTACCAGCACTTCTCCAAGACGGGAGGCTAGGTGGAGATGGCTAGGGCGGCCGGACGTCCTCGAGGCGGTCAACGTTCGCGAGGTCCGGGAAGACCTTGGCCCACACGAGGGCAAGTGCGATCGTGATCGCCCCACCTGCGACGACCGCCGGGACGGCGCCGATCAACGCGGCCGCGGCGCCCGACTCGAACGCGCCGAGTTCGTTCGAGGCGCCGACGAAGACGCCTTCGACGGCGTTGACGCGCCCGCGCAGCTCGTTCGGGGTCGCGAGCGCCACTGTCGTCGCGCGGATGTTCATCGAGAACATGTCGACGAAGCCGCTGACCGCGAGTGCGATCGCCGAGACGACGAACCAGTGCGAGAGCCCGAACACGACCATGCTCGCTCCGAAGGCGCCGACGACGATCAGCAGCGTTCGACCGGAGCGGCCGCCCAGCGGCTTGCGCGCGAGCCGGATCCCGGCGAGGAGCGCGCCGATTGCGACAGCGCTGCGCAGGACGCCGAGCCCGAACGGGCCCGTGTGCAGGATCGACCGGGCAAAGAGCGGTAGCAGCGCGACGGCGCCGCCGAAGAGCACGGCGAAGAGATCGAGGGTGATCGCGCCGAGGATGATCGGCACCGAGCGGATGAAGCGGATGCCTCCGAGCAGCCCGTCGAGCCTCGCCGGCCCTGGGCCGAGACGCTCGACGGTGTCGGGCCGAGAGACGCGGAGCATCAGCAGCGACGAGAGGACGAGCAGCACGATCCCAACCGCATAGACCGCCTCCGGACGCAGCGCGAAGAGCAGGCCGCCGGCGGCCGGACCGGCGATCGTCGCAGCCTGCCCCGCGATCGACCGCAGCGCGATCGCGCCGGGAAGCAGGTCGGCAGGAACGATCTCGGGCGTCAGTGAGCGGCCCGCAGGCGCGCCGAGGCCGGCGAAGGCGCCGGTCAGCGCGGCGAGCCCGACGAACTGCCAGAGTTGGTTGGCGCCGCCGATCGTCACGAGCAGGAGCAGCGTCACCGCGAGCGCGTCCGCGAACCCCCAGGTCACCACGACCGTCACGCGTGGCAGCCGGTCTGCGATCTGCCCGGCCGGGAGTGCGAGGAGCGCCATCGGCACGAACTCCGCCAGGCCGATCAGCCCCAGGTCGAACGCCCTGCGATGGATCGCATAGACCTGCCAGCCCACTGCGACCGTAACCATCTGGATCGCGAAGCCCGAGCAGAGCATCGACGACCAGAGGCGGCGGAAATCGCGGTGCTGCAGGGCGGGCGGCAGCCGGCGGAGGACAGGATCGGGCGTGTGCACCCATCGCACTCTGCCTCGTCCTCGCCGGCCGGCTTCTTTGGAACTTCCTAGGTTGTCCTCAGGTGGTGCTTCGGATCCCTGGGAATGCTGGAGGCAGACATCGAATGAGAGGAACCACGGACATGGCCAGAAACAGGAACCGCGTCGCCGTCGCGCTCTGTGTGACGGCGGTTGCCGGAGGGGGAATCGGCGCGGGTGCAGTGGCGCTGTCGCATGGCTCCTCGTCGCGGAACACAGCGGCGGTCGCCGCCCCGGCGGCGAACGTCTCGAACGTCGCCGCCGGCACGAACCTCACCGTCGGACAGATCGCCAAGCAGGCCTCGTCCGGGGTCGTCGAGATCGATTCGACCTCGAGCGGCTCGGCGTCGTCCGGTCCGTTCGGCGGCGGCCAGAGCTCTTCGGCGGAAGGAACGGGCTTCGTCTACGACACGAAGGGCGACATCGTCACCAACGAGCACGTGATCGCCGGCGCGAGCGCGGTCTCGGTGAAGTTCGCCGACGGGTCGACCTACAAGGCGACCGTCGTCGGCAGTGACGCGTCCAGCGACATCGCAGTGGTGCACGTGAACGCGCCCGCGTCCAAGCTCACCGTGCTGCAGCTTGCGGACTCCACCAAGGTCGCAGTCGGTGACGGCGTGGTCGCGATCGGGAACCCGTTCGGGCTCGACAACACGGTCACGTCGGGCATCGTCAGTGCGCTCGACCGCGAGATCTCGGCGCCTGACCACACGCCGATCGAAGGAGCGATCCAGACGGACGCCGCGATCAACCACGGCAACTCCGGCGGCCCGCTCTTCGATCTCGCCGGCAAGGTGGTCGGGATCACCGCCCAGATCCAGAGCGACTCCGGCGGCAACGACGGCGTCGGCTTCGCGATCCCGTCGAACACGGTTCGCTCCGTTGCTGCACAGTTGATCTCGACCGGCACCGCGCAGCACGCGCTACTCGGCGTCAACGTGCAGACCGCCGCGAACGGCGTCTCGGTCGGGGACGTCTCCAAGGGCAGCGGCGCAGCAGACGCCGGTGTGAAGGCGGGCGACGTGATCACCCGCGTCGACG
This sequence comes from Gaiellales bacterium, assembly GCA_038216085.1. Classification (GTDB taxonomy): domain Bacteria; phylum Actinomycetota; class Thermoleophilia; order Gaiellales; family Gaiellaceae; genus PALSA-600. Next base: position 1,078 of record JBBQQI010000025.1, on the reverse strand, counting down.
GTGTTTCCGTCTCGTCGGCCGAGCGCCTGCGGGCGATCATCGCCTCCCACCAGCCGGGCGACACGCTCAGGGTGAGCATCAGCCGCGGCGGCTCTGCGAAGACGCTGAGGGTGACGCTCGGCTCGAGGTCGTAGCGCTTGAGTCAGCCGGGAATCGTGACGGCCGTCGTCAGCGCAACCTGCTTGGCTGCCCCGGCGGTGGCCGTCACGACGGCGGCGAGCGCGTGCGCTGCGTCGGCTGTGGCGACGGTGTAGGTGTCGATGTTCGCCCCGGCGATCGCCGTGCAGAGCCTGCCGTTCACGTTGCAGCGAAGCCACGTGTAGGTCGCCGCCGACGGGGTGTCCGTGAACGTCCCGCCCGAGACCTTCAGCGCCTGGCCGACGGCCGGCGTTCCCGAGACTGACGGCTGAACGGTGACGGCGAGCGTCGCCGAGGCCGCGGCGACGAGCCCGGCGAGGGAGGAGTACGCCGGAGTCGTGCCGGTCGCGTCCGTCGCGCGCACCGTCACGGCGATCGTCTTGCCGGCATCTGCGGCGACCTGCGTGTAGGTCGCGCGGGTCGCGCCGTGGATCGACGCGCAGTGTGCGCCGTTCGCGTCACAGCGAGACCACTGGTAGGCGTAGGCGATCGTGCCGCTGCCGGCCCAGGTTCCGGCGTTGGCTGTCAGCTTCTTCCCTTGCTGCAGCGTCCCGGTGATCGACGGCCGTCCGGCCGAAACCGGCCCGGGCGAGGTACGGGCAAGCCCGCTCGAGCTGCTGAGCACGGTTTGCTTGGTGCCGCCGCTCGCCCCCGAGACGGCAGCCACGAGGGTGTGCCCGACATCGTCGCTCGTCAACGCGTAGGTGTCGCTCGTCGCGCCCGCGATCGCCACGCAGCTGCGCGCGTTTGCGTTGCAGCGAAGCCACGCGATCGAGCTGGTTGTGGGCTTCGACGACCAGGCGGCAGCCTCGACCTTCAGCGGCTGGCCGACGATCGGATCGCCGGTGAGCGGCGGCTGCGAGGCGGCGACGAGCTTCGCGGCCACGCCGGCAACGAGCCCCGCGGGGCTCGCGTAGGCCGCGCTCGCCCCGGCCGGGTC
>JBBQQI010000024.1:0-30102 GCA_038216085.1 Gaiellales bacterium | reverse complement strand
AGCGTCGCGGAAGCGCCCGGCTCGACGGTCGCCCAGAGGCGGTGTGCGAGCAGCATCGCCCGCTGTGGATGACCGTCGGCGGCCTGCAGCAGCGGACCGAGTGCGTCGCCGACATCGCGGCCGGACTCGGCGAAGCGCTCGGCGACGTACCGGCCGACGTCCTCGGGCGCGAGCCGGCCGAGGCGCATCGGCACCGCGGATCCGTAGAGCGGTCGGTCGCGATCCTCGAAGAGCTGCTCCATCAGGCCGGGCTCGGAGCCAGCGAAGACGTAGGAGGCGACGTCGCCGTGGTACTGGATGTGGCTGCGGATTAGGCCGTCGAGGTCCGGCACCTTCTGGATGTCCTGAAACTCGTCGAAGGCAATCAGCGCGCGGTAGCCGCCGCTCTCCTCGAGGCGCAGCGGCAGGTCGAGCAGCGCGTGCAGCGCCGGCAGCGGGTCGGCCTTCGGATCGAGCTGGATCCGCGCGCTGATCCCCGTGACGCCGAGTGAGAGCCCGATCCCCGTGCGCTGGAGGAACTGGTCGACGCGCGCCCGGACGGCGCCCTTCAGGTGACGTGCGTAGGCGCGCTCGATGCGGACCGTGACGTCGGTGATCGAGACCACCCGGTAGAGGTCGACGAGCACGGGAATCAGCCCCTCCTCCCGCTCACCGTCGGCGAGGGCGCGCTGGAGGAGGCTCGTCTTGCCGTACTTCCGGGGCGCGTAGAGACGCACGAAGTGGCCGCCGACCGCGTTTCTCAGCAGCTCGCGGGTCTCGTCGTCGCGGTCGATGATCTCGACCGGCGAGAGCGGGTGCGAGTAGACGAAGGGGTTGATGTCGGTGAGCACGTGCGCCCACCAGACTACCAAGTATGCGTCTGATCGACTACCGAACGGGTATCGCGCGGACGATCAGCCGAACGGCGCGCCGACGAGCCGGTACCCGACGCCCCACACGTTGTCGACGAGCTCGATCGGCGAGCCGCCCTCGCGCAGCTTCCGCCGCAGGCGCGATGCGTGCGAGTCCAGGGTGCGGGTGCGGCCGATCACGCGGTAGTCCCAGACGTCCCGCAAGAGCTCCGCCTTCGTAAACACGCGCTCGGGCTCGCGCGCCAGGGCGAGCAGCAGCTCGTACTCCTTCTGGGCGAGCTGCAGCCTGCGGCCGCCGACCCGGACGTCACGCGTGCGCGTGTCGATGCGCACGGGCGGCGCCTCGATCACCTCGAGGTCCCGCGGCTTTGCGCGGCGCAGGACGGCGCGGATGCGCTCGACGAGCTCCTGGTACTCGAACGGCTGAACGACGTAGTCGTCACACCCGCGGCGGAACGCCCGGATGCGATCGACAGCATCTGTCTGCTCGCGGCCGAGCACGATCACCGGTGCACGGTCGACGTAGCGCTCGACGACCTCGAGGTCGCCGGCGAGCACGAGGTCGAACGGCGCGCCTGCCCCGACGAGCTGGAAGCCGTCGCGCGGCAACTCGCGCTCGAGCAGGCCGCGTGTCTCAGGCTCAGCGTCGGCGAGATACAGGGCAGCGCTCACGATGCTTGACGCTAGGCGCCGCGGTGCCGTGTGGCTAGTTGTCCATTCGCACGAATCTGCGCCGATCGTTCCTCAGGCGCCGAATGCGCTCATGTCCAGACGGCCGAACGTGCGCCGCGCGTGCCACAGCCCCCAGAAGACGAGCCCTGCGAACACCGGCGTCCCCGTCACCACCGAGATGACGACGAAGCCGCCGACGCCGGTCCGCAGCAGCACGTAGAGACGGAGCGCCGCACGCGCCAGACAGTAGGCGCCCCAGACGAGCGACTGCAGCCCGAACTCGCGCCGGTACGGCGCGCTCGCCCGAAACCAGGCCGGGAACGGATACCACGCGTTCGCAAAGACACCGATCAGCGGCCGGCCGAGCGCAACCGAGCCGATGTAGACGACGCCCCAGAGTGCACTGAGGACGACGGGCTGCGCGAGGTAGACCGTCGTGCTGTGCGCGGCGAGCGCGACGAGCGCCTGCACGACGACGAACACCGCACCGAGCACGGCCACCCCGCCCTGCTTCCCATGGCGAATCTGCCACACGGCAATCGCAACCGAGAGCACCGTCGACACGACGACCGCGGGAACGAGCCCCGTCTGCCGCCACACGACGTAGAAGACGAGGACCGGCACGACGCCCTCGAACGCGAACTGCGGCAGGCCGCGCCCGAGCAGCGACCGCCAGGTCGGCTCGGGCAGATCGTTCAGGTCAGCGTGCGCAGGCGGCGCTCCTGCCGGTCGCACCATTCGATCCCCCATTCGCAGTAGTCGAGCGCCCAGCGATAGACGAGGTCGAGAAACGGCGGATCCGCGACGCCGCTGCTGTCGTCGAGGGAACGGAGGTAGGCAAGCATCACGCGGTAGCCCTCTCGCCGCGCCGCCAGCAAGCCGAGCCCCTCCTCGGCCGGTAGCGCGTCGGCGAAGAAGAGCCGCAGCAGCGACTCGTCGCGCAGCTCGATCCTCGTCTCGTGCCCATGCAGCCAGTCCGCGAGCGCCGCGCGACCGGACGTCGTGATCGCGTAGACCCGGCGCGCGCGGCCGCCGCGGTCTGCGCTCGTTCCGTCGATCCACCCCGCATCCTCGAGGCGTCGCAGCTCGGGGTAGATCTGGCCGTAGCTTGCTGCCCAGAAGTGGCGGATCGTGCGGTCGACCGCGCGCTTCAGGTCGTAGCCGCTCTTCGGCCCCGTGCCGACGAGACCGAGGACTGCCCAGGTGACGGCCGTTGGATTCATATATCGAGAAGATATATCTTTTCGATACGTTAGGTCAAGCTACAACCGCCCGGAGCGGACAACGCTCCAGAGGAGCCAGACCCCGAGCACCGCCGAGAAGCCGAAGCCGAGCACCGAGACGACGTGCAGGCCGAGCACGTGCGGGCCGGTCTTCGCAAAGATCCCGATCAGGCTCGAGCCGATCAGCCCGCCCGTGACGACGAGCGCGATCACGAGCCTGTTGAAGAGCACGTCGAGCTTCGCCATGAACTCGTCGAGGCCCTTGTGCACGAAGCCGACCTCGATCTGGCCGTCCCGCACCTGCTCGAGCGTCTCGTGCACCTGGTACGGCAGGTCGGCCGCCATCTGCGTCAGCTTCCACCCCTCGCGGCGGGCGCGCGAGGCGATCCGGCGCGGCGTGAACCGCGAGATCATCAGGTCGCGCGCGTACGGCTTTGCAACCTCGAACACGTTGAACTCCGGATAGAGCTCGATCCCGACGGCGCCGAGCGTTGCGATCGCCTTGTCGAGCATCACGAACCGCGTCGGCAGCCGCAGGTTCATCGTGTAGATCAGCGTGAACACCTCACGGATCACCTGGATCGGGTCGATCTCCTGGAGGCTCGCGCCGTAGTAGCGGTAGTACATCTCGCGCAACTGCGAGACGAACTCCTCCTCGCGCTCCTTCGGGTAGCGCACGCCGAGGTCGGCGAGCCGCTTCGGGATCACCTCGATGTTCTCGGCTGCCGCGTCGATGAAGAGCCGCGTCAGCTTCGACATGTCGTCGTCGGTGAGCTTCCCTGAGAGGCCGAAGTCGACGAGGCCGATCCGCTCGGGCGTGAGGACGAGGATGTTCGCCGGGTGTGGATCGCCGTGGAAGAACCCCTGGCGAAAGATCATCGTCATCCACGTCTCGGCGATCAGGTAGGCGAGGTGACGCCGCTGGTCGGGCGTCCAGTGCTCGACGTCGATGTCGGCGAGCTGGATGCCGTCGAGGTACTCGAGCGTCAGCACACGTGCGCGCGTGTACGACCAGTAGACCTTCGGAACCGCAACGTGCGGATGGCCGGCGAAGTTCTTGTGAAAGCCGTCGGCATTGCGTGCCTCGAGCCGGTAGTCGAGCTCCTGGCGGATCGAACGAGCGAACTCGTCGACGATCTCATTCGCGTCGATGAAGTCGAGCGCGCGGATGCGTTCCTTCGCGAGCTTCGCGGCCTGGTACATCAGCGCGAGGTCTGCCTCGATCTGCTTCGGTGCGTTCGGCCGCTGCACCTTGACGACGACCTTGCGGCCGTTCGGGAGCGTCGCGCGATGCACCTGCCCGATCGACGCCGCCGCGAGCGGTTTCTCCTCGAAGTCGGTGAAGAGCCGCTCGATTGACTGGCCGAGCTCTTCGCGAATCGTGCGCTCGATGTCCGCGTACGAGAACGGGCGCACATCGTCCTGGAGGCTCCGCAGCTCGCTGATGATGTCGGGCGGCACGACGTCGGGCCGCGTCGAGAGCAGCTGGCCGAACTTGACGAACGTCGGACCGAGCTCGTCGAGCATCTCGCGCAGGTGCCGTCCACGCGCCGTGCCTTCGACCGCAGGATCTCCGGCTTTCCGGCCATCGACGGCGTAGCCGAAGCCGTGTCGGACCGCGACCTGAGCGATCTCACTCAGGCGCCCCAGATTGCGCTGTTTCGGACGGGTCGCCACGAGCCAAGTGTTGCACCTGGCGGCCTAAAACCCTCGAACCTCGTCCTGAACCAGGTTACGAGATCGAGCGGATCGTCGCGGTCCAGGCACCCTTCGGGGCCTTGACCTCGACCGTCTCGCCGAGCTTCTTGCCGAGGAGCGCGGAACCGAGCGGTGAGGTCGGCGAGACCGTGCCGCTGCCTCCGACGGCGCTCACCTCGACCGACATCGTCTTGCCGTTGCCCTCGATCTCGACGATCGATCCGATTCCGACCTCGCCGGAGCCTGCCACCGGAACGATCTCGGCCAGGTCGAGCCGGCCGCGCAGCGTGCGGATGCGGGCCTCGAGCAGCCCTTGCTCGTTCTTGGCCGCGTGGTACTCGAAGTTCTCCGACAGGTCTCCGAACTCGCGCGCGGTCTTGATCGCGGCGACGATGTTCTCGCGGCGCGGGCCTTCGAGCTCCGCGAGCTCCGCGCGCAGCGCTGCCGCTTGCTTCTCGGTCAGGCGCTCGCCGCCGGCTCCCCCTACCACTTCGAGCGACCTCCCCGGCGGCGGGACGTGTACAAGACACGCGGCTTTGCCATCTGCATGCCGGACTCCTCGAAGCGCTCGACCTGACCCTGCAGCCGCGCGACGCGCGAGACGTCGGCCTGCTGCTCGGGGAGCACGAGCGTGATGCCGACGCCGCCCTTGCCCGCGCGCCCGGTGCGGCCGACGCGGTGGGTGTAGACGGAGGGCTCCTCCGGCGGATCGAAATTGATCACGTGCGTGATGTCGTCGACGTCGAGACCGCGTGCAGCGACGTCTGTCGCGACGAGCGTGCGCACCTTGCCGGCATCGAAGCGCTCGAGCGCCTTCTCCCGCTGTGCCTGCCCCTTGTCGCCATGGATCGCGACGGCATCCACGTTATGGCGCAGGAGCTTCTCGACGAGGCGATCGGCTCCCGCCTTGGTGCGAACGAAGACGAGAACGAGCCCGCGCTCCTCACCGCGCAGAAGCCCGACGAGCGTCTCCACTTTGTTGTCGGCCGTCACGGGGACGAAGCGGTGATCGACCTCGCCGCTCCGACGATCCGCCGGCAACTCGCCCTCGAACCGGGCCGCGAAGTGCGTGTACTTCCGCGCCAGCTCGCCGACCTCGCCGTCGAGCGTCGCGGAGAAGAACATGGTCTGGCGGTCGTCGCCGAGCCGCCGCACCAGGCGGTCGACCTGCGGCTTGAACCCCATGTCGAGCATCCGGTCGGCCTCGTCCAGCACGAGCACCTCAACGGAGTCGAGCGACACGAGCTTGCGGTCGACGAGATCCTGCAGGCGCCCCGGCGTCGCGACGATCACGTGCGCCGACTTGGCCTCGTCAGCCTGCGCCTTCAGCGGCACGCCTCCGTACACCGACGCGACGTTGACCGCGTCGCCGGCGATCCGCGCGAACTCCTCGGTCACCTGGACGCAGAGCTCACGCGTCGGGACGAGCACGAGCGCGAACGGCTTGCCGCGCGCGCCACCGTCATCGACCTCGCGCTGGACGATCGGGATCGCAAACGCGAGCGTCTTACCTGAGCCTGTTGGGCTCTTGGCGAGGATGTCGCTGCCGCGCAGCGCCTCGGGGATCACGAGGGTCTGGATCTGGAACGGGGATTCGATGCCACGTGCGAACAGCACTTCGCAGATGGCCTCGGACACCCCGAGGGAACGAAAATCTGACACGTCTCAACTCCTTCGGACATCGAGATCGCGCGTCCGAAAGAGGAAACGTGATCTCACGGGAGCGCGGACCACCCGAGCTCCGTGCAAATCACGGTAGCAGGAGCGCCAGTCGGGCTAGTCGGGCTCGTCGCCCTCGACGAGGCGCAAGCGGTGCTCGATCTGCGCGACGCGCAACTCCAGCTCGTCCCACTCCTCGCGTGTCACGAGGCCGAGGTCGCGCGCAGTCTCCTGCACGCGCCGCTTCGTGCCCTCCCCCACGCGCACCGCGTCACCGCGCCAGCGCGCGGTCGCACTGTCGAGCAGGGACCGCGCGTCGTCGAGCCGGAGGCCGAGCATCGTCACGATGCGGTCGAGTGCGTCGCGCTCGGGGTCCGAGCCGTTACCTGGCTCGTCCATGTGGCCTCGTCTTGCGACGCTGTCTGCGGCGCTCGCGCTTCGCGTCCGAGTCGCCGCCGATGATCACGTCTTCGATCACGTCCACCGGTGTGGCCGGGGTCGGTTCCTCGGCTGCGGCGAGCTCCGCCTGCTTCAACACGCGGTCGCCGACAGAGCCTTCCATCGAGTCGCTGCTCTTGCGGCGCGCGTACTCGGGCTCGCGTTCTTTCCACGTCGCGAGGATCGGCGCGGCGATGAAGATCGAGGAGTAGGCGCCCGAGGTGACGCCGATCAGCAGTGCGAACGCGAAGTCCTTCAGCGTCGAGCCACCGAAGAAGAACAGCGCCGCGACCGGGAGCAGCGTGATGAACGTCGTCGCCAGCGAGCGGCGAATCGTCTCCCAGAGCGAGACGTTCACGATCGTCGCGAACGAGGCGCGCCGCATGATCGGGATGTTCTCCCGGATGCGGTCGAAGATGATGATCGTGTCGTAGATCGAGTAACCGAGGACGGTCAACACCGCGGCGACCGTCGATTCGGTCACCTCGCGTCCCGTCAGCGAATAGACACCGACAGTGATCACGATGTCGTGGATCAACGCCGCAATCACCGGGATCGCGAACGCAAGGCCTTTGAATCGCACCGCGATGTAGAGCGTGATCACGATCAGCGAGAAGATGACGGCGAGGATCGCCGAGCGCGCGATCTGCTTGCCGAAGCTGGACGACACGTTCTTGGTGTTCGGCGACGTCGCGTTCGCGTTGGCGACCAGGTCGGACTGCAGCCTCGTCTGCTCGGCCTGCGTCAGCTTCTTGATGCGGATCTGGAAGCTCTTGTACTCGTCGCCGTTCGTCGACTTGCCGCGGCCCTGCACAACGGCGTCACGGCGGCCGATCGCCGTCGTCTGGTCACGGACCGTCCCGATCGGGGTGGGCTTCGTCGTCTTGAACGCGATCTGCACCCCGCCGCGGAAATCGATCCCGAGGTTCAGGCCGCGGGTGAAGAGCGAGACGACGCCGACGACGATCACGACACCCGAGATTGCAAACCAGAGCCTGCGGCGGCGCATGTAGTCGATCTGGAGGAACTTCACGTGCGAGCTCCCATGAACCGCGGGTTCTGGAACCACCTGAACCCGGCCAGCAGCCCGAGCATCGCGCGCGTCGCCGCGACGGCGGTGATCAGCGAGATGACCGTCCCGATCAGAAGCATCAGCGCGAAGCCCTTGACGCCGGCGGTCGCGACGGCGAACAGGATCAGCGCGGTAATCGCGGTGACGACGTTGGCGTCGAGGATCGTGCGGAAGCCCTTCGCGTACCCGGCCGCGATCGCCGCGCGCACGGATTTGCCCGCACGCGACTCCTCCTTGATGCGCTCGAAGACGACGACGTTCGCGTCTGCGGCAACACCGATCGTGAGGATCAACCCAGCGAAGCCTGGCAGCGTGAGCGTCACCCCCAGGAGCACGATCGCGGCGTACATGAAGGCGCCGTAGATGGCGAGGCCGATCACGGCGACGACGCCGAGGAAGCGGTAGAGCAGGAGGAGGAACAGGGCCACCAGGATGAGACCGCCGATCGCCGCGTTGCGCGCCTGCTTCAGCGAGTCCTTACCGAGCGTCGCCGACACGTCGGTGCGCTCGAGTGGCACGAAGTTGACGGGCAGCGCGCCGGTCTGCAGCACGAGCGCAAGGTTCTGCGCCTCCTTCGTGCTCGCCATGCCGGTGATCTGCGCACCCGAGCCCGCCGGGTTGATGCCGTTCGGATACAGCGTGTAGTCGATCGACGGGTAGGAGCGGATCTCGTTGTCGAGCACGATCGCGAAGTGCTGCTGAGCCTGCTGGATCTGTCCACGCGTCGCCTCGTTCTTGGTCACCTTTTCGAATGCCTTGTTGCCCTTGCCCGTGAACTGCATGAGCACGACCGCGTTGCCGCTCGTGTCGAAGTCGGCGCGCGTGCCCGAGAGCTTCAGCTCGGTGCCCTTCATGCTCGGGTAGGGGCCGTAGCGGTCGTTCGGGTAAGGCCCGTGCTTGAAGAGGTAGTAGTCGGTCTGGTTCGCGGCCGGCACACCGGTAGGATCCCCCGGGCAGACGACCGAGCTCGACTTCGCGCAGGTGATCAGGATCGTGTTGTGCGGGACGGTCAGCACCTTGAAACCCTTCGGCACCTTCCCACCGTGGCCGTCGAGGAGCCCGGCATTGCCGTTCGTGTCCCGATGCAGCGTCGCGGTCGGCCCACCATTCAGCGCCTTGATGAAGACGGTCGTCACCTTCGGCTTGGCCTTCTTGCCGGTGCCGGTCGTCGTCCTGATCTTCTTTGGCTTGAAGAGCACGTACTCGCTCGGCGTGCCGATCTTTGCGGTCGCCTGCACCCGCGAGAGCAGCTGGTACAGGCTGCGCGTCGCAACCGGGCCCTGGGCCGAGGTGGACGGCGCGACGAGCGCCGGCTCCAGGTCGTACAGCTCGAGCTGAGCGGTCGAGCCGATGATCTTCGCCGCCTGGTTGAGGTTGTGGATGCCGGCGAGCTGGATCGAGATTTGATCCTTGCCCTGCTTGGTGATGATCGGCTCCGAGACGCCAAGCTTGTCGACGCGGTTGCGCATGATCGACACCGATCTGTCCAGATCCGAGGCTGTCAGCTTGTGGCCCTTGGGAGGCTGCGCCTTCAAGACGTACTCGAGCCCGCCCTGCAAGTCGAGGCCCTGGCGCAGCGTGCGGTGCGCCGGCGAGCTCGGGATCGCGAGGAACACGACGCCCACGAGGGCGACGAGGATCAGCGCGACGAGAGTGAGATGGGAGCGCCGGGAGGACAAGCGGTGGACAGGTTAGCCTGGTTCTGCGGGCGGCCCGGGATCGGATGAGCCTTCCGGCCCGGGCTCGACCTCGACCTCGACCTCGATTTCACGCGCGACCGCGGCGACGGCTCGGCGATCGAGGGTCACGGCAATACCCGGGGCAATCTCGACGCGCAACTGGTCGTCTCCGACCGACTCGACCGTCGCGTGGAGCCCGCCGGCCGTGATGATCTCGTCCCCCACTTCGATCGAGTCCTGCATCGCCTCGTGTGAGTTCCGCCGCCGCCGGGCGGGGATGACGAACAGCAGCCAGACGCCGCCGAGAACCAGGAGAAGGATCAGGAATCCGCCCACGTGAGCCTTTCGATCAGATCGCGCTTGTAGGAGGCAAACCCGCCGCGCACGATCGCAGCACGCGCGCCACGGGTCAGCTCGATCAGGAAGCGTAGATTGTGGAGGGAGAGCAGCCGCAGGCCGAGCAGTTCGTCCTGGTTGACGAGATGGCGGATGTAGGCCCGGCTGAAGCGCCTGCAGGCCGGGCAGTCGCAGTCGGCGTCGAGCGGCGCAGGGTCGCGGGCAAAGCGGGCGTTCCGCAGGTTGAGCCGCCCCTCCCAGGTCAACGCGCTCCCCGTGCGCGCCGTCCGGGTCGGAAGCACGCAATCGAACATGTCGACCCCCGCCTCGATCACCTCGAGGATCCCCTCCGGGTCGCCGATCCCCATGAAGTAGCGCGGCTTGTCCGCCGGCATCAGCTCGGCCGCCCAGTCGGTCACCTCGAACATCGCGTCGCGGTCCTCGCCGATCGCGAGCCCGCCGATCGCGTTGCCGTCGAAGCCGAGCGCGGCGATCTCCTCCGTCGAGCGGCGGCGCAGCTCCGGGTCGACACCGCCTTGCGTGATCCCGAAGCGGAGCTGACCCTCGGCCCGCGGCGCGCGCCGCTGACGCCCGGCCCACGCGGTCGTTCGCCGCACCGCCTCGTCGAGCTCGCGCCGTGTCACGCCGGCAGCAGGAACCTGGTCGAGGCACATCGCGATGTCGCTGCCGAGGTTCCGCTGGATGTGCGCGGCGAGCTCGGGCGTGAACTGGGTGCGCGCGCCGTCGTAGACGTTCTTGAAGGTCACTCCCTCGTCGTCGACGCGCGCGATCGTGTCGCGGAGCGAGAAGACCTGGAAGCCGCCGGAGTCGGTCAGGATCGGCGCGTCCCACGACATGAACCGATGGAGCCCGCCGAGCTCGCGGATCAGCTCGTCACCGGGCCGGAAATGCAGGTGATAGGTGTTGCCGAGGATGATCTGCGCGCCGAGACCCTTCACCTCATCGGGGTCGAGCGTCTTGACGGTCGCCTTCGTGCCGACGGGCATGAAGACCGGCGTCTGAATCTCGCCGCGTGCGGTGCGGAGGACGCCGGCGCGGGCCGCCCCGTCGACTGCAGCCACCGAGAAGGTCTCGCTCACAGGATCAGCATCGCATCGCCGAACGAGTAGAAGCGGTAGCGCTCTGCGATCGCGAGGGCATACAGCCTGCGCACCTCCTCGCTGCCCGCAAACGCCATCACGAGCGCCAGCAGGGTCGAGCGCGGCAGGTGAAAGTTCGTCAACAGGTGGTCGACGCGTCGGAACTCGAACCCCGGTGTGATGAACAGCTCGGTGCGGCCTGTCAGCGGCCCGCCGTGTGCGAGCGTCTCGAGCGTGCGCACCGTTGTCGTCCCGACCGCGAGCACGCCCGCCGCGTTGCGGATCCGCTGCCACGCAGCTTCCTCAACGTGGTAGCGCTCGCCGTGGATGTGGTGGGCCTCCACGACCTCCTCCTGCAACGGTCGAAAGGTGTCGAGGCCGACGTGCAGCGTCACCCGTTCGACGTCGAGGCGACCGAGCAGCTCGGGTGTGAAGTGGAGGCCCGCCGTCGGCGCGGCCGCCGAGCCTCGCTCCCGCGCGTAGACGGTCTGGTAGCGCTCCTCGTCCTCGAGCGGGGCCGTGATGTAGGGCGGCAGCGGCGCCTCCCCGGCCGGTTCGCCGTCGAGCCGCACGCGCCAGCGGCCCGCGCCGAGGTGCTCGACGAGCTCGACCTGCCCGTAGACGCGGCCCGCCCGCAGCCGGCGCGTCGGGCGCGCGAGCGCCTCCCAGAGATCGCCGTCGATCCGCTCGAGGAGCAGCACCTCCCCGCGCGGCGAGGTGATCGGGATGCGCGCGGGAACGACGCGCGTATCGTTGACGACCGCAAGCCGCTCGGACGGCAGCAGATCAGGCAGCTCGCGGAAGATCGTGTGCTCGACCGCGCCGGTCGACCGCGAGTAGACGAGCAGCCGCGACTCGTCGCGGCGGGGCGCCGGCTGCTGGGCGATCAGGCCGGGTGGCAGGTCGTAGTCGAGCTCGCGGGCCTCCATCCGGTGCGGACGGTAGCTTCGCTCGAATGGTGGAGATCAACAAAGCTGAAATCCGCAAAGCCGAGATCCGGGCAGCGCTGAGCGAGGGCCTGCGCGAAGAAGCGGCGCCGATCTCTCGGCGGCTCGCCGAGGTGAAGGGTCTCTCGAACAACACCGTACGCCGGCTCGAGACCGTCCAGGCGACGATCGAGTCGGAGCGGAACGCACGCGTCGACGACCTCACGTTGCTCGTTGAGCTGCTGACCGAAGGCTGGCGCTCGCTGAACGCGCGCCTCGAGCGCATCGAGACCGCACTCGAGCGGCAGCCGTCGAACGTCGTCTCGCTCCGCGAACTGGCGTAGGTCAGAGCTCGTAGCAGGTCAGCTCGCCGGGAGGATGAGCACGAAGCGCGAGCCCTTGCCGAGCTCCGACACGAGCTCGATCCGGCCGCCGAGCGCAGTCGAAAGCTCCTTTGCGATCGCGAGACCGAGGCCCGTGCCGCCGCTCGACTCCGAGACGAACGGCCGGAACAGCCGTTCGCGCTTCTCGGCCGGAATGCCCGGCCCGGAGTCCTCGATCGCCACGCGCACGACGCCGTTCTGGCGTGCGAGCCCGAGCGTGATGCGGCCGCCGTCCGGCGTTGCCTGGAATGCGTTCGAGAGGAGATTGCCGACGACCTGCAGCACACGGTCGCCGTCGGAGGTGATGACAGGCCGTTCGTCGAGCTCGCGGCGGTAGTCGATGTCGCGCCGGCGAGCTTCGTCGCTATAGGTCTCGTACGCCTGGTCGAGCAGCGTGCCCATGTCGACCTCTTCGCGCGTGACGGTGAAGCGATGCGTGTCGAGCTTCGCGAGATCGAGGATGTCGCCGACGAGCCGCTCCAACCTCGTCGCCTCTGCCTCGACGGTCTCGAGCGACGCGTGCTCGAGCGCCGGGTCATCGTGCACGCCTTCGATCAACGCCGAGACGTGACCGCGGATCGCCGTCAGCGGCGTGCGCAGCTCGTGCGAGACCGACATCAGGAAGTTGCGCTCCATCGTCTCCACCTCGGCGAGGCGCGCGGCCATCTCGCCGAAGCGATCGCTCAGATGCCCGAGCTCGCCCGGCGCCTTCTTCGGCACCACGACGCTGTAGTTGCCGGCTGCGACCTCGTCGGCCGCATCCGAGAGCTGCAGGACCGGCCGGACGATGCGGCGTGAGAGGTACCAGGCGAGGAGCGCGGCGACGAGCAGTCCGAGGAGCCCGGCGATCGCGAGCCGCTTGACCAGATCGGTGACGCGCTGGCGGATGTTGGTCTTCGGGGTCGCAACGACGATTGCGCCGATCGACTGCTGCCCGAGGAAGATCGGGTTCGCGACGGCGAGGTAGGTGCGCTTGGCGTGCGGCGGCTTGAACTCGAACGTCAACGACTGCCCGGACTGCCAGTCGATCGTCTGGAGCGGCAGCCGCTTGAGGCCCGTGATCTGTCCCGGGAAGGGATTTGCCCCGACGAGGTAGATCTTGTCGCCGGTCGCGAGCTCGAGGTTCGCGGCCGCGAGCGTCGGCGCCCGACGGTCGTTCGATTTCCCCTGCTGATCCTTGTTGCCGTAGCTCGCCGGAACGGCCGCGGAGTAGAGCGCGGCGATGCCGTGCGCCTCGCGTGTAAGGCCCGTCAGCGTCTGGTCGTGCGAGAAGCTCTGGAAGAGCCTGACGGCGATCAGCGTCGTGACGATCCCCGCGATCGCGATCCCGGTGAGGAAGACGAGCGGCAGGCGAACGCGCAGCGAGCCGAGCACGGAGATCAGGCTTTCGTCGTTTCCTTGCGCGCATCCTTCGCGGGCGAGACCTTGTAGCCGACGCCCCAGACCGTGACGATCGGCGACGCCTCTCCCAGCTTGCGGCGCAGCTGGCGGACGTGCACGTCGACCGTGCGCGTGTCTCCCGCGAAGGTGTAGCCCCACACGCGCTCGAGCAGTTGGTCGCGCGTCAACACGAGCCCGCGGTGGTCGAGCAGCTCCCAGAGCAGGTCGAATTCCTTCGGTGCGAGCTGGATCTCTTCTTCGAGGACCCGCACCTCACGCCGGCCGGCGTCGACGCGCAGGTCGCCGTGGATGATCTGCTCGCTCTCACGCTCGCGGCGCTCGGGCGTCGTACGGCGCAGGATCGATTTGACGCGCGCAACGAGCTCACGCGGGTTGAACGGCTTCGTCAGGTAGTCGTCTGCGCCGACCTCGAGACCGATGATCTTGTCGACGTCCTCGTCGCGCGCAGTCAGCATCAGAATCGGGACGTCGCTCGTCTGGCGGACGCGCTTACAGACCTCGATTCCGTCGATGTCCGGCAGCATCAGGTCGAGCACGATCAGGCCCGGCATCTGCGCGGCCACCTGCGCGAGCGCCTCGGCTCCGTTCGACGCGGTGCGCACGCCGTAGCCGGCGTTCTTCAAATAGAGGGAGACGAACGAGGCGATCGAGCTCTCGTCCTCGACAACAAGGATGTTCGGCGCTTGTACGCTCACGCTACGGGCCTGTCAACGGCGGCGGTTGGACGCCGAACGGCACGACCTTCGGCACGGTCAACGGCAGCACCTGCTGCCACTTGCCGCTGTCGACCGCGTAGTCGCCGTCGTCTGCCTGGTCGGGGTCGCCCACCAGGTAGGCCTTACCCACGCCGACGGCGGTGACGTCGATCCCGAGACCGATGATGCTGAACTTGTAGCGCCCGCCCGTGAAGCGGAAGTGGATGTTCTTGCCGCTGTAGATCGTCACGCCGGGATCAGCCGTCGTGTGGATCTGCTCTGCGCCGCTGACCTGGGCGGCCGCGTTGTCGTCCGGGTTCGCGTCGGTCACTTTCAACGTTCCCTTGTCGAGCTGGCCCCAGATCGCGCCCCTGACGCCGACGATCGCCACTTTGGCAGCGTTGACATTGCGCAGTTCGAGCACGCCGTCGCCCGTCGCTCCCGCAGCAGCGAGTGCCGCCGGGGCGAGAATGAGGCCACAGAGCAGGGTGAGTGAGAGCGTGCGCATCCGCAAAGACAGTCTTTCCTGTCGAATTATGCCCTGAATGAGCGAAAGGTAAGGAGTTTTTGATCCCCGACGTGCTGAAGCGCCTTCCGATCCCGCTCGCATCTGTGCTGCTCGTCGCGGCCGCCGTAGCCTCCGACGTCCTGCCGGCGCTTGCGCTGTCCATTCACACCGTCGAGATCGTCGCCAGCGCCGCGCTCGTCGTGATCCTCTTCGACGGCGGCGCCTCGATCGGCCTGCGCCGTTTCCGAGCGGCCGTCGTCCCGATCGTCTGGCTCGGCATTCCGGGAACGTTCGCGACCGCGGGCCTCGTCACGGTCTTCGTCCACTGGGCTCTCGGCCTGCATTGGCTGACGGCCGCCCTGCTCGGCGCGGCGGTCGCTCCGACCGATCCCGCGATGATGTTCTCGGTGCTCGGCGAGCGTGAGATCGAGGGGCGCACCGACACGATTCTCGAGGGCGAGTCGGGCGCGAATGATCCCGTCGGCATCGCGCTGATGCTGGGCCTGATCGAACTGGCGCAGCACTCCGACGAGAGCTTCTGGATCGTCGTGCGAGTCTTCTCGGAGCAAGTGGCGATCGGCCTTGCCGTTGGCGTGGCGGGCGGGCTCGCGCAGGCCCACCTGCTGCCGCGGATCGCGCGCTTCCCGGCGGTATTCCCGCTCGCCTTGGCGGCTGTGACGTTCGGCGTGGCGACGGTCGCGCACGGCTCGGGGTTCCTGGCGGTCTTCGTGGCCGGCCTGATGCGCGGCGACGTCGAGACGGCGCAGCGTTCCGGTCTCGAGGGAGTGCGCAAGCGGTTCGCGACCGTCGCAGAGGTGGTGGTGTTCGTCGCCCTCGGGCTGACGGTCGGCATCTCCGAGATCGGGCTTGACCGCTGGGCTGAGGGGCTGCTCGTTGCAGCGTTCCTCACGCTCGTGGCGCGGGCGCTCATCTGCAGCGCGCTCCTCGCTCCGGTGCGACTCGACGCGGGCGAGCGGCTGTTCGTGATCTGGGGCGGCCTGAAGGGTGCGGTGCCGATCCTGCTCGCGGCCTACGTGCTCGCGGCGCACGTCCGCGACGGCCTGCGGATCTACGAGACGGTCTTCGTCGTCGTCCTCGCCTCCGTCGTCGTCCAGGGCGGCACGATCCCCTTCGCCGCGCGACGACTCGGCGTCGAGGAGCTCAAGTGACGCCCCGCTCAGGCGACCCGGCGAACCGTCGGCGTCAGCCCCGTGACGCGGACGGACTCGTACCCGTCGACGACGCGCACCCAGCCGAGCGCCTGAGCCGCGGGCTCGCAGACGGCGCACACGGCCTGGTCGCGCCGGGCGCCGCGCCAGGTGCGGTAGCGCTCACCGGCGAGGAGGCCCCGTCGGCAGACATGACACATCGCCATGGAGGCACGCTAGGCCGTGTCCCGGACGGACATGTCCCGGGGACAGTCCCTCGGACATGTCCTAAATGTAGGAGTAGAAGCCTTCGCCCGTCTTGCGGCCGAGCTTGCCTGCGGCCGCCATGCGGACGAGGCGCGCGGGCGGCGCCATGCGCGGCTCGCGCAGTTTCTCGTAGAGCGCCTCGCTCGCGTGCACGTGCACGTCGGCGCCGACGAGATCGAGCAGCGCGCACGGGCCCATCGGCCAGCCCGCTCCGTGCATCATCCCGGCGTCGAGATCCTCGGGCGTTACACCCGTCTCGTCGAGCACGCGCACGCAGTCGTTGAGCAGCGGGATCAGCACACGGTTGACAACGAAGCCCGGCGTGTCCGTGCAGCGGATCGGGGTCTTGCCGAGCTTCGACCCGAGCTCGAACACGGCGTCGAAGACATCTGCGCCGGTGCGCTCCGCGCGCACGACCTCGACGAGCGGCATCAGCGGCGCGGGGTTGAAGAAGTGCATGCCGACCGCGCGCTCGGGCTGCCCGAGCACGGAGGCGATCTCGGTCACCGACAGCGCCGAGGTGTTCGTGGCGAGAATCGTCTCGCTCGAGACCGAGGCTTCCAGCTCCCGGAAGAGCTCGTGCTTGACGGCGAGATCTTCGAACGCGGCCTCGATCACGATGTCGCACCCGGCGAGATCCGAGAGCTCTGTCGTCAGGCGCAAGCGTCCGACGGCATCGTCGCGCGCGCCTTGCTCGAGCGTTCCTTTCTCGACCTTGCGCGTCAGGAAGTGCGCGATCCTGTCGCGCGCCGCTTCTGCGCGCGAGAGCTCAACCTCACGCCCGATCGTCTCGAAGCCGGCCTCGACTGCAAGCTGAGCAATGCCGGAGCCCATCGCTCCGAGCCCGACGACGCCGACGCTGCGGATCTCGCGTGCCACGGCGCGTGATTCTAAATGCGCTCGACGACGCCGGCGATCGCCATGCCGAAGCCGACGCACATCGACGCGATCCCGTAGCGGGTGTTTCGCCGGTCGAGCTCGTTCAGGAGCGTCGCCGTGATCCGCGCCCCGGTCGCACCGAGCGGATGGCCGAGCGAGATGCCGCCGCCGTTCGGGTTGACGTCGTCCAGCCGCTCTTCGAGGTGCAGATCCTTCGCCGTCTGGAGCACGACGGACGCGAACGCCTCGTTCACCTCGATTACGCTCATGTCGTCCATCGTCAGCCCGGCCCGCGCGACGGCCTTCTGCATCGCCTGCGGGTTGCCGTGCAGCATGCGCGTCGGGTCGACGCCCGCGATGCCGAAGGACACGAAGCGCCCGCGCGGCTCGAGCCCGAGCCGAGCGACCGCCGCTTCGCTCGCGATCAGCACCGCGGCGGAGCCGTCGACGATCTGCGACGAGTTCCCGGCGGTGATCACGCCTTCCGGATCGAAAGCCGGGCTCAGCGCGGCAAGCGCCTCCGCCGTCGTCTCGCGACGAGGCGCCTCATCGACCGTGAACACGACCGGAGCCTCGACCAGGGCCGTCACCCCGCTCTGTACCACGTTGGCACTTGCCTGCGATTCGGGCGCCCGCCCCGCCGGCAGCGTGATCGGAATGATCTCGCGCTCGAACCTGCCCTCGTCGGAGGCTGCGATCGCACGCCGGTGCGACTCGAGCGAGTACGCGTCGAGCGCCTCGCGCGAGAGGTTCCACTCGCGTGCGAGCAGCTCGGCCGAGGTGCCCTGCATCACGATCTCGTAGCGGTCGGTTACGAGCTCGGAGATCGAGCCGCCGTTCGAGCCCATCGAGACTCGCGACATCATCTCGACGCCCGCAGAGACAACGAGGTCGAGCTGGCCGGCCATCACCGCGGCCGCACCGTTGAAGTTGGTCTGCATCGACGAGCCGCACTGTCTGTCGACGGTCGTCGCGCTGACGTCGACCGGCCAGCCGGCCGCCAGCACTGCCATCCGCCCGACGTTCCACCCTTGCTCGCCGATCTGGGTGACGCAGCCCATCTGCACGTCCTCGATCTCGCCGGGATCGAGGTCGTGCGGCGCGATCAGCCCGTTCAGGACCTGCGCGGCCAGGTCGTCTCCGCGCAGCGCGGCCAGCGTGCCTTTCTTACGTCCGATCGGCGAGCGAACCGCGTCGACGATGAATGCGTCCATGGGCTCAATCGTACTCCGGCACCCAGGGCTGCTCGTGGTGGGCGAGGTACACACGTTGCGGCGCGAGCTCGTGGATGCGCCGGATCGAGTCGGTCGCGCCGTCAATCAGCTCGCGCATCGAATACGTCACGTCGCCGCCGAGTACGACCATCCCTTCGCCGGTCTCGACCACCACCGATTGATGCCCGGGCGAATGACCCGGCGTGAAGAGCACCGAGACGCCGTCGAGGAGCGTTGCATCCCCGTCGAGCTCGACGTACGAAGCGCCCGGGAACCGCACCCAGGCTTCGATGTAGTCAGGTTCGACGGCAGCCGCAAGCTCGGCCCGCTGGACGTAGATGGGCGTGCCCGCGAAGCGGCGGTTGCCGCCACAGTGGTCGAAGTGCAGGTGCGTGTTGATCACCGCGACGACCTCACCGAGGTCGGGCCAGTCACGCAGGACGGGTCCCCACTTCGCGTCGATCGCGGGCGTCGAGTCGATCATGCCGGTGTCGACGAGCACAACGCCCTGGGACGTCTCGATCACCCAGCCGTAGACCGGCCAAGGCGTGCCCTCGACGGTGACGTCGCAGAAGTGGACCGGCCGGACGTTCAATCGACGAGCGACGGCTCGAACTCCGGCACACGGCTCTCGCGCCAGGCGACAACCGCGTTGACAGTCACATACGCCCCGGCCGCGTAGACCCAGCCGGCGAGGCAGTCGACGACGTAGTGCTCGCCCGAGTAGACGAGCGCAAGCGACATCGCCGGCGGGTAGAGCACGAGCAGAGGGCGCCACCAGCGCGACACGAGCGGCCAGAGATACAGCGAGAGCAGCAGGGCGAATCCCGCGTGCAGCGACGGCATGGCCGCGACGTCGTTCGCGTAGCCCTTGCCGTGCTCGAAGACCGCGCCGGCGTGTGTGAGTGGAATGTGGTGCCAGATCGGATCGATCATCCGGTTCGACTCTCCGAGGTTGCCATGCTGCGCCGCCATCCACGGCGGCACCGCCGGGTAGAGCACGTAGGTGGCAAAGCCGCTCAGTGCGAGGACGCACACCATCGCCGAGTAGCGCGCGAAGCGCTCACGCGCGACGACCCAGATCACCGCCGCGGCGATGAACGTCGCGAAGAAGTGCGTCAG
The DNA here is from genome assembly GCA_038216085.1 of Gaiellales bacterium. GTDB lineage: Bacteria > Actinomycetota > Thermoleophilia > Gaiellales > Gaiellaceae > PALSA-600. Next base: position 10,831 of record JBBQQI010000024.1, on the reverse strand, counting down.
GTGCAGGAACCACGCGACGTAGTCCCACCAGTGGAGACGGTCGGGTCCGTGCCAGAAGTGCTGCTGCAGCCAGACGGTGGGCACCGGCTTCCCGAAGAGCGCGGCCTCGATCTTGATCTGCGGCACTTCGCGCGCGTGGGTGACAAGCCCGTCTGCGATGCCGCGCAGCATGTCGTAGACGAGGATCACTCCGACGAGCGGCAGCCAGTCCCGAGCGACGCGCGCAGCCTCGAACGAGAACGCGGCCATGCCGAGCCCCAACCAGAGGAAGAGGAGATCGTGCTTCGTCGGTATGCCCCACAGCCCGACCAGCGCGACGGTGAGGAGCACCCACCCCAAGCGCGCGCCAAGGCGGAGTAGTTGCCTGCGGTCCACGGGGGAACATTAGAGTGGCGGCATGGGTGACCGGAAGTTGTTGATCGCCGGCGAGCGCGTGGGGACCGGCGAATGGACCGAGGTGCGCTCCCCTTTTTCCGGCGAGCTCGTCGGCCGGATCGCCAAGGGAGGGGCCGCCGAAGCCCGCCGGGCGATCGACGCCGCAGCTGCCGCGATGCGAGATCCGCTGCCCGCGCACGAGCGCGCCCGGATCCTCGACCGGGTCGCCCAGCTGCTCGAGGAACGGCAGGAAGAAGCGGCGCAGACAATCTCCGCCGAGGCCGGCAAGCCGTTGAAGGCCGCGCGCGTCGAGGCCGAGCGAGCCGCCTCCACCTACACCTTCGCCGCAGTCGAGGCGCGCACGCTCGCGGGCGAGGCCGTGCCGATGGATGCATCCGCCGCAGGCGTGGGAAAGCTCGCATTCACGATGCGGCTGCCGATCGGGATCGTCGGCGCCATCTCGCCGTTCAACTTCCCGCTCAACCTCGTCGCGCACAAGATCGCACCCGCGCTCGCGGCGGGGTGTGCCGTCGTGCTGAAGCCCGCGTCCGCGACGCCGTTCTCGGCGCTGCTGCTCGCCGAGCTCGAGGAGGAGGCCGGCCTGCCGCCCGGCTGGATCAACGTCGTCTCGGGTTCCGCTTCGGCGATCGGCGACACGATCGTCGAGGACGAACGCGTCAAGCTGATCACCTTCACGGGGTCGGGCGCAGTCGGCTGGGGGATCGCCGAGCGCGCCCATCGCAAGCGCGTTAAGCTCGAGCTCGGGAACGCGACGCCGGCGATCGTCTGCGCCGATGCTCCGGCCGATACGGCCGCGAAGCTCGCCGCGAACGCATTCTCGTTCGCCGGGCAGAGCTGCATCTCGGTGCAACGGATCTTCGTGCTGGACGCGGTGTGGGACGACTTCGTCGCCGAGTTCGTTCCGAAGGTCGAGGCGTTGCAGGTCGGCGATCCTGCGGACGAGACGACCGACGTCGGGCCGCTGATCTCGAGCAGCGAGCACGACCGAATCCTCGAATGGATCCGCGAGTCGAACGGACAGACGCTGGCCGGCGGCACCGCCGGCGACGACGGGCTGATCCGGCCGACCGTGATCGCGAATCCGGCGTCGACCGACAAGGTCCAATGTGAAGAGGTCTTCGGGCCGGTGGTGACGTTGACCCGGGTGTCGAGCCTCGACGACGCGATCGAGCAGGCAAACGCAACGCGCTACGGCCTTCAGGCGGCGATCTTCACGAGCGACGTTCGCACGTCGCTCGAGGCTGCCCGCCGGCTCGAATTCGGCGGAGTCACCGTCAACGAGGCACCGACGTTCCGCGCCGATCAGATGCCCTACGGTGGTGTCAAGGCGTCGGGGAACACCAAAGAAGGCCCCGCCTGGACGGTGCGCGAGATGACCGAAGAGCGCCTCGTCGTGCTCCAGCTGTAGGCGGCGCGAGTCTGGCGCGCCGACCCCGTGAGTAGATTCCACGGCATGTCGCCGCTCTTTCGTCGGCGCGCCGACCGTACGGAAGGCGTCGCGCCACGCCGCCCACACGCCGGCCTCCTGCGCCGCGAGCGCCGGGCGTTGACCCGTGCGCGCGAGGACGCGCTGCGCGATCTCGGTGGCCTGCTCGTCGAGATGTACCGCCGTGGCGGCTTCCGAGACGACCTGCTGGCAGAGCGCGCCGCAGGGATCGTCGGAATCGATGCCCGCCTCGCCGAGATCGAGGAGCTCCTGCACGCTCACGGTGCAGCCGCGCGCTGCGAGTGCGGCGCGCCGATCCTGCGCGGCTCCCACTTCTGCCCGAACTGCGGCCGCGACGTCTCGCACGCCGAAGCCGCGTCCGAGAACGGCGAGGCGAGCAGCGCATCGGAGGAGACGGTCATCGAGCCTGCGCCGAAGGCCTGATGCAGTCGAAGGCCGACGAGCGCGATGGAGCGATCGAAGCGGCCGATCGAACGTGTCCGCGCTGCGGGACGCCGCGCGAGCCCGACCAGCGCTACTGCCTCGAGTGCGGTCTCGCGCTGCCGAATGTCGCCGGAACCGTGCCCGGCCTGCGGCGGCGCTGGCTCCGCCGGCTCGGCTGGTACCCAGGCGACTGGGTCTGGATCTCGCTCCTGACGCTGCTCGTGGCCGCTGCGGGTGCAGTCGTCGCGATCGCCCTCACCGAGCACCGGCAGAACGCACTCGGGCACTCGTTCACGACACCGCCACCCGTCTCGTCGGTCGTCGAGCCGACCGTCGTCCCGACGACGACCTCCGCGACGGTCGATACCTCCACGCTCCCGACCGCCCCGGAGCCGACGACGCCGACCGCGCCGAAGCCGCGCCGCCCGGCCATCGGCCGCATCACCTGGCCTGCACGCCGAAGCGGGTGGACGATCGTCCTCGTCTCCTATCCCAAGGTGAATGGGCGTCCGAGTGCGCGCTCAACCGCAGCACGCGCGGCGAAGGCCGGACTGAGGCAGGTCGGCATCCTCGACTCGAGCCGGTTCCCGAGCCTGCAGCCGGGCTACTTCGTCGTCTTCACGGGGATCCACACGTCGAAGGCCGACGCCGATGCAAGCGTCGGGACGGCCCGCCAGGCGGGGTTCAACGGCGCCTACTCGCGCCAGATCTCCCGCTGAGCCGCGCACCGGAAGCACGTCTCATCGTGATGTGTAGCGCCCGTCAGGGTGGGAAACACCTACTCGGGCACACATGTCTGTTGGCTAGCTTGAAAACATTTGTAACAGGCTACCGTGAGCAGGTAGAGTCCTCCCGGGGTCGGCCCGGCAGGCGAGGATTTACCGCTTCATAACAGCGATCTGGCTACAGTCGAAGGAGAAAAACGGCGACATATGGACGAGCGGATCCTCCACATTCAGCACTGCATGTATCAGTACTCGCGAGCGATCTATCGCTCGATCAAGGACTTGATCGATCCATACGTCGACAACGCCACGCACCTCGAATACCGCCGCGATGTCCTCTCGGCCTGCGAGGGAACGATGGAGCGTCTCGCCGCAGACCCCCACTACTTCGCGAAGCCGGATCGAGCGCTTTTCCAGGACATTCGCCGCTTCTTCCCGATCACGGTGCAGGCGCAGGTCGCCTGGGCTGTCAACCAGGGAGTCGAGGCAGCGGTGAGCTTCATCGAGGATCAGATCGAGGCCGGCGCGTTCGACGGCGGCGTCGCCCGCTGCCGCGCGACAACGCGCAAGGGCAAGGCCTGTCAGCGCACGCCGTTGCCCGAGCGCGACTACTGCCCGAGTCACCAGCACCTCGAGCGCTCAAAAGCTGCCGCCTGAGCACCTGCGCTAGGCTCGTTCTCCCAGGCGTAGGCTCAACGGAGCCGAGGATGCACAGATGAGCCACGACACGGACAAACTGATCCGCCAGCTTTCGCTGGTCGCGTTCCTGATGGCGGAACGGCGTCCGCTCACCGCGCGCGACATCAAGTCGAACGTCGAGGGCTACCAGGAGATGAGCGACGAAGCGTTCGCGCGCCGGTTCTACTCGGACCGCGCCGAGCTCGTGTCGCTCGGTGTCCCGCTCGACTCCCAGCGCGACGAGTTCACCGGCGAGGAGCTCTACACGCTGCGCTCCGAGCGCTACTTCCTGCCGGAGCTCGAGCTCGACGACGAAGAGCTTGCGGCGCTCCAGACGTGCTTCTACCTGCTCGAGGGCCGGTTTGCCTACGCCGAGCCGCTGCGCCTCGCGCTGCAGAACCTCGCGCTCGGCCGCTCGGCCGGCGCGCTCGCCGCCGCCCCCACGCGGACGGCGGGCCGCGTCGAGGTGCGCGACCCCGACTATTCGCCCGAGCTCCAGGGCCGCCTCGGCAAGCTCGAGGGAGCGATCTCGAAGCAGCGGACCGTGAAGTTCCGTTACTGGTCGATCTACCGGGATGCCGAGAGCGAGCGCACGCTCAACCCCTTTGCGCTGCTGCCGGAGAATGGCTCGTGGTACGTGATCGGCCACGACCTCGAGCGCGACGACATCCGCACGTTCCGCGTCTCGCGCATCCGGTCCGACATCAGGTTCGCAACGCGGCGCGAGCGCGACTTCAGGTTGCCGCCCGAGTTCAGCGTGGAGAACTACCGCGGCCGGGCCGAGTGGCAGTTCGGCGAGGTCGCCGGCGAGGCGAAGATCGAGGTTGCGCCCGACACCGCCTGGTGGGTCGAGCGCGCCTTCGGCGGCGAGCGCAACCACGTCGACGGTGACGTCTTCACGACACAGTACGCATCCTCCACGCTGCTCGCGCGCTGGATCCTGCGCCAGGACGGCCGCGCGGTCCCACTCGAGCCGTCCGAGCTCCGGCGGCTCACCGTCGAAGGAGCGCGCGCGGCGCGCATCGCACACGAAGGCGCGCCGCTGACTCCGGCCGCGTTCGTCGAGGAAGGCGAGACGGAAGCTGTGGTCGAGCGCTTTGCGGGGCCGGTCGCGCCCGAGCGCTTCGGGGTTCTGCAGTCGCTGCTCGCCTACCTCCTCACCTCGTGCGGCGAGGAGCGCGAGGGCGTGATTCCCGCGCACGAGCTCGTCAACCGTTTCTCGATTCCCGCCGAGCAGCTCGAGGAGCACCTCTCGCTTCTGAACCTCGTCAACTTCGGCGGCGGTTGCTATGCCGTCTACGCCGAGCTCCGCGGTGACGAGGTGCACGTCGACAAGGAGCTCTTCGGTGACACCTTCCGCCGGCCGCCGCGCCTGACGCCGCTCGAGGCCCGCGCGATCCGGCTCGCGCTCGAGTTCGTCGGCCCGATGATCGCCGCCGACGCGCACTCGCCGCTCGACCGCGTGCGCGCGAAGCTCGAGGAGACCTTCGGCGCGTTCGATCTCGCGCAGACCCCGACGCCCCACATCGGTGCCGAGGAAGGCCTCGTCGACAAGCTCACCCAGGCGATCGCCGGCCACAAGGTGGTCGAGATCGAGTACCTGAAGCCGGAGGAACAGGAAGTCGTCACGCGCACGGTCGAGCCGTATTCGATCGAGCGCCGCCTCCCCAACTGGTACGTGCACACCTGGGATGTCGAACGCGACCAGCCGCGTTCCTACCGGCTCGACCGCATGCGCAAGGCGACGGTGCTGCGGAAGTCGTTCACGCCGCGTGAGAGCTTCGATCCGTCCGAGCTGCATACCGCAACGACCGCGCGAATCTGGTACTCGCCGGCCGTCGCCCGCTGGGAGGTCGAGAAGGGCGCGCGTCCGCTCGTCGATGGCGCGGCGCTCTCGGAGAAAGCCGTCGGCAGCCCCGAGTGCCTCGTCGGGGAGGTCGTCTCCTACCGCGGCGAGGCGGTCGTGCTCGAGCCCACCGACCTGCGTGCCCGCGTCGCCCAGCGCGCGCGCGAACTCGGCGGCGAGCTCCGCCCGTCCCGCGCCAAGGCGTAGTCGACGGTTGACCGGCAATTCCGCACGACCGGTCACCCACTAACCCGTCGGCAGCTGCAGCGTGAAGGTCGCGCCGCGGCCCGGCGCCGAGGCGACCGAGAGCGTGCCGCCGTGCGCCTCGGCGATCGAGCGGGCGATGAAGAGCCCGAGGCCGGTTCCGGGCTTCGTGTTCCCGGCGGAGACGCGACCGAACTTCTCGAAGATCAGCCGCTGATCCTCGACGGCGATGCCGGGGCCCTGGTCGTCGACCGAGACGACGACGGCGCCGTTGGCGGGACCGACGCGCACCTCGACGGCGGAGCCCACCGGCGAGTACTTGACCGCATTGTCGATCATGTTCCCGACGACCTGGCGCAGCCGTTCGGCGTCGCCATGGACCCGAGGCGTTGCGATCGCGAGCTCAGCTGAGATGGGAACCTCGTCCTGACCGACCGAGGCTGCCGCGACGGCGTCCTGCACGAGCGCGGCGACATCGACCTCGGCGAACCGGTAGCTGAACGTGCCGGCATCGATCCGCGACGTGTCCAGCACGTCGCCGATCAGCGCCGCGAGCCGCGTCGTCTCGTCCCCGATCAGCGCGAGGAATGCCTCACGCTGCTCCGGCTTCAGCTCACGCGATCGTTGCTGCAGTGTTCGCGCGGCCCCGATCACGGCCGCCATCGGGCTTCGAAGCTCGTGCGAGACCAGCGAGACGAAATCCGCGCGCAGGGCGGACAGCCGCCGCAGCTCTTCGACGGTGCGCCGCTCGCTCTCGTACGCGCGGATGTTCTGCACCGTGGATGCGGCGAGGCGGCCGAGCAGTGAGGCGAGCTCGACCTCGTCGGCGTTGAACGCGTCGGCCTCGCGACGGCCGATCGAGATGAGCCCGATTGTGCGCGCTCCGGCGAGTAACGGCGCGGCGACGCGTGAGCGGACACCGAGCGCGACGAGCCATTCCTCCTCAGCGTAGGCCGGGGCGGTCAACATGTCGGTGCGCACGACCGTCTGCCCGCGCGCGAGCACGTCGGCCAGCAGGTTCTCCTGCAGGCTCACGACGGTCCCCGGCGGCATCACTTCGTTCGACTGCTCGCCTGCGGTTGCGATCACGCGCGCCGCACCCTCCTCCGCGAGCACGATCGCCATTCGGTCGAACGGGATCAGGCCACGAAGCTCGCGGATGAACGCCCCGAACGCCTCGTCGAGATCGAGTGACGAGCTGAGCGCACGTGCGCAACGGTTTGCCGCATCGAGGAGGTCGGCGCGCCGGCCGAGCTCGTCGCGCAGGGCTTCGGCCTCCTCGTCGCGCCGGGCGGCGGTGCGGCGCTCCGCGTCGATCCGGCTGACGACCCAGCCGACGAGCAGCGCGATGATCAGGCCCGCGCCCGTTTGGAACGTCACGTAGTCGGAGCGGTAGTGCTGGTGGAAGAGCTCGGCCCGGCGGTGCTCGAAGTACGCCGCCACCGGCACGTACGCAAGGGCCGTCGCGACCCCGCCCCACGTCCCGAAGCGAATCGCACCGGTCACCACGCCGATCAACATCAGCTGGCGCGTCGGCGTCCCCGCCTCGAATGCAAACAGCAGGACGAACCCGCCGAGAATTGAGAAGTCGAAGGCCATCGCAGCGAGTGAGAAAACACGCGATCGCCCGTCGCGCACGAGCGCGAAGAACACGATCGCCCCGGCAGCGAGCGTCGCCGCGAGCAGCCAGGCGAGTCGCCTGTCACTCGAATCCATCTGATCGGTGAGCACGAGCTGCAGCACGGCGAACGGCACCGCGCCGAGCCGGATGATCGAGATCCACCACTCGAGCGACGACGGGCGGCGGGTCATGCGCGCTCCTTGACCCGCGCGAGCGCCCATTCCGCGTGCTCACGCACGACCTCGTCGTCGTGGGCTGCGAAGCGCTCGAGGAGCGGCTCGTGCTCTGCACCGCCGACGTTGCCGAGTGCGACGAGTGCGTTCCGCCTCAACCAGCGCTCGTCGTTGCGAGGGACGTAGAGGCGATCGAGCCCGCCGACGAGGGCCTGCCCGTCGGCCTCGAGCCATGCGACGAGGTCAACGTGCCCTGCAGAGCTCTCGGGCCGCTCGCCGCGGCGCTTCTGGACTCCACGGTTCCATGGACAGACGTCCTGGCAGATGTCACAGCCGTAGACCTGAGCACCGAGCGCCGCGCGATACGGCTCGGGTACGGCGGCAGGAGCCTGCGTCCAGTACGAGAGGCACTTTGTCGCGTCGAGCGTGCCGGGCTCGTCGAGCGCGCCGGTCGGGCAGGCATCGACGCACAGGCGGCATTCGCCGCAGCCGGGGTCGAACGACGGCGTCGGGTCGAGGGCAACATCCGTGATCAGCGTTCCGAGCACGACCCAGGAACCATGCCGCCGGGTGATCAGCATCGTGTTCTTGCCGTAGAAGCCGATGCCGCTCCGCGACGCGCCCTCGCGGTCGACGTGCTGGTTCGCGTCGACGAGGACGCGATAGACGCCACCGAGAGCGCGGCCGAGCGCGTCGAGCTGCTCGCGCAGCCCGGCGTACGCGTCGTCCCACGTGTAGCGCGCGAGCCGCCCGCGGCCTGCGGGCAGGGGCGCTTCGGGCTCCCAGTAACACAGCGCAGCCGAGACGACGCTGCACGCACCGGGGAGCAACGTCTCCGGGTGGCACGACTGATCGGGGCGCGCCATCGTGAACTTCATGCCGGCATCGAGCCCTCGCCGACGCCGGTCGACGATGTGCTCCTCGGTCGCCGCGTACGCCTCGGCTCGAGCGACTCCGACCGCATCGAGCCCGAGTCGCTCGCCCAACCGGAGGACGTCGGCGGTCTTCATGCGAGGATTGTCCCCCATGAAGGCGATTCGCATCCATGAGGACGGCGGCCCCGAGGTTCTCCGCTACGAGGACGTCCCGGATCCCATCCCCGCCGAGGGTGAGGTGCTGATCGAGTTGCATGCTGCGTCGTTGAACCATCTGGATGTGTGGATCCGTAAGGGCCTGCCTTCGGTGCCGAAGCCTCGCATCCTCGGGGCAGACGGCGCGGGAGTGATCGCCGGCACCGAGGAACGAGTCGTGATCAACCCGGCGATCATGAGCGGCGGCAAGACGCAGATCCTCGGCGAGACGACGGACGGGACACACGCCGAGCTGATCGCAGTGCCGAGGAGCGCTGTCCATCCGATCCCGGGCGACCTGACGTTCGAGGAAGCCGCTGCGTTCCCGCTCGTCTTCGAGACCGCGTACCGGATGCTCGTCACGCGCGCCCGTCTCGAGGCGGGCGAGTGGGCCCTGATCTGGGGAATCGGCGGCGGTGTTGCGACGGCGGCGATGTCGATCGCCAAGGCACTCGGCGCACACGTCGTGGTCACCTCCTCGAGCGACGAGAAGCTCGAGCGCGCCCGCGCGCTCGGCGCGGACGCGACCGTCAACCATCAGACCGCCGATGTCGTCGCATTTGTCAAAGAGGTGACAGGTGGAGGAGCGCACGTCGTCGTCGACGACGTCGGCGAGGTGACCTGGAAGCGCACGCTCGACGCTGCGCGCCCCGAAGGGCGCATCGTCGTCTGTGGCGCGACGACCGGGCCTAACCCGCCGGCCGCGCTCCACCGTGTCTGGTGGAAGCAGCTCTCGATCCTCGGCTCGACGATGGGCACGCCGGCCGACTTCCAGGGCGCGTACGACCTGATCGCCGCCGGCAAGGCGCGCCCAGTCGTCGACCAGGTGTTCGCACTCGAGGATGCGCGGAGCGCGCACGAACGCCTCGAAGCCGGCGCGCAGCTCGGCAAGATCGTGCTAGCCGTCGGTCGAACGTAAAATCTTTTGCGCGTGCTCACGTCCCTTGTGACGCGCCCCCGGGCGCACATCACCCTGGGCATTAACGGTTCGCACGCATCGAGCCCGTGATATCAGCGCCCGCCCGCCGCGGGTCGCGAGCGGCCTGGAACACTCATATCGCGCGCTTTCGACACTTGCACATTTGTGTTGCCCGTCTGGGCGACACTTGGGCGCACGGAGCCTGCAAATACCGAGTTCAAGGACCGGCTGAAGGAGGCTGAATACAAGGTCCTCTTCGCGGAGCTCGAAAAGGCGCGCGGGGACCCCGAGGTCTCGTACAGGTCCAAGGACGGGAAGACGGAGGGCATCGTCGCGCTTCGCGCAGCGTGCGACAACGGCAACGTCTCGTTCCACATCACGACGCGGCCTGCATAGCCGGACGACGGCAAAGCGGCGGCGGGCTAGATCTAGGCCCGTCGTCGCCTGCCGACGCGCCGAACCTGCAGCACGTAGGTGGGAAGCCCGACGATCAGGAGCAGAAAGACGAAACTCGCCCACGCCGACGGGTGCCCGATCTTGTGGCGCTCGGCATGAAAGAACACACCGGTTCCCGCTGCGGCGGCCACGAGGAACGCGAGCAGAAACTGCGCTGTCGGCACGTTCGCCGTGATCAGCCGAAGCCGAGAATAAACTTCGCGTCGTCGGACATCCGGTCCGGCGTCCACGGCGGCTCGAATGTGAGCTCGCTCTTGACCTCACCGACGCCCGGGATCTCCCGCACGACGCGCTCGATGTCGTCCTGGATCATCTGGCCCGCCGGACAGCCCATCGACGTGAGCGAGTAGGTCACCTTCACGTCGTCGCCCGCCAGCTCGGCGTCGTAGAAGAGCCCCAGCTCGACGATGTCCATCCCGAGCTCCGGATCCTCCACCCCGCGCAGCGCTTCGACGACCTCTTCCTTGCTCGGCATGCCTCGAGGGTAGTCGATCAGGCGCTCAAGCCGCTCATGAACGCGCGTACCTCTGCGGAGGAGCGCAGCCGCACGAGCCGGACGGCCGGATACTCGCTCAGCGAGGCCTCGAGCTCGTCACGGTTCTGGAAGTGCGTTCGGTAGGACCATTCGAAGAGGTTCGGCCGCTGGAACAGGTGCCGCGCGAGCTCGCGGTTGCCGTTCCAGAGCTCCTTCCGGGTCAGGAGCCGCCAGAGCGTTCGCCGCGCGAGTCGCGTCGCCCAGACCCTGATCGGCAGGTCGAGCCAGACGAGCATGTCGGCGCGCGCATAGGTCAGGCCGCCGAGCTTGCTGTGGTAGCCGCCGTCGATCACCCAGGCCTCGCGTGCGACCCACGGCGCGACGTTTGCGCGCAGCTC
>JBBQQI010000023.1:0-30248 GCA_038216085.1 Gaiellales bacterium | reverse complement strand
GCTGCTCGAGCCGACAGGCGGGAAGATCACCTTCCGCGGGCACGACATCACCAAGCTCTCGCGCTCGGAGATGCGGCCGTTCCGGCGCGAGATGATGATGATCTTCCAGGATCCGTACGCGTCGTTGAACCCGCGCAAGCGAGTCGGGTTCATCGTCGCCGAGGCGCTGCAGGTGCACAAGCTCGGCACCGACGCCGAGATCAAGCGCCGCGTGCAGGAGCTGCTCGAGGTCGTCGGGCTCAACCCGGAGCACTACAACCGTTTCCCGCATGAGTTCTCCGGAGGCCAGCGCCAGCGCATCGGCGTCGCACGGGCGCTCGCGGTGAACCCGAAGCTGATCGTGTGCGACGAGCCTGTCTCGGCGCTCGACGTCTCGGTGCAAGCGCAGATCCTGAATCTGCTCAAGGACCTGCAGCGCGACTTCGGCCTCACCTACATCTTCATCGCGCACGACCTCAACGTCGTCCGCCATATCTCCGACCGTGTCATGGTCATGTACCTCGGCCAGGTGGTCGAGACGGCTGACCGTAACGACCTCTACGCCGAGCCCAAGCACCGGTACACCGGAGCGCTGCTCTCAGCGGTTCCGGTGCCGGACCCGGCGGTCGGGCGTCACCGCAAGCGGATCGTGCTCGAAGGTGATGTTCCGAGTCCGATGAACCCGCCGTCGGCCTGTCGCTTCCATCCGCGCTGTCCGCGATTCGTCGAGGGTCACTGCGACGTCGAGGAACCGGCTCTGATCAACCGCGGCGGCAACGCCTCGCACACCGCGAAGTGCCACTACCCGCTCGAAGGCTGGCCACTGACTGAGGACGAGATGCGCCGCGCCGGCTCCCGCGCGACCCAGCCCGCCGGCGCCGCCCAGACCGCCGGCACCACCGAGACCGCCGCGTAGCGTGGGCGCGGCCTTCCGCCGCGTGGGGGTGCTGTTCGGCGCGCTCGCCGGCGTGACCGCCGTCCTCGCGATTCTGATCGGCCTTGCGTTCGGTTCGAGCCTCGGTCGTTCCCTCTCGCTCGGCTGGTACGGCGTCGGCTCCGTCCTGCTGATCAGCGGCTTCTTCGTCGGCAACCGCGGCCCGTCCCGGCCGCAGGGTGAGGGCTGGGGCGTCTTCTCGACCCAGCGCTGGGTGCGCTGGGCGACACCCGACGAGCAGCGTGAATCGTTGTCCTTCTCGGCGCTCCTCGTGATCCTCGGCTTCGTCCTGATCGTGCTCGGGGCCGTCGCCGACACGCGCTACCGGATTATCTGAGTTCGAGCACACGCGCGATTCTCAACTAACCGAAGAGCCCGCACCGCGTCCCACTCAGTGATGAATCTTCGGCCACCGATGTGCGAGCGCGCCCGCAGCTGGGCTTCGTTGCGCCTCGACGGCGAGCTCTCCGAGCTCGAGTCGGCGTTCCTCGACGCCCACCTCAGCCGCTGTAGCCCCTGCCGCGCCTTCGCGCATGGGGTCGAGGAGGTCGCCGCAGCTCTCGCGGCGGCTTGCCTCGAGCGGCCGGCGCCGCTCGCGCTCCTGCTCCCGCGGAGACGCCGCCACCACATGGCCCGCGCCGCCCAGTCGGCAGCCGCAGCGACCCTGGTCGCTGCGATCGGCGCGGGCGCCCTCGTGCTCGGCACCACAGGTCATGCCCCGGCAGTGGGCGTGAAACGCGTGGCGATGGTCTCAGGCGTCGAGTCCCTCGACAAGTTCCGCGAGTTTCGCCGAGCGCAGCTGATCGAACAGGATCGCTCGATTCAAAACCCTGCCATCCCGCGTAACAGGCAGGTGCCCGGCGAGTCTGTCTAGCCGGGTGCAACCGACCTTCATCACCTCGTACGTCTGAAGCCTCGACCACGCCGACCGTGTGTCGGAAGGGTTGAGGCATTCGGAGATTCGTAGGCAGCGCAAGCTCGAAGCGGGTTCCGCTAGGCTGCGCCTGCCCGGTCTGCTGGCGCGCGTTTTCGGCGCCCGGCGGCGCGGCATCACCGCACCTCCACCCGTCCAGGAGCCTTAGACGTGTCGACGAACGGCCAGAACGGTACCTCCAAAAACGGTACCTCCAGCAACACCGGCAAACTGCTCGAGATCAAGGGCGTCGTCGTCGACGCTGTCTTCCCCGACGAGCTTCCTTCGATCTACTCGGCGCTCAGCATCACGCGCCCCGACGGCAGCATCCTGATCGCAGAGGTGCAGCAGCACCTCGGTGACGATCGGGTGCGCGCGGTCGCGATGGACGCGACCGACGGCATCGCCCGCGGCACCGACGTGGTCGACACGGGGGGGCCGATTACGGTACCCGTCGGCGACGTCACCCTCGGCCGCGTCTGGAACGTGCTCGGTGAGCCGGTCGACGACAAGGAAGCCCCGAAGGACGCAGAGCGCTGGTCGATCCATCGTGACCCGCCGGCCTTCGCCGACCTGACGCCGAAGATCGAGATCTTCGAGACCGGCATCAAGGTGATCGACCTGATCGCGCCGTACGTCCGCGGCGGCAAGATCGGCCTCTTCGGCGGCGCAGGCGTCGGCAAGACGGTGTTGATTCAGGAGCTGATCCACAACATCGCACGGCAGCACGCAGGCGTATCGGTCTTCTCCGGCGTCGGCGAGCGCCCGCGCGAAGGGAACGACCTCCTGCTCGAGATGGAGGAGTCCGGCGTGCTCGACAAGGTCGCGCTCTGCTACGGCCAGATGAACGAGCCGCCGGGAGCGCGCCTGCGGGTCGGCCTGTCCGGCCTGACGATGGCGGAGTACTTCCGCGACCAGGGCCAGGACGTGCTGCTCTTCATCGACAACATCTTCCGCTTCGTCCAGGCCGGCTCCGAGGTGTCGGCGCTGCTCGGGCGCATGCCGAGCGCCGTCGGCTACCAGCCGACGCTCGCCACCGAGATGGGGCAGCTGCAGGAGCGCATCACGTCGACGACGAAGGGAGCCGTCACCTCGGTGCAGGCGATCTACGTGCCTGCCGACGACCTGACCGACCCGGCGCCGGCGAACACCTTCGCCCACCTCGACGCGACGACGACGCTGTCGCGCGCAATCGTCGAGCAGGGCATCTACCCGGCCGTCGATCCGCTCGACTCGACCTCGCGCGCGCTGCAGCCGGGCATTGTCTCCGACGAGCACTACCGCACGGCGACGCGCGTGCAGGAAGTGCTGCAGCGCTACAAGGATCTGCAGGACATCATCGCCATCCTCGGCATCGAGGAGCTCTCCGACGAGGATCGTCTGACAGTGTCGCGCGCACGCAAGATCCAGCGCTTCTTCTCGCAGCCGAACTTCGTCGCCGAGCAGTTCACCGGTACGCCTGGCCAGTACGTGAAGCTCGAGGACACGATCCGCGGCTTCACCGAGATCCTCGACGGTCACCACGACGACCTGCCCGAGCAGGCCTTCTACATGATCGGTCCGATCGAGGACGCGGTCGAGCGGGCGCAGCAGATGGCCGGCTCCGCCGCGTAACGAGGCGAGGCGCGGATGGCCGATCGCAAGGAGTTCTCGGTCTCGCTGGTGACGCCCGACGGCGCCGCCTACGAGGGCGACGCGCAGATGATCATCGTGCCCGGGGCCGCGGGGGAGATCGGCGTGCTCGCGCGCCACGCACCTCTGATAGCGACGCTGAAGGCGGGGTCGACGAGGGTGCACGTGTCGGACTCGGAAGTGCTCGAATTCGCGACAGGCCCGGGCTTCTTCCAGGTGCTGCAGGACCGCGCGATCGCGCTGGTCGACGACGCCGTGAAGGCGGAGGAGATCGACGATGCCCGCGCCCGCGAGCAGCTCGAGGCGGCCCAGCAGGAGCTCGCAGCGATCGAGAGCGGCGAGTCGACGGTCGACCGCTGGCAGGTCGAGCAGCGCATCCGCCACGCCGAGAACCAGCTCTCCGTCGCCGGCCGCGGCTGAGCGACTCTCCGGCCCGCAGCACGGCCAGCGCGTCAGCCACACTGTCGCGATGAGCAGAGACGTCGCCGCAGAGATCACGAAGATCGCCGAGGAGCGGATCCTTGTGCTCGACGGCGCCTGGGGCGTGCTCCTGCAGTCGAGTGGCCTTAGCGAGGCCGACTTTCGCGGCGAGCGCTTCGCGGATCACCCGCACGACCTCCTGAACGACCCCGACCTGCTGAACCTGACGCGCCCCGACGTCGTGAAGGCCGTGCACGAGTCGTACTTCGACGCGGGCGCCGACATCGCGACGACCAACACGTTCACCGCGACGTCGATCGGACAGGCCGACTACGGCCTCGAAGGCGCGGTCTATGACCTGAACGTCGCCGGCGCGCAGATCGCGCGCGGGGTAGCGGGCGACCGCTTCGTCGCCGGTTCGGTGGGGCCCCTCAACATCACGCTGTCCCTCAGTCCGCGCGTCGACGAGCCGGGGTTCCGCACGCACAGCTTCGAGCAGGTGGTCGAGTCCTACACGGAGCAGATCCGCGGTCTCGCAGACGGCGGCGTCGACCTGCTGCTGATCGAGACGATCTTCGACACGCTGAACTGCAAGGCGGCGATCATGGCGGCGCGCGAGGCCGCGCCGCAGCTGCCGCTCTGGATCAGTGTCACGGTCGTCGACCTCTCGGGCCGAACCCTGACCGGGCAGACGATCGAAGGGTTCTGGACGGCGATCGAGCATGCCGAGCCGCTCGTCGTCGGGATCAACTGTTCGCTCGGAGCGAAGGAGATGCGTCCCTACGTCGTCGACCTTGCCCGTGTGGCGACCTGCCTGACGTCGTGCCATCCGAACGCCGGTCTCCCGAATGCGTTCGGCGGTTACGACGAGACGGCGGACGTCACGTCCGGCCTGCTGCGCGAGTTCGCCCAGGACGGCTTCCTGAACATTGCGGGCTCCTGCTGCGGGTCGACGCCAGAGCACACGGCGGCGATCGCGAACGCGGTGCGCGGACTGGCGCCCCGAAAGCCGGTGAGCCCGACGTTGGCACCAACGCGGTTCAGCGGCCTGGAGACGTTCGAGATCGGCCCGGATACCGGGTTCGTGCTGGTCGGCGAGCGCACGAATGTGACCGGCTCGGCGCGCTTCCGCCGGCTGGTCGAGGGCGGCGACTTCGGCGCCGCTGTCGATGTCGCACTCGAGCAGGTGCGCGGCGGTGCGAACCTGCTGGACGTGAACATGGACGCCGACCTCCTCGAGGGCGAGGAGGCGATGCGCACCTTCCTGAACGTGATCGCGACGGAGCCCGAGGTCGCGCGCCTGCCGATCATGGTCGACAGCTCGAAATGGACCGTGCTCGAGGCCGGGCTGCAATGCCTGCAGGGCAAAGGTGTCGTCAACTCGATCTCGCTCAAGGAGGGGGAGGAGGACTTCCTGCGCCAGGCGCGTCGCATCCGCGACTACGGGGCGGCCGTGATCGTGATGGCATTCGACGAGGAGGGACAGGCGACCGACGCCGCCCGTCGCGTCGAGATCTGCGGTCGCGCGTACGACCTGCTCGTGCACGAGGTCGGCTTCCCGCCCGAGGACATCATCTTCGATCCGAATGTGCTCGCAGTCGCGACCGGCATCGAGGAGCACGAGGACTACGCGCGCGCGTTCATCGAGAGCCTGCCGCTGATCAAAGAGCGTTGCCCGGGCGTCCACACATCGGGCGGGATCTCCAACCTGAGCTTCTCGTTCCGGGGCAACGACGTGGTGCGCGAGGCGATGCACGCTGCGTTCCTGTTCCACGCCATTCGCGGCGGCCTCGACCTCGGGATCGTCAATGCCGGCCAGCTCGCGGTCTACGAGGACATCGAGCCGGAGCTGCTTGAACGTGTCGAGGACGTGATCTTCAACCGGCGCCCCGACGGCACCGAACGCCTGGTCGAGATCGCCGATCGCTTCCGCGGCGCCGGGACGCGGCGCGAGCTCGACGTCCGCTGGCGCGAGGCGTCCGTCGCCAAGCGCATCGAACACGCCCTCGTGCACGGAATCGTTGACCACATCGAAGCTGACGCGGAGGAGGCCCGGCAGCAGTCGAGGCGGCCGCTCGACGTGATCGAGGGGCCGCTGATGGACGGGATGCGCGTCGTCGGCGACCTCTTCGGCTCCGGCCGGATGTTCCTGCCGCAGGTCGTGAAGTCGGCACGCGTGATGAAGCGCGCCGTCGCCTACCTCCAGCCCTTCATGGAAGACGAGCAGGACGGCATCCATGCCGCTCAGGGGAAGGTGCTCCTCGCGACCGTCAAGGGCGACGTGCACGACATCGGCAAGAACATCGTCGGCGTCGTGCTCGGGTGCAACGACTACGAGGTGATCGACCTCGGTGTCATGGTGCCGGTCGACACGATCCTCGAGACCGCGGAGCGTGAGAAGGTCGACGTCGTCGGACTGTCGGGGCTGATCACACCCTCGCTCGACCAGATGGTCGACGTCGCGCGCGAGATGGAGCGACGCCGGATCGAGTTGCCTCTGCTGATCGGCGGTGCGACGACGTCGCGTCAGCACACCGCCGTCAAGATCGCGCCCGAGTACGGGAACGAGACCGTGCACGTCCTCGATGCGAGCCGTGTCGTCGACGTGGTCTCGCAGTTGCTCGACCCGGTGCGCCGCACGGCACTCGACACCGAAAACCGTGAGCTGCAGGAGCGGCTGCGTGTGCAGCACGCGGACAAGATCCGCAAGCCGTTGCTCTCACTGGAGGCCGCACGCGCGAACAGGGCTGCACTGCTCTTCGGCGACCTGCCGGAGCCGCCGTTCACGGGGACGCGCGACATCGAGCCCGCGCTCGACGTGCTCGTCCCGTATGTCGATTGGCAGTTCTTCTTCCACGCCTGGGATTTGAAAGGGAAGTTCCCGGCAATCCTCGACAATCCGGCGGCGCGCGAGCTCTTCGACGACGCGACCGCGCTCCTCGAGGAGATCGTCCGCGACGGCACGCTGCGGGCGAGAGGGGTGCACGGCTACTGGCCGGGACATTCCGAGGGAGACGACGTCGTGATCGGCGGTCAGACATTCCACTTCCTCCGCCAGCAGGCCGACCACGCGGACGGCCGGCCGAATCGCTCGCTCGCCGATTTCGTCGCCCCCGCCGACGACCACGTCGGTGCATTCGCCGTGTCGATTCACGGCGCGGACGAGCTCTCGGCCCGCTACGAGGCCGAACACGACGACTACAAGGCGATCATCGTCAAGGCGCTTGCAGACCGGCTGGCCGAGGCGTTCGCCGAGTGGTTGCACGAACAGGTGCGCCGCGAGTGGTACACGCCCGACGAGCACCTCGCCGGCGACGACCTCCTGCGCGAGCGGTTTCGCGGCATTCGCCCGGCCTTCGGCTATCCGGCGTGTCCCGATCACAGCGAGAAGCCGAAGCTGTTCGAGCTGCTCGGTGCGGCAGAGGCGGGAATGGCGTTGACCGAGAGCTTCGCGATGACGCCCGCAGCCTCGGTCAGCGGGATCTATCTCGCGCACCCACAGGCAAAGTACTTCGCCGTCGGCCGCATCGGCCGCGACCAGCTCGACGACTACGCCGTTCGCAAGGATGCCCCGGTCGAGCAGGCCGAGCGCTGGGTCGCGCCGAGTCTTTCCTGAGCCCGCGCCTTTCCTGAGCACGGAGCCTTTTTGAGGCCAGAGGGTCCCGCCGCAGGGTCGGCTATCCTGCCCTCAGCAGGCGCCCGCTGGGGCGCCGCCTACGTTTATGCGGACGACCATGAAGAGAGGCGTCGGGCGCGGCGCAGTGGGACCTGGGAACGGCAAAGCCGTTTTCCCGCCCGGGCCGATCAGCGCCGTCACGCGTTACCGCCAGCCGCCTCCGCCTGCCCGGACCGGGCTCGGGCTCTTCGGGCGGATCCTGCTGGTCACGTTCCTGGTCGTCGCCTCGCTCGGCCTCGCCCTCGCCGGCGGCTCCTACCTCTACTTCCACCAGTCGATCGTCGCCGTGCAGGCGAGCACGCCGGACGTGATCAAGGCGCAGAAGGCGCTCCACATCCCGAAAGCGAACGAGCCGGCGATCGCGCTCGTGATCGGGTACGACCACCGCGCGGGGGTCGAGGCGTCGAACCCGTCCCTGTCCGACACGCTGATGCTGATCCGTGCCGACCCGGTGACGAAGTCGATCTCGCTGCTCTCGTTCCCGCGCGATCTCGACGTCCCGATCTATTGCGAGGGCTCGACGCCGGTGTCGACCGACCGCATCAACTCCGCATACTCGCGCTGCGGGTCGAAAGGGACGCTGCTGACGGTCGAGAAGCTCACCGGGCTGCCGGTCAACTATCTGATCACGGTCAACTTCCACGGTTTCAAGCAGGTCGTCGACAAGCTCGGCGGCGTCTGGATGGACGTCGACCGCCGCTACTTCAACAAGAACACCGGTTCGTCCCTCAACAACTTCGCGAACATCAACCTGCAGCCCGGGTACCAGAAGCTCTCCGGCCAACACGCGCTCGACTTCGTTCGTTTTCGGCACACCGACTCCGACTTGACACGCACGGCACGGCAGCAGGAGTTCGTGCGGTCGTTCCGCGAGCAGATCCGCGCGAACTTCTCGCCGTTCAGCGTGCCCGGCCTCGTAAACGCAATCACGAGCAACATCGAGGTCGCCGAGGGTGGGCACAAGCTCCAGGGCAAGCAGGTCTACAACTACGCGCTCTTCGCCTACGGTCTCCCGACCGGCCATTTCTTCCAGGATCGCATCGAGAACGTCGTCTGCAGTCTCGGGTGCTCAGCTTCGACGACCGACGTCACCCAGGCGGTGCAGGCGTTCTCGAATCCCGATGTCGGATCGTCGAAGGCGGCGAACGCATCGGCGCTCGGTCATAAGCTGAAGGAGAAGGCGCCTCCGCCCACGTCGGTCTCGGTGACGGTGCTGAACGGCAGCGGCGTCGCCGGCATCGCGGCGAACACCTCCTATCTCCTCGGCCAGCGCGGCTACAAGGTACTCCTGCCACCGAACAACCTCCAGCCGAACACGCCGAAGCAGAACTACTTCCACTCGATGATCTACTACGACCCGGCGCAGCCCCGCTCGAAGGCCGCCGCAACGGCGCTCCAGAACCTGATGCAGCCCGCCGACATCGGCAAGCTGCCGCGCGCCCCCGGGCTGATCGCGCTCGACCCCGGCTCGATGCTGCTCGTCGTGCTCGGTACGGCGTTCCACGGAACGCTCGCGACCCCGCAGACGCACGCCACTCCCAAGCATCAGGCCGCAAACGTCCGTTTCGACGCCGGCCAGGCGACGCCGCTTTTGCAGCCGCTCGTCAAGAGGGTCAAGTTCAAGCTGCTGGTGCCGGCCGTGCTCGAGCGGAACTCGTATCCCGACACGCTGCCGGGCGACAAGCCGGTTCGCTACTACTTCATCCAGGGCCACCACAAGGCGGTGCGCCTCGTCTTCAGGACCGGCGGCGGCCAGTTCTGGGGTGTGCAGGAAACCGACTGGAACGGCGCCCCGGCGCTGACGGACAAGAGCTTTCGGCACGATCTGGGCGGCCGCGAGTTCGACCTCTACTACAACGGCTCGAAGTTGCACATGGTCGTCCTCCACCAGCACGGCGCGAGCTACTGGGTGGTCAACACCCTGCTCGACGACCTCAGCAATGAGACCATGCTGGCAATCGCCAAGGGTCTCAAACCCCTAACAACCGGGAAGTAGTTTCGGCGTCGATGAGCAAGGTCGGGATTTTCGGGGCAGGTTGGGTAGGCCTCGTCACGGGCGCCTGCTTCGCAGAGCTCGGGCACGAGGTCGTGATCCGCGATGTCGTGCCGGAGAAGGTGGAAACGCTGCGCGCCGGCCAGGTGCCGTTCCACGAGGACGACGTGCCTGCGCTGCTCGAGCGCAACGCGGAGCGGCTCACCTACACGCTGGATGTCAACGACGTCGCCGACTGCGGGTTTCTCTTCGTGTGTGTCGACACGCCGCCGACGTACTCGGGCGACGCCGACCTCTCGCGCGTCTGGACCGTGATCGACGAGCTGCCCGAGCTCCAGGGGCGGCCGATCCTCGTCATGAAGTCGACGGTTCCGGTCGGCACGGGCGAGAAGATCCGGGCGGGCCTCGACCAGCGCGGCCTCGATCACGTTGGCTACGTGTCGAACCCGGAGTTCCTCGCCGAAGGAAGCGCCGTACACGACTTCATGAACCCGGACCGCATTGCAATCGGTGCGTTCCACGCCGACGACGGTGACGCGGTGGCGACGCTGTATGCGTCGATCGACGCGCCGGTTGTGCGCTCGGACGTCAACTCGGCCGAGATGATCAAGCTCGCCGCGAACGCCTTCCTGATGACGCGCATCTCGTTCATCAACGAGATCGCGAATGTCTGCGAGGCGACTGGGGCCGACGTCGTCAAGGTGGCAGAGGGCATCGGCCTCGACCACCGGCTCGGCCCGCACTTCCTGCGCGCCGGCATCGGCTACGGCGGTTCGTGTTTTCCGAAGGACTCGCTCGCGCTCAAACAGCTCGCGTCGAACTCGGGCTACCACTTCCAGCTGCTCTCGGCGGTGATCGAGGTCAACGAGCTGCAGAAGCGGCGCGTGATCGGCAAGCTGACGCGCCAGCTTGGGCCGCTGCGCGGGAAGACGGTTGCGCTGCTCGGGCTCGCCTTCAAGGCGAACACCGACGACATGCGCGAGGCGCCGTCGATCGTCCTGGCATCACGCCTGCTCGCGGAGGGCGCCGTCGTGCGCGCCTGGGACCCGATCGCGGACGGCACGAAGCTGCCGAAGGGCGTCGACATCGTCGACTCGGTGCTCGACGCGGTGCGCGGAGCCGATGCGGCGGTGATCGTCACCGAATGGGACGAGCTGCGCTCGCTCGCGACCGACGAGGTGCGAACCGCGATGGCAAATCCTCTGATCGTCGACGGCCGTAACCTGCTCGATCCCGAGCAGACCCGGCGCGCCGGATTCGTCTACGAGGGCATCGGCCGTCCGATCTCGCCGGCGGATGTGCTGCCGGAGACGGTCGCGCGCACGCCGACAGAAGCGTAGGGCGGACGTGGAAGCGATCATCCTTGCCGGCGGCATGGCCGAGCGGCTTGGCGACGCCGCCCGTGGCAAGCCAAAGGCGCTCGTCGCGGTCGCAGGGAAGCCACTCGCCGCCTACCAGGTCGGTCGCCTCGCCCAGGCCGGGGTCGACAGGGTGATCGTCTCGTGCGCGCTCGATCAGGGTAGGCACTTCGAACAGGCGCTTGTCGGCCTCGGCGTCGAGATCGTGATCGCCGAGGAGCCCGAGCGGCTCGGCCGCGGCGGCGGCATCAAGTTCGCGGCCCGGCTACGGCGCGACCGCGGCGCGATCTACGCGCTGAACGGTGATGAGCTCGTGGACGTCGACTTCACCGCGCTGCTTGCGCGCCACCGCGAGGCGGGCGGGGACGCCACCCTCACCGTTGTGCAACCCAAGTCGCAGTTCGGTCTTGTCGAGATCGACGACGACGACGTCGTGCACGGTTTTCGCGAAGACGCGCGTGTGCCCTACTGGGTCAACTGCGGCAACTACGTCCTGTCGGAAGCTGCGATCAGCCGGTTCCCCGACAAGGGCGACCACGAGTCGACGACGTTCCCCGAGCTCGCGTCGGAAGGGCGTCTGCACGGCTATCGTCACGAAGGGCTTTGGCTGACGGTGAACACGCCGAAGGAGCTGCGGGTCGCGGACGATCACGTCGCCGCACATCCGGAGTGGCTGGCATGAGAACATCGCGGTCGATGAGCATCGATTCGCCGAACCTCGACACGCTCGACGGTTGGGCCTTCGAGGTCAAGAAGGTCGAGAAGCCCTGGGGCTACGAGCTGATCTGGGCGCTCACGGACGTCTATTGCGGCAAGGTGCTGTTCGTCAAGGCCGGGCAGTCGCTCTCGCTCCAGTTCCACCGGAAGAAGGACGAATCGTGGCTCGTCCAGTCCGGCCGGGCGAAGCTCGAGCTCGGCCGCGTCGGCGAGTCGGTGCTGAAGCACGAAGTGATCGCCGCGGGTGCGGCGTTCCACTACGCCCCGGGCACGGTGCACCGGGTGACCGCGATCGAGGACACAACGATTCTCGAGGTCTCGACCCCGCACCTGGACGACGTGGTGCGGCTCGAAGACGCGTACGGGCGCGAAGGCACGTCCGCGCCCTAACCTTGACAGAACTCTGATAAGGTTCGGCGATGTCTGAGCTTTTGACCGTCGGCGCCGCCGCCGCCGAGACCGGGTGGTCGGCCAGGATGCTGCGCTATGTCGAGGAGCACCGCCTCGTGCTGCCCCGGCGCACAGCGGCCGGCTACCGGCTCTACGGGCTCGCCGAGCTGAACCGATTGCGCACCCTGAAGGAGCTACGCCGCCGCTTCGGCATCGAGCTGACCGAGCTCGCGTTCGCACGGCGGCTGCGCCGTGAGCGGGACCTCCGTGAGGCCGTCGATGCATGGCTCGCCGCCGGAGACGACACAGGCTCCTGGGTCGAGTGGGAGCAGCGCAAGCACGAGCGGTTGCTCGCCGCCGCTTGAGTTACCCGACTGAATCACCCCGATCTGCGCTACCCCGATCTGAGCTACCCGGATCTGAGTCACCCAGCGAGACGACTACACTGCCCCGCGACAAACTGAGAGGAACCATTGGCTACGACCAAGCGACACGACGTAAAGGACCTGTCACTCGCCCCCGAGGGTGTGCGGCGAATCATGTGGGCCGACCGGCAGATGCCGGACCTGCAGGCGATTCGCGAGCGGTTCGAGCGCGAGCAGCCGCTCGCCGGCTACCGCATCTCCGCGTGCCTGCACGTGACATCCGAGACCGCCAACCTGATGCGGACGCTGAAGGCGGGAGGGGCCGATGTCGTGCTGTGCGCGTCGAATCCGCTCTCGACCCAGGACGACGTCGCAGCCGCGCTGGTCGACGAGTTCGACATCGCCACCTTCGCAATCAAGGGTGAGGACAACGACACCTACTACGCGCACATCGAGGCGGCGGTCGATCACAAGCCGCAGCTGACGATGGACGACGGCGCAGACGTGATCAGCGTCCTCCACAGCGCCCGCCGCGAGCAGCTCGGCGACATCATCGCCGGCATGGAGGAGACGACGACGGGCGTCATCCGCCTGAAGGCGATGGAGGCCGACGGTGCTCTCGCATTTCCGGTGATCGCGGTCAACGACGCGCGCACCAAGCACTTCTTCGACAACCGGTACGGCACGGGCCAGTCGACGATCGACGGCATCATCCGCGCGACCAACGTCCTGCTCGCCGGCAAGCGCTTCGTCGTCGCCGGTTACGGCTGGGTCGGCCGCGGCGTCGCGATGCGTGCCAAGGGGCTCGGCTCACACGTGATCGTCACCGAAGTCGATCCGATGCGCGCACTCGAGGCGCTGATGGACGGCTTCGAGATCATGCCGATGGCCGACGCGGCGAAGATCGGCGACATCTTCTGCACGGCGACCGGCGACAAGCACGTGATCGCGCGCGAGCACCTCGAGGTGATGAAGGACGGCGCGATCATCTGCAACACCGGGCACTTCAACGTGGAGATCGACATCCCGGCGCTGCGTTCCCTGGCGGTCGAGACGCGGGAGGCTCGCAACTTCGTCGAGGAGTTCAAGCTCGCGGACGGCCGGCTCCTCTTCCTGCTCGCCGAGGGTCGTCTCGTCAACATCTCGGCCGCAGAAGGACATCCGGCGATCGTGATGGACATGAGCTTCGCGAACCAGGCGCTCGCCACCGAGTATGCGGTGCAGCATGCGGCGTCGCTCGAGAAGAAGGTCTATCCGGTGCCGACGGAGATCGACGAAGAGATCGCGCGCCTGAAGCTCGCGACGATGGGCGTCACGATCGACCAGCTCACCGAAGAGCAGGCCCGGTACCTGGCCTCGTGGGACGAGGGGACGTAGGCCTCGGGCCTACGTTCTTGACGCGGTCGATGCTCGAGCCAGAGCGGATCCTCCGGCTCGAGCACGATCGCGTGGTCTTCCTCGATCAGCGCCGCCTGCCGCTCGAGGAAGTCGAGGTCGAGTGCACGACCGCCGCGCAGGTAGCGGACGCGATCCGGACGATGGTCGTCCGTGGCGCGCCCGCGATCGGCGTGGCGGCCGCCTACGGATACGCGCTCGCGGTCGAGCGTGGCGAGGACCTCGCCGCTGCCGATCGCGCGCTCCGCGATTCGCGCCCGACCGCAGTCAACCTCGCCTGGGCGCTCGACCAGATGCGCCCCGACCCGACGTTCGAGCGCGCGCGGGCGCTGCACGCCGACGAGGTCGCGCGCTGCAGGAGCATGGCTGCGCACGCCGCTGAGTTGTTCGCGCCGGGCACCCGCGCACTCACGCACTGCAACGCGGGCGGGCTCGCGACCGGCGGGTACGGCAGCGCCGTCGGTGCGCTGCTCACCGCCTGGGAGCGCGGCCTGCTGGCGCACGTGTGGGTGGACGAGACGAGACCGTTACTGCAGGGGGCACGGCTCACCGCGTGGGAGCTCGAGTCCGCAGCGATCCCACACGCGGTGATCGCGGACTCTGCGGCGGCCTCCCTGATGGCTGCCGGCGACGTCGACTGCGTGATCACAGGCGCCGACCGGATCGCAGCGAATGGCGACACCGCGAACAAGATCGGGACCTATTCGCTCGCGGTGCTCGCACGGCACCACGATCTTCCGCTCTACGTCGTCGCGCCGACCTCAACCGTCGATCTTGCGACACCGGACGGAAGCGCGATCCCGATTGAAGAGCGCGATCCGGCTGAAGTGACGGCGCGGTTTGCTGCGCGCAACCCTGCGTTCGACGTGACGCCCGCCGAGTTGATCGGCGCGATCGTCACCGAGACTGGCGTTCATCGGGCCCCGTACAACGAGTCGCTCGCGGGCGCAGTCACCGTCACGTGAAGGCGCTGATCCTCGCAGCGGGCTATGCGACGCGGCTTCGCCCGCTCACGGACACGTGGGCGAAGGAGCTGCTGCCGGTCGGCGGCCGTCCCATCATCGATGCGATCGTCGACTCAATCGCTCAGGTCCGCGATGTCGACGAGGTGCACGTCGTCACGAACACGCCCAAGGCGCCGGCGTTCCACGAGTGGGCCCGCGGCCGTGACGTGCACGTCCACGACGACGGCACGTCATCGAACGACGATCGGCTCGGCGCGATCGGCGACATCCGCTATGTGATCGAAGAGACCGCCTGGGACGACGACCTGCTCGTGATCGCAGGCGACAATCTCTTCGACTTCAGCTTGTCGGACTACGTGTCGTTCTGGCGGTCGAAAGGCGTCGCCAGCGCCATCGCGGTCCGTGATGTCGGCTCGCGCGAGCTCGCGCGGCAGTACGGGATCGTCGAGCTCGCTGCGGACGGGCGCGTGGTCGGGTTTCTCGAGAAGCCGGACGATCCGCCCTCGACGCTGGCTGCGACCGCCACGTATCTGTTCCACCGCCGGCATGTTCCGCTCGTCACGACCTACCTGGAGGCCGGCAATGCAGCCGATCAGCCCGGCCGGTTTGTCGCGTGGCTGCAGCAGCGGGAGCCTGTGTACGGCTGGGCCTTCGCCGAGGCGTGGTTCGACATCGGCGACCACGAACAGCTGCTCGAGGCCGATAACCGGCTGCGCGAGGGGCGCGGCCTGCCGGCGCGCGCGAGCTACTCGCCGGACTAACCAACTTTTGTTGCGAAGCCGTCACAGACATGTGACGGTTTCCCGCCTAACGTGCCTGGCGTGGCTCGTCGATCTTTTGCTCCCGCGGCGTTGTGTCTCCTGTGGTGGGCCGTCCCCGGCGCTCTGTCCGGCCTGCCGCGCTGCGCTGCGCCTGATCCGTCCGCCGTGCTGCAGCCTCTGCGGCGCGCCGACGGCCTGGCCGGTCGAGCGCTGCCGCGAGTGCGCTGGGCATCGACTCGCCTTCGCCGCTGCGGCGTCGGCCGTCGCGTACAGCGGGCCGGCCCGGCCCTTCGTGCGCGCCTGGAAAGAGGGCGGGCTCCGCCACCTCGCGGTCCCGGCTGCCGAGCTCGTCGTCGATCTCGTCGAGGTGCCGTCGGCGCACGTCATCACTCATATCCCGCCGGATCCAGTGCGTCAGCTCGGTCGGAGCACGCACCCGGCCGAGGGCCTTGCGCGGGAGTTGGCACGCCTCTGGGGCCTCGAGCACGCGCGCCTGCTCGCACGCTCGCGGTCGGTCTCGCGGCAAGCGGCGCTCCCGTTTGCAGGCCGGCGCGCCAACGTGCAGGGTCTCTTCACCGCAGTCGGGCGGGCGCCTCGCCACGTCGTGCTGGTCGACGACATCTACACCACCGGGGCGACTGCAAGCTCGGCGGCGAGTGCCCTGAGACGCGCCGGTGCGACCACTGTTGAGGTGATTACCTTCGCACGGGCTGTTCGCTAATCTCAGTTCTGGGAGGCAACGCGGCAGGGCCGCCACCAGGGACCACCACCAAGGAGACGCGATGAGGCTTCAGGTGAAAGGCAAGAACGTGGAGGTCACCCCGTCCGTCCGTGAGCACGCCGAGAAGAAGCTGACGAAGCTGACGAAGCAGCTGGCCGAGCAGACGCAGGTCGAGGTCGAGCTGTCGGAGCAGAAGAACCCGTCGATCGCCGACCGCTTCATCGCCGAGGGCACGATCTACGGCAAGGGCACGACGCTGCGCGCAAGTGAGACCTCGCCCGACCAGAAGGCGGCAATAGACCAGCTGGCCGCGAACCTCGAGCGGCAGGTGAAGCGGTACCGCGACCGACGGATCGTCGAGCCACGCCGTCACACCGAGCACCACGGTGAGACGTCGACCCGCAAGGCGTCTTCGGGCCACGAAACCGCCCCGGGCGACAGTTCCCGCGACGCCGCATAGAGGCTAGCGATGGGGCTGTTCGGACGGCGTAAGCCGCTGCACCGCCGGCTCGCCGAGGCGGGCGACCTCTCACTCGGCTTCGGGCCGGACACACCGGCTTCCTCGCAGGCCGCCGACCCGCCGGGCTGGGACGGAAAGGCGCGCGGCGAGCCCGGGATCCACGGGGTGCCGCGGGCGCGGCGCTGGGATACCGTCGTGCGGGCCGAGGCACCCGGCGTCCGTGGCGACTCGGTGCATTTCGTTGCGCTCGAAGACGGGACGCTGCTCGTCGAGGAGGACGAGCCCGACGATGCGCTGACCCCACTCGCCGACGCCGTCGAGGGCGCGGTCGCGACTCCGTACCGCGCAGAGGCGGTTCGTCAGCCCACCGGCGATGCCTGGACGGTCGCCGCTTCGCGGATCGCGGTCGCCGAGGTGCGCGGACTCGGCGGGGACCGAGCCGAGCTCGTCGCGACCCGTGAGGGCCGGACGTTGCACGTTGACGGGCGGGCGGCTTTCGGCGGTTCCCCCGCCCTGGAGCGGGTCGGAGAGGCCCAAGGAGCCGAGTACGTAGTGCGAGCCTCGAGGCTCGACGGCGACCTCTGGGAGGTCGAGGCGACCGCTCTATAGAGCGCGGTACCCTGTCGCCTGATGCCAGCTCTGCCGACCATCTCGCTCGACAAGGCCCTCCGCTTCGGCGAAGGCAGGCGCATGAAGCGCGTCGCCGAGCAGGCGCGCTACATCGCGACGCTCGAGCCCGAGTTCCAGAAGCTCTCCGACGACGAGCTGAGGGGCAAGACAGTCGAGTTCCGACAGCGGCTCGAGAACGGCGAGCAGCTCGAGGAGCTCCTGTTCGAGGCGTTCGCAGCCGTGCGCGAGGCGCGTGTGCGCGACTCCGACCAGCGGATCTTCGATGTGCAGATGATGGGCGGCATCGTCCTCCACGAGGGCGACATCGCCGAGATGAAGACCGGTGAAGGTAAGACCTTCGTCGCGAGCCTGCCGCTCTACCTGAACGCGCTGCCCGGTGAGGGTGTCCACCTCGTCACCGTCAACGACTACCTCGCCCAGCGCGACGCCGAGTGGAACCGCGGCGTCTTCGAGCGCCTCGGGATCAATGTGGCCGCGATCGAGGCGAACATGTCGTTCGAGGCGCGCAAAGCGGCGTACGACTCCGACATCACCTACGGCACGAACTCCGAATTCGGCTTCGACTACCTGCGCGACAACATGTCGATCAGCCTCGAAGGGATTGTCCAGCGCGGCCACCGCTATGCGATCGTGGACGAGGTCGACTCGATCCTCGTCGACGAAGCGCGCACGCCGCTGATCATCTCCGGCGAGCCGACGACCGCCGCGAAGCTCTACTACGACTTCGCGCGCGTCGTGAAGGGGCTCACCGGAGCGCAGTCCAAGGGCACGAAGCTCGAGGACGAGCAGCTTTCGCAGCAGTACGACTACCTCTACGACGAGAAGCACAAGACCGTTGCCGCAAACGAGTCGGGGATCGAGAAGGTCGAGCGCGCACTGAAGATCGACAACCTCTACAGCCCTGCGAACGTCCAGCTCGTGAACCATCTGATCCAGTCGCTGAAGGCCCAGGCGCTCTACAAGCGCGACGTCGACTATCTCGTCCAGGAGGGCGAGGTGAAGATCGTCGACGAGTTCACCGGCCGGATCATGGAAGGGCGCCGCTGGAGCGAAGGCCTCCACCAGGCGGTCGAGGCGAAGGAAGGTGTCGCGATCCAGGAGGAGCACCAGACGCTCGCGACAATCACCCTCCAGAACTACTTCCGGCTCTACGAGAAGCTCGGCGGCATGACCGGCACCGCGAAGACCGAGGAGAAGGAGTTCGTCGAGATCTACGGCCTGAACGTCGTCGAGATCCCGACCAACGTCGACGTCGCGCGGCTCGACAAGAACGACCTGATCTTCAAGACCGTCGAAGCGAAGTTCAACGCGGTCGTCGATGACATCAAAGAGCGCAACGCGATCGGCCAGCCGGTGCTCGTCGGCACGATCGCCGTCGAGACCTCGGAGTACCTGAGCGAGCTGCTGAAGCGGAAGGGCGTCCCGCACACCGTCCTGAACGCAAAGGAGCATGCGCGCGAGGCCGAGATCATCAAGGATGCCGGCGCGGTCGGCGCTGTCACGATCGCGACGAACATGGCTGGACGCGGTGTCGACATCAAGATCGACGACAAGGTGCGTGAGCTCGGCGGCCTCTACGTGCTCGGTACCGAACGGCACGAGGCGCGCCGTATCGACAACCAGCTCCGCGGCCGCTCGGGACGCCAGGGCGACACGGGCGAGACGCGCTTCTACCTTTCAGGGAGCGACGACCTCGTGCGCCTGTTCGCCGGCGACCGGATCAAGAACATCATGGAGCGCTTCAAGCTCCCCGACGACCAGCCGATGGAGGCTGCGATCCTCTCGCGCCAGATCGAGAACGCGCAGAAGAAGGTCGAGGAGCAGAACTTCGTCGCCCGGAAGAACGTCCTCAAGTACGACGACGTGATGAACGCCCAGCGCCAGGTGATCTACGAGCAGCGCAACCGCGTGCTGCACGGCGAGGACCTGAGCGAGGACATCCGCCAGCAATGGCTGCCCGACGTCGTCGCCGCCGTCGTCAGCGAATACACGATGGACGAGGCGCGCGAAGAGTGGGACCTCGGCGAGCTCGTCGGGGCGATGGACAACGTCTACGGCACGGGCGTCGCCGTCGAGGAGCTGCGCGGGCTCGACCGCGAGACCATCATCCAGGAGTTCCTCGACGACGCGAACGACGCCTACACCGAGCGCGAAGCGGAGCTCGACAAGATCCAGGAAGGCTTGATGCGCGACCTCGAGCGCTTCATCGTGCTCCAGACGGTCGACATCCGGTGGCGGGAGCACCTCGAGAATATGGACTACATGCGCGAAGGGATCCATCTCCGCGGCATGGCGCAGAAGGACCCGCTCGTCGAGTACCGCAACGAGGGGCACACGATGTTCCTGGGCCTGAACCAGGCGATCCGCGAAGAGGTCGTCTCGCTGCTCTTCCACGCCGAGGTAACGCCCGACGACGGCTCTGCAGCCCAGCTTCAGCCCCAATCCAGCCCGAACGGCTCCGGCAACGGCGCGCTCAGCTACGAGCATCAGTCGCTCGCGGGCGCCGAGGCGATCCTCGCCGCCGGCGGCTCCTCGACGGCCGGCACGCTCGGCGGCACGGCGACCGGCGGCGGCTCGGTGAGCACACCGATCGCCGCGAAGCCGAAGGTCAATTCCGAGCTCGAGAACATCGGCCGCAACGACCCCTGCTGGTGCGGCTCGGGGAAGAAGTACAAGAAGTGCCACGGCGCCTGACGCCGCCGGACCCTCAGCTCGCCGACGACCAGATCCGGCTCGAGGCGCTCGCTCAGGAGCACGCGCCCGCGTTCCTGGAGCTCGTCCAAGACGACGCCGTGCAGCGCTACACGCTCGTTCCGAGCGACGCGGACGAGCTGTTCGTCACGCGCTGGCTCAAACGCTACGAGGACGGCTGGGCGGACTCGAGCTGCGCCGGCTTCGCGCTGCTCGTCGACGGGGCGGTGGCGGGGTTCGCCGCGATCGTCCAGCTCGACCTCGGCGGCCGCGAGGGCGAGATCGGCTACCTCGTCGGACCGGCGGCGCGGGGCCGCGGCGCGGCCACGGCCGCCGTCGGGCTCCTGACCCGCTGGGGCTTCGACGAGCTCGGCCTCGAGCGGCTCGAGCTGAGGATCGATGTCACGAACACCGGCTCCGAACGCGTCGCGCAGCGGAGCGGGTATCGGGTCGAAGGTGTCCTCCGCTCCAAGTACTTCAAGGAAGGCCGGCGGGCCGACACAGGAGTCTGGGCTCGCCTCAGTACGGAGTCGGATTCGGATCCTTTAGGCTCCCCCGGGTGAGCGCTCTGATTCGTCGGCCGCTCGTGCGGGAAGCGATCCTCTCCGCAGCAGTGGCCGGGCTGCTTGCGGGCATCCTGCTCTGGCTCGGCCCCTCCGGTGTCGACCTCGCTGCGCACTCCTATCAGCGGACGTTCCTGCTCAAGCACGGTTTCGCCCTCTGGAACAACTTCTGGTACGCGGGCCGCTACTCGTTCGTCACCTACAGCTTCATCTACTACCCGCTCGCCGCGGTCTTCGGGATCAAGCTGCTCGCGGTCGTCTCGATGGCGGTCACGGCGCTCGCGTTCACGCTCGTCGTCTGGCGGGAGTGGGGCGCCGATGCGCGCTTCTCGAGCAGGACGTTCGCCGTCCTGTGGCCGGGCGTCGTTCTGTCGGCGGCGTTTCCGTTCGCGCTCGGCGCCGCGCTCGCACTGCTCGCGCTCAACGCGCTGCAACGAGGCCGCCGACGGCCGTTTGCGATCCTGCTGTTCCTGACGCTGCTCGCAAGCCCGCTCGCGTTCCTGCTGCTCGTGCTCGCACTCGTCGGCGGCGCGCTCGAGCGCCCGCCGCGCCGCGCGACCGTCGCGGTGATCGGCTCGGCCGTGCTGTTCGAGCTCGGCCTGCGGCGGCTCTTCCCGGGAGAGGGGCGGTTCCCGTTCAGCTTCGCCGACCTGATCCCCGGAACGCTCTTCGGTGTGCTCGGCGTCGCCGTCACGGCGCGCGTCCCCGGCGCGCGCCGCCTGTTCGGCCTCTTCGCCGTGTTCCTCGGGGCGTTGCTCGTCGCATTCATCGTTCCGAGCGACCTCGGATCGAACGTCGAGCGCCTGAAGTTCATGGCGATCCCGCTCGCCGTGCTGGCCGCGTCGCTCGCGCCGAAACGGATCCTGCTCGTTGTCCCGCTCGTCGCGGTCGCCGGCTTCTGGAACATCTCGGCGCTCGCGCACACCGCGAAGGCCGCAGGTGCCGACCCGGGCCACCACGCCGTCTACTGGAACCCGGCGATCTCCTACCTGCGTCAGCACCTCAGCCCGTCCTACAGGGTCGAGGCGGTCGACACGGTCGAGCACTGGCCGGCCGCATATCTCCCGGACGCGGGCATCCCGATCGTGCGCGGCTGGTACCGCCAGAACGACTTCCCCCAGAACGAGCTGCTCTACGACAAGCACCTCGGCGCGCGGGCCTACGACTCGTGGCTGCGCGGGCTCGGCGTGCGCTTCGTCGTGATCACCGACGCGCCGCCGGACTACAGCGCGCGCGCAGAGGCGGCACTCGTCCGCTCGGGGCGCTCAGGTCTCGCGCCGGTGTTCCACAGCCTGCACGTCGACGTGTACGAGTTGCCGTATGCGAGCCCGATCGTCACCGGTGCCGGTGATGCGTTCATTCTCTGGATGTACCCGACGCGCATGGTCTTCTCGGTCTCTCAGCCCGGGCGCTTCCGCGTCAAGGTCCGGTGGTCGCCCTATTGGAGCACCGCGCAGGGCTGCGTCTGGCGCGGCGCAGACGGCGATCTGCGCGTGCAGGCGCGCCACGCAGGCCTCGTCGACCTGCGGATGAATGTCAGCGTCTCACGCGGGCTGCAGACGCTGACCGGGCTGAGCCCGCGCCGCGTCTGCGGCTGACGGAGCTGCCCAGGTCGTCGGTCGGTCGATCGGTCGGTACCATCGACCTCATGGCGGAGGAAGCAACCAGGTCACTCGCCGAGCAGCTCGACGAGCTCGGGACCCAGCTCGACTGGGTCAGGGAGTACCTTTGACCCCGTTTCGCTCGAACGCAGGCTCGTAGAGCTCGAAGAGGAGCTGAATGCGCCGGGGCTCTGGGACGACCAGGCGCGGGCCGCGAAGGTCTCGGCCGAGCACGCGCGCGTCTCGCGGAGGCTCGAGAGCTATCGCACCCTGACCCGGGAGTACGACGACGCCCGCGAGCTGGCCGCGATCGACGGCGGAGAGATGGATGAGGAGATCGCGACCGGGCTCGTGCCCCTGCGAGCGGAGGTCGATCGCCTCCAGGAGGCGGCGCTCTTCGACGGCGAGTACGACGCGGGCGACGCGGTCGTCACGCTGCAGTCCGGGACCGGTGGCACGGACGCGCAGGACTGGGCCGAGATGATGCTGAGGATGTACGAGCGCTGGGCCGCGAACCGGCAGTTCAAGGTCGAACTGCTCGAGGCGAGCCCGGGGGAGGAGGCCGGCATCAAATCGGCGACCTTCACCGTCGGCGGCGAGAACGCCTACGGGATCCTGAAGGCGGAGCGCGGCAAGCACCGGCTCGTGCGCCAGAGCCCGTTCGACCAGGCACATCGCCGCCACACCGCGTTCTCGACCGTGATCGTCGCGCCACTTCTGCCCGAAGACGCCGACGTCGAGATCGACGACAGCGACCTCAGGATCGACACCTACCGGGCCCAGGGCGCCGGCGGCCAGCACGTCAACAAGACCGACAGCGCGATTCGGATCACCCACCTGCCGTCCGGAATCGTCGTCCAGTGCCAGAACGAGCGCTCGCAGACGGCGAACAAGCAGACGGCGATGCGCGTCCTCAAGGCACGGCTGATCGAGAAGGGTGAGGAGGAGAGGGAGGCGGTGATGGCGAAGGAGCGAGGTGGCTCTGCGGACACCGGCTTCGGCGGGGAATCCGTTCGCTCCTACGTGTTACACCCGTACCAACTGGTGAAAGACTCCCGTACCGGCTATGAAATGGGCAATACCCAAGCAGTGCTGGACGGCCAGATCGACCCCTTCATCCGCGAGTATCTACTCGCCCGGGCCGCAGGCAGGATCGTCTAGGTGGTGAGGTACAATCCCGCAACCCTGAACACCCGGGCGTCGCGGGTCTCAACCTCGCGTTCGGCGCTCAAGCAAACGTTGTGCAGGAACCGGAATTGACAGCCACCTCAACGACTCTCGTCGTCGACGAACCGCTCGCGCAGGCGCAGCCGGGCGCCGCGTCGATGATCGTCTTCGAGTCGGTGACGAAGATCTACGAACCGGACGTCGCTGCACTGCGCGATGTCAACTTCCACATCGACAAGGGCGAGTTCGTCTTCGTCGTCGGTGCGTCGGGCTCCGGCAAGTCGACGCTCGTGCGCCTGCTTCTGAAGGAGCTCGAGCCGACGAGCGGCAAGGTTGTGATCGGCGGCCGCGAGCTCGGGCGGTTGAAAGCCTCGAAGGTGCCGCTGCTGCGCCGCAACATCGGCTGCGTCTTCCAGGACTTCAAGCTGCTGCCGCGCCGCTCCGCCGCCGAGAACGTGGCCTACGCGCTGAAGGTGCAGGGCGAGAACAACGCGTCGATCCGCAAGAAGGTCCCTGAGGTGCTCGCGATGGTCGGGCTCTCGCACAAGATGAACTCGCTCCCCGACGAGCTTTCCGGCGGGGAGCAGCAGCGCGTGTCGATCGCGCGCGCTTTCGTCAACCATCCGCCGCTCCTCGTCTGCGACGAGCCCACCGGCAACCTCGACCCGGACACGTCGGTCGGGATCATGCAACTCCTGTACCGGATCAACCGTGCCGGAACGACGATTCTGATGGTCACCCACGACCGCGAGATGGTCGACAAGATGCGCAAGCGCGTGATCGCGCTCGAGGGCGGCCGGCTAGCCCGCGACGAGCGCCGGGGCGGGTACGAATGACCGGTCGCTTCAGGCTCCTGCTCTCCGAGGCGTGGCGCTCGCTCGGCGCGAATCTTTCGACGACCGTCGCCGCGACGATGACCGTGCTGATCGGTATGTTCCTGCTCGGGCTGTTCATTGCGCTCGGCACGTGGACCGTGTCGTGGTCGAATCACGTCAAGAAGCAGCTCGTTGTCAAGGTCTACTTCCTGCCGAAGGCAACCGCTGAGCAGAAGTCTGGCGTCGCCCGGATGCTGCAGCAGAACCAGTTCGTGAAGGCGGGCCCGGATTCGATCAGGTACGTGCCGAAGGAGCAGGCGCTCGCCCAGATGCGCAAGAAGTACCCGGAGCTCGTGAAGAACCTGACCGCGAACCCGTTTCCCGACACGCTCGAGGTGACGCCGAACAAGGCGGAGAACGTCGAGAAGCTCTACGACTCGATCGTCTTGCCTCACAAGCCCGCGGGCGTCGACAAGGTTCGCGACGGCAAACAGGTCTCACACCGGATCCTCCAGGTCGCGCACGTGATCGAGGCGGTGTTCACGGTCGCGACCGGGGTGCTGCTGATCGCGTCGATCCTGCTGATCGCAAACACGATCCGTTTGTCGATCTTCTCGCGGCGACGTGAGATCGAGGTGATGAAGCTCGTCGGCGCGACGAACTGGTTCGTGCGCGGCCCGTTCATGCTCGAAGGGCTGATCTGCGGCTTCCTGGGCTCGGTGCTCGCGGTCATCCTCCTGATCGTCGGCAAGGCGATCGCGCTGCCGTCGATCCTCCCGCACCTCTCGGGCGATGCCGACGTCAAGGCGCTCGCCTTCCCGCTGACCGCGCTGATCCTGATCGGCATGGGTCTCGGCCTCGGCGCGATCGGATCCGGCCTGACGATCCGCCGCTTCCTCCGCGTCTGAACGACCGCGAACAACATCCGAGCGACCTCGTTGTTGTCGAGGTGAGCCGCCGTGGCAAGCTCGTTAGCGGCGATCCCTACTTCACACCAGGCGTGCCGATGACGCTCGAGTCGAAAGGCATCGGGGATCTCGGCAACGGCGACCTTGCGGTCGTTCGTGTCGGGCGGGGGCGCGCGCACGTCGTGCAGTCGATCGGCTCGGCCGGCCGCATCGAGAACGTCCTCGAAGCGCTGCTCGTCGAGCGCGGTGCGCGCCAGAAGCTCGAGCCACACGACTACTCCGGCTCCGACCCGGCGCTCGAGGCCGGAAACCGCGTCGACCTCCGTGAACTCCTCACCTACACGATCGATCCCGACACGGCGAAGGATTTCGACGACGCGCTCTCGTTCCGGCGCGAGGGCGACGGCATCCGCGCCTGGGTGCACATCGCTGACGTCTCGTGGTTCATCCCGTCCGGCACGCCGCTTGACCAGGGCGCCACGCGGCGCGCGTTCTCGACCTACGTGCCGGGGAAGGTGGCGCCGATGCTCCCGCACGAGCTGGCCGACGACCTCTGTTCGCTCCGTCCACAGCGCGACCGTCTCTGCGTGACCGTCGAGATACCGCCGAACGGCGAGCCGCAGTTCTACCGCTCGGTGATCCGTTCGGATGCGCGCCTCACCTACGGCGAGGCGGAGCGGCGAGAGGCGTCGCCGGAAATCCTCGAAGCGCTCGCCCTGAACGAGGAGCTCGCGCAGCGGCTGCGCGACGAGCGCTTCGCGCGCGGCGCGCTGCAGGTGCAGACGCCCGAGGTCGTGTTCGACTTCGACGGCCGCGGCGGCGTCGCCGACGCGTGGCTCGAAGGCGAGCCGCACGCGCACATGCTCGTCGAGGAGCTGATGATCCTCGCGAACGAGCTCGTCGGCGCGTTCCTCTCGGGGCGGCACCGCGCCGCGCTCTACCGCGTGCACGAGCGGCCCGACCCGCAGGCGATCGAGCTCCTGCTCTCGAAGCTCGGGAACCTCGGCGTGCCGACCCCGCCCGTGCCGGAGCGGCTGACACCACAGCAGGCGGCAACGCTCGCCGGCGCGATTTCGAGGCGGATCACCGGGTACGTCGAATCGTCGGGCCGCGGCCGCGAGGCGTTTCCGTCGCTCGTGCTGCGCGCGCTCAAGCAGGCTCGCTACGACCCGAAGAACCTCGGTCACTCCGGGCTTGCGAGCACGGCGTATGCCCACTTCACCTCGCCGATCAGGCGCTACCCCGATCTCGTCGTCCACCGTGCGCTGCTGCGCGAGCTCGGGCTGTCCGACGACGCGGTGGCCGACGACCTGCAGACGCTGGCCGAGCACGCGTCGGCGCGCGAGCGGGAGGCGGCGAAGCTCGAGTACCTCGCCGACGACATCTGTCTCGCCTGGCTGCTCGACAGCCTGCTCTTCGAGCACGGCTGGGATGATCCGTGGCAGGGCGAGATCACGGGCGTGATCAACTCGGGCCTCTTCATTCGCTTCGGCGAGGTGTTCGAGGGCTTCCTGCCGGCGCGGCGGCTGCACGGCCAGTTCTTCGAGCTGAACAAGTTCGGCACGGCGCTCGTCGGCCGGCTCACGCACAAGGCGTTTCGGCTCGGCGACCCGATCGACGTGCGCGTCGAGTCGATCGCGAAAAACGAGGGCAAGGTCGACCTCTCGATTGTTTAGAGCCGTTTAGATGAGGCGGCGCTCGTGGGCCCAGCGCGTCAGCTCGTGCCGCGACGAGAGCTGCAGCTTGCGCAGCACGCTCGAGACGTGCGCCTCGACGGTCTTCACCGAGAGGTGCAGGCGCGCGGCGATCTCCTTGTAGCGGTAGCCGCGCGCGATCAGCTGGAGCACTTCGCGCTCGCGGGCGGTCAGCGTGTCGAGCTCGGCGTCGGACCCGACCGGGTCGCCCGCGCGGAACGCGTCGAGCACGAACCCTGCAAGGCGCGGCGAGAAGACTGCGTCTCCCTCGGCGACACGTGCGACGGCGTCGGCCAGCTCTTCGCGCGAGATCGTCTTTGTCACGTACCCGCGAGCGCCCGCCCGGATGACGCCGATCACGTCCTCGGCGGCATCGGAGACCGAGAGTGCGAGGAACTTGACGCCGGGACGTTCCTGCGCGACGCCCGCGATCACGGCTTCACCGCCGCCGTCGGGGAGGTGCACGTCGAGCAGGACGACGTCGGGGTCGAGCTCGCGGATCAGCGGCACGGCCTCCGCGACCGA
This sequence comes from Gaiellales bacterium, assembly GCA_038216085.1. Classification (GTDB taxonomy): domain Bacteria; phylum Actinomycetota; class Thermoleophilia; order Gaiellales; family Gaiellaceae; genus PALSA-600. The sequence continues at coordinate 2,975 of JBBQQI010000023.1, read as the reverse complement.
TCCGGCTTCGCCGACGATCTCGACGGAGCTGCCGAGCTCGCCCCGCACGCCGGCGCGGAAGAGCTCGTGGTCGTCGACGAGGACGACGCGGGTCATGGCTTTGGCCTCGGGAGCGTCAATTCGACCTCGGTGCCTGCGCCGGGCGACGAGACGATCGCGGCACTGCCCCCGGCGCGAGCCATCCGCCCTTCAATCGACTCGGTGATCCCGCGCCGGTCGGCTGCGACTGAGGAGCGATCGAAGCCCGAGCCGCGGTCGCGGACGAAGACGGCGACTGTCTCGTCTTCGGCTTCCGCGTAGACCGAGATCTCGTCGGTGCCGGAGAACTTTGCGGCGTTGGCCATTGCTTCCCGAGCCGCGAGCACGAGCTGGCCGACGCCTTCGTCGAGTTCGACGTCCCCGGCGGTAGCGAGCTCGACCCTGACTCGATGCAGCTCTTCGACGTCGGCTGCCGCCTCGGCCAGTGAAGCGCTGAGGGTGTCGGCCGAGCCGAAGCCACCGCCGTAGAGCCAGCGGCGCAGCTCGCGTTCCTGGCGGCGCGCGAGGGACGAGACGCGTGCGGGGTCGTCCGCGTGACGTTGCACGAGCGCGAGCGTCTGGAGCACGGAGTCGTGGATGCGCGCGGCCACCTCGGCGCGCTCGGCAAGCCTGATCCGCTCGGTGCGCTCGGCCGCGAGTTGCCAGAGCCAGGGGCCGAGCACGAGCAGGAGCGCGCCCGCGATGACGCCCGGCGCGACGAACGATCCCGACGCTCCGACGTGGCCGAGGAGGATGACCGAGCCAGCCATTGTCAGCGCGATTCCCGGGATCGGCAGCGAGCCGCCGGGGCGCAGCGACCCGCCACGGGCGGCGACGATCGCTACGCCGGCGACGAGCAGCCCGGCTCCGAGCACCGAGGTGCGCGAGAGCCCGAGTGCGAGCAGGAGAGCTGCTGCGGAGATGACCACGAGTGCTCGGCCTGCCCAGGGGCGACGCCCTCCGGCGTAGACCCAGAGGGCGAAGTAGAGGAGGATCCCGGCGCCGCCTGCGAGGGCGAGCAGTGCAAAGGCGAGGCGGACGAGCGTCGCGTCGACGCCCAGCCGCTTTGCGAGCCCGCCGCAGACTCCGGCGACGACGCGGTCGTCGCCACTGCGTTCGAAGGCGAGCGCCGGTGTTGGGTTCAACGTGCGCGCACCACGTCGATGCGTCCGGCGCCGACCTTCGCGTCGATCGTCATGGTGCTGCCCGTGCCGGTGTGCACGGCTGCGTCGCGACCGTCGTCGTGGTGTTGCAGGACGTAGAGCTCACCGACCTTTGCGTGGGCGTTGACCGCCACCGATGCATCGCGCGGCACGATCACCTTCAGGTTGCCGATCCCGACGCTTGCCTTGATGTGCGTCTGGGTGGCTTGGTTGAGGTGTGTTGCGTCGAGGTGCGAGAGGTCGATCTTCAGGTTGCCGATGCCGACGTTGTAGGAGGGTTTGATTGCGGTTGCCGCTGCGGGCTCGTAGACACGTTTGCCGACTCCGTCGGACAGGCTGACGTCGAACCACGCGAAGGCGACGACCGCCGCTGCGACCGCGGCCGCGAGCAGCATGAAGGCGCTGACCGTGACCGCGATCAGGATCCGGCGTCCGCGGCTTCGCTGTTTCGTCGTCCAGAGGAGGATCAGGCCGCCGATCAGGATCAGCACCCAGCCTGCGCCGGCGGCCGGCCAGAGTGCGCCCCGGGAGAGCAGGACGAGCAGGGCGACGCCGATCAGGCCGAGGCCGACGAGGGGCCAGGGGCGGTCGCGGCGCTCTGCGAGCACCTGGGCCGCGATTGACTGCTCCCGCTGGTCGTCGGGGATGACGAGCACAGCGGCGAGGTAGACGAGGATCCCCGCGCCGCCGAGCAGCGTGAGGACGACGAACCCGAGCCGGAAGACGGCGGGGTTGAGGTCGAAGTAGCGGCCGAGGCCGCCGGCGACGCCGGCGACGATGCGGTCGTTGGAGGTGGTGCGCTCGAGGCGCTTGACCTGTGGGGTGTGTGTGATGTGTTCGCTCATGCCTCGAGATTGCCGACGGACGTGGGCATCGTCTATCCGGAATCACCCTGGTCCGACCCTCAACGCTACTCTCGGTTTGCGCCCATGGCCGAGAAGCTGATTGCCGAGAACCGTAAGGCCCGCCACGAGTATCAGCTGCTCGAGCGGTTCGAGGCCGGCCTCGTGCTGACGGGGACGGAGGTCAAGTCGCTACGCGAGGGACGGACAACGATGGCACAGGCCTTCGCCGACGTGCGCGACGGCGAGGCGTGGCTCCACGGTCTCGAGATCTCGATCTACGACCAGGGCAACCGGGCAAATCACGAGCCGATGCGGCCGCGCAAGCTGCTCCTCCACCGGCGCGAGATCGACTCGCTCTACGGCCTCGTGCGCGAGAAGGGCCTGACGCTCGTCCCGACGCGGATCTACTTCAAGGACAGCCGCGTCAAGGTCGAGATCGCTGTTGCTCGCGGCAAGGAGCAGCGCGACAAGCGGCGCGACGTCGCAGACCGCGAGGCGAAGCGCCAGATGGAGCGCGCCCTAAAATCGAGTCGCCGGTAGACAGCGCAAACCCTGCAGCTACACTGTGGAAGCAAGAAAACATAGGGGGCGCCATGGCTTCGACGTGGTCGGTTCTCCGAATGAGCTGCAAGCGGAGGTCTCCGGTCGGCCTCCTAAAACAACCGGAACAAAACGCAAGTGCGGATCACAATCTCGCACTCGCTGCCTAAGTCCTAGCGACTTAGCACAGCGTGTCGCCCCGGGCCAGCCCGCGTCCCGGAAGCGGCATCAACTAGCGGGCTCGGCGCCGAAGGAAAGCCACTTGCCGGAGGCGCGACATTTCAGGAGGGCTAGCTCGTCGGTAGGTCGGTCGCAAACCGGCCGGCAAGCGAAATTCAAGTGCGACCTATGCTTGTAGACGCTCATTACGGTGCGTCCGCGGACGCGGGTTCGATTCCCGCCGCCTCCA